>DATDKW010000055.1:0-5716 GCA_036519715.1 Mycobacteriales bacterium
CCGCGAGGCCGGCCTCGCACCGGCCCGCGACGGCGGCCGCGCAGGGCGACGGCGCGGTGACGGCCGCGCAGACGGCGACCGCGGCGTGACCGGCACCGGCCGGTGAGCGTGGGCCACCGGGCCCCGCCGCCCGCCCGGAGGGTCGCCGTCCGGGCTGGGGGCTCAGCCGGCCCGGCCGGTCGCCGGCCGCCGCCCGGCCGGAGGGCTCAACCAGCTGGGGCGGGCGTCCACGACCGGCAGCGGGCCGCGTCGAGCGGCTGACCGGCCGCGTCGAAGAGCGCCTCGGCCTCGGTCCGCAGCCGGTGCGCCTCGTCGGTCCGGCCCTCGGCCGCGGCGAGGTGGGCCCGGACCTCCAGCAGGGAGGCCTGCCAGGCCGTCCCTTCCCACAACCCCTCGGAGTGCTCGGCGATCCGCAGGTGACGGCGGGCGTCGTCGAGGTCGCCGACGTCCGCGCACGCGGCGGCCGCAGGGACGGCCAGCATGATCGAGCAGAAGCGGCAGAAGTCCTGGTCGGCCATGGTCGCCTCGGCCCGGTGGACGACGTCCCGGGCCGCCTGCGGGTCGGGCGCCGCCCTGATCATCGAGCCGTAGAGCCGGTGCATGAGGTGGGACCCGATCATCGACCAGCGGGCGAGCGGGAGCGCCCGGCGCAGCAGCCGGGCCGCCTCGTCGCGGTGCCCCCGGGCGAGGTGCACCTCGGCGAGCCGCTGCAGCGAGTGCGCCTCGCCGGCCGGCGAGCCGAGGTCGTGGTGCAGGTCGACGGCCTGGACCAGCTCGCGCTCGGCCAGGTCGAGGTCGCCGGACAGCAGCGCCGCCTCGCCGCGCAGTGCCGTCGCGAAGGCGACCGCGCGCAGCACCCCGGCCCGCTCCGCGGTGGCCCGGAGCTCGGCCGCCAGCTCCAGCACCTCCGCGTACGGGGTGGGACCGTAGAGCAGGTATTCGGCCACGCACAGGTGCGAGTCGAAGATCCCGACGGCCAGCTCCGGCCGGCGGGTCCCCCACCGCAGCTCGGTGCGCAGGCGCTGGAACCACTCCCCGCGGTGGTGGGCGATCAGCCCCTGCAGCGTGACGAGGTCGAAGAGCCGCCAGTCCGTCGCCCCGCTCGTCGCCAGCCGCCGCCGCGCCTCGGCGACCGCCTCGTCCGCGACGGCGAAGTCGTTCCGGAGGAAGGCCAGGCGGCCGCGGGCGAGCAGCAGCGCCGCGTCGTTGGCGCTGTCGTCCAGCTCCAGCCCCGCCAGCGCCGCCTCCGCGGTGTCCAGGTCACCGGCCATCGTCGCGGCCCGGGCCAGCTGGATGCGCAGCCGGGCCCGGGCCACCGGGTCGGTCGCGGCCCCGATCGCCTCCCGGTACGCGCCCGGCGCCCCCATGTCCCCGCCCGCGCCGAGCAGGTCCGCCCGCAGCTCGAGCACCCGGGCCAGGTCGCCGCCGGCGACGTGGTCGCGGATCGGCTCCAGCGTCGCGAGCGCGTCCCGGTACGCGCCGAGGGCGGCCTCCGTCTCCGCGGCCCGGAGCACCCAGGGCACCGCGGCCCGCGCGTCCCCGGCCTGGACGAGGTGGTGCGCGATCCGGGCCGGGGACCGGTCCAGCCGCTGCAGGGCGGCGGCGGCCCGGCGGTGCGCCGCCCGCCGCCGGCCCGCGCCGGCCGCGTCGAGCAGGGAGGTCCGCAACAGCGCGTGCGGGAACTCGTACCCGTCCTCGGTCCGCCGCAGCGCCCCGAGCGCGAGGGCCCGGTCCAGCAGGGCGTACGCGGCCTCGTCGCTGGACTCCACGAGCGCGGTGAACTCGTCGGTGTCGAAAGTGGAGCCCAGCACGGCCACCGCGGTCAGGGCCTCCCGCAGCGGGGCCGGCAGCGCCTGCGGACCCGCCGGCACGGCACCGGACCCGGCGGCCCGGGCCAGCTCCACGACGGTGAACGGCAGACCGCCGGACGCGGCGTACATGCCGTCGAGGGCCGGGGCGGCGGCCTGGGGCGCGTACCGGCGGGCGAGCGCCGCGGCGTCCGCCGGGCCGAGCGGGGCCAGGTCGAGGGTGACCGCCGCCCCGCGCCCGAGCAGGCTCCCCCGCACCTCGGCGAGCACCCCGGCCGGGACGGGGCGGTGGGCCAGCACCAGCAGGACCGGCTCGGTCAGGGTGCTGCGGGCCAGGAAGTGCAGCAGTCGCAGGCTGGCCTCGTCCGCCTGGTGGGCGTCGTCGACCACCAGCACCACGCCGGCCCCGGCGGCGGCCAGCCGCACCAGCTCGGCCGCGGCCACGAAGAGCCGCTGGTGGGTGCCCTGCCCGTCCCAGCGGGAGTCCCGCCCGGACAGCGCCCGCTCGATCTCGTCCCGGAAGACGTCGTCCAGCCCGTCCAGCAGGGCCGGGTGCCGGCGGCAGAGGTCGGCGAGCCCTTCCAGCACCGGCGCGTACGGCCAGGCGCCGTCGATCCGGGCCGCCACGCCCGTGCCGACCCGCATGCGGCCGCCCTCGGCGGCGTCCTCGATGCAGGCCAGCAGGCTGGTCTTCCCCACCCCGGCCGGGCCGGCGACGAACAGCACCCGGCCCTGCCCCTGGCGGACGGCGGCCAGCAGCCGGCGCACGCGCTCCACCTCGGCGTCCCGGCCGACCAGCCCGGCCCGCCCGGGCGGGGCGCGGTCCGGCGCCGCCGGCGGGTCCGCTGCCGCCAGCAGCTCCTCCCGCAGGGCCAGCGCGGCCGGGCCCGGGGCGACCCCCAGCTCGGCCCGCAGCGCCCGTTCCAGCCGCTCGAACTGGCGCAGCGCCGCCCGCCGTTCCCCCCGGCCGGCGAGCGCGGACATGATCGCCAGGTGGGCCTCCTCGTCGGCGGGCTCGGCCGCGGCCAGCGCCTCCCACCGGCCGGCGAGCCGGAGCATGTCCCGGTGCAGCAGCCGCAGCCGGTCCCGCGGTTCCTCCGCCCAGGGCTCGTACGGGTCCTGGGGCAGGAGGTCTCCCGGGTACGCGTCCGCCGCGCGCCCGGCGGCCGCGCCGTCCCGGGCCTCGAGCGCCGCCTCGGCCAGGGCCTGGAAGACCGCGGCGTCCACTTCCACCCGGTCGTCCGGGAGGAGGGCGACGGTCTCCCCGTCCAGGACCAGCGCCCGCGGCGAGCCGAGGGACCGCCGGGCGTAGTGGGCGGCCTTGTGCAGCCGCGGTCCGGCCGCGTCGACGTCGAGGTCCGGCCAGAGGCGGTCGGTGACCTGCTCCCGGTGCAGGGCCCGCCCGGGGGTGAGCGCGAGCAGCTTCACGAGGTTCGCGGCCTGGCGGCGGCGCCACTCGGCCCGCGGCACCGGCGAACCGGCCACGACGACGTCGAAGCCCCCCAGCACAGCGATGCGCACGTCCAGGACCATCGGGACCCTTCCCTCGGCGCATGCTAGCCCCGCGCCCGGGCCCGGACGGCCCGTACTCAGCAGTCCGCGCTCACGGCCTCGCGGCGCCGCCGGGACGGGATGCGGCCGGGCACGATCCGGGGCACCTGCGCGGCGTAGTCGGCGTAGGCGGCTCCGAGCTGCCGGCGCAGGTCCCGTTCCTCGAAGTGGACACCGACCGCGATGTAGCCGGACGCGGCCAGCGCGAACAGGAGGTGGCCGGCCGTCATGACCGGCGTGGCCCAGAACGCCACGAGCAGGCCCAGCATCATCGGGTGCCGGACCCAGGAGTAGAGCCAGCGGCGGGAGACGGACGCCGACTGCGGCCGGTCCCGGAGCCAGCCGCCCTGCCGCAGCCCCAGGAATTCCCCATGGTCGATCATGAACGTCGCCGCGACCGCGGTCACCCACCCGGCACCATAGAGAACCCAGACGACCGTGACCCAGGGCTGGGCGTGGAGGTGCCAGACGGTCGCCGGCAGCGCGCGCCACTGCCAGAACATCAGCCCCAGGACGAGGCTGGTGGCCAGCACGTACGTGCTCCGCTCCACCCGTCCCGGCACGGCTCGGGCCAGCCGCCGCTTGACGCCGGCCCGGGCCAGCACCGAATGCTGGAGCCCGAACAGGACCCAGAGGCCGAGATCGACCAGCACCGCCGACCAGGCCGGGCCGGACCGGGCGGAATCGACGGTCGGCACCGGCCCGCGACCGGTCAGGAAGACCACGGCCCACAGCGAGACGGCCAAGAACGAGGCATAGGCGCAGGCAGCGTAGGCGCGGCGCGCGGCGGACCTCCATAGGACAGGCATGTCCCGAGCATCGCCGCCGCCACCGGGCCCGTCAGCGGGGAAAACACCGCACCTGGCCCAGCTCAGGTGACCGACTGGTGGGCCCGCTCGCTCGCCTCGGCGATCGGGGCCGGGCGGGGCGAATCCGGTCAGCGGCACCAGTCCCGGCGTCGGGCGGTTGCTGCCGCATCCCGCAGCGCCGCCTCCCGCCGTACCGAGGCCATGGCGTTGACCTGGCCGTCGACGGCGTCGATCCGCGCCAGCACTGCCTCGGTCAGCTCCAGAGCCGACGTCCGACCCGACCGCAGCGCGGCCATTGTCTCCGTCGCCGAGCCCAGGATCACCTCATCAACCACCGGGCTGCCCTCCTCTCGACCGACCGACCGGCCAGCTGTACGGCCTCACACCAGGTCAGGGTCGAGCGCACCGAGCCCGACAATAAGGACGGCGGACAGTCCGTCGGTCTTCGAACCGGGTCAGAGAAGGGGCGGGACGATCGCCTCGATGAGGTGTGGGCCTGGTTCGCGGTAGGCGTGGGTGAGCTGGTCCACCAGTTCGGCGGCCGTGGTGGCCCGGCTCGCGCTGACGCCGAGGCCGGTCGCCAGATGCACGAAGTCGGGGGTGGGGTCGGACAAGTCGAGCATGCGGGCCGACGCCGCGCCGGGGATGTCGCCGGCGCCGGTACGGGCCAGCTCCATCCGCAGGATGGCGTACGCGGAGTTGTTGAGGAGGACCGTGGTGACGTTGAGCCGCTCCCGGGCCTGGGTCCACAGCGCCTGGATCGTGTAGAGCGCGCTGCCGTCGGCCTCCAGGTTGAGGACCGGGCGGTCCGGGGCCGCGATGGCCGCGCCGGTCGCTACCGGCATCCCCTGGCCGATGGCGCCGCCGGTCAGGGTGAGCAGGGTGTGCCGCGCGGCGCGGGCCAGCGCGGTGGGCAGGCCGAGCCCGGAGGTGTTGGCCTCGTCGACGACGATGGCGCCGTCGGGCAGGGTGCTCGCGATCGCCGCGGGCAGGTTGGCCAGGCTGAGCGGACCGGGCTCGGGGGCCGGCGGCCCGTACGCGGCGGGCTCGGCCGCGGTGTCCGCCGCCACCCGGTCGGCCAGCGCGATCAGCGCGGCCTCGACGTCCTGGCCGGCCTCGGCCAGGAGCACGACCTCGCACCCGTCCGGAACGAGGTCGCTGCCGCGCCCCGGGTAGGCGAAGAACGACACCGGCGACACGGCGCCGGCCAGGACCAGGGTCCGTACCCCGCCGAGCTGCTGCTCGGCCTGCTCGGCCAGGTAGGCCAGCCGCCTGGTCGCCGGGACGCCGGCACCCCCTTCCATCCGCGCCGGGAAGGTCTCGGCCAGCACCCGGGCGCCGGTCGCGGCGGCGACCCGGCTCGCGGCCTCCAGCCCGGCCGCGGACAGCGCGCGCCCGCCGAGCAGGAGCATCGTCTGCTCGCCGGCCGCCACGGCCTCCGCCGCCGCGTCGATCGCCGACGGGGCGGCGGGGACCAGCGGCGGCGGCGCCCAGGGCGCCGCGGTCTGCGCGCCCTCCGTCCAGGACACGTCGGCCGGCAGGATCAGC
>DATDKW010000056.1:0-4928 GCA_036519715.1 Mycobacteriales bacterium
AAGAGCATGGAGTAGTGCGGGTTGCCGTCGGACTCCGGCGCCGTGTGCCCGTTGTGCAGGTGGGTCAGGAACGAGTAGTCCGGCGACCCGAAGTCCTGCCGGTCCAGGTTCAGCGGGTTCTCATCCAGATGGTGCTCGAAGCGGACCAGCACCGGCTTGCCGTACTCGGCGTTGATCCGCGGCCCCGGGAACGTGCCGTTGAAGCCGTAGATCGTCGACGGCGGCAGCGTCCGCCGCGTCCCGGCCGGGTAGGTGGTCCCGGCCGCGTCGTAGGACGGCGCGCTGTTGCCGTCCTTGTCGATGGGCAGCACCTGCGACGTGGTGAAGGAGTGGCTGCGGACGAGCAGGTCGAACTTGTAGACGATCGGGTCCGGGTAGCCGATGGCGCTGGGCCACAGCTGGTGGGTCTCGTTCCCGAACGAGTTCTGCTGACCCAGCCCCGGACCGGGCGGCTTCGGCCAGTTCTGGTACTCCGCCGGCGGCACCGGCGTCGCCGCCGGCGGAATGACCAGCGGGTCACTGAACGGGTTCAGGATCAACGGGGACGTCGGGAACGCCTCGATGTAGATGGCGTCGGCGAGCGCGATCGAGGCGGCGCCGAACACGCCGTCGGCGTTCGCCAGCCCGCGCGCTTGCAAGGAGGGCTGCATGAGCACCTTGCCGGCGCCCAGGCCGACCGCGGCCACCCCCACCGCGCCCACCCACAGGACGTTCCGCCGGGAGACGCCACTGCCGGTCTCCTGGGTCTCGTCCACGACTTCGGTCATCGGACCAACCTCCAGTTGGATCGAGCGATCACGCCGCGCCCGGCGCCGTGTCGTGCGCGTGCACCCGCCGGACCGCCGCAGTCACTCCGGGTTCTCCCAATCCCTCGTGCGGTGGTCCAGCGATGGGAAACAGACGCGGGTCACTTTCCGCAGGCGGCCGGGGGCCGTCCGCGGTCACGGCAACGCGTCCTCGATACGGACGCCGCTGGTAGCGGCGCTCGACGTCGCCATCGCGGGCGCTGCGGCCGCGCCGAAGAAGGACCCGGACTCGAAGGAGTTCCGGGACCCTCAGGGTCGTCGGCTGGTGCACTCGTGGTGGCGAGGACGAGTCTGCGCTGGAGGCAAACCGGCCACTACCCCCGTTCGGTCCATGAACCGGCGCCCAAAATTGGGGGTGCGCGTACGACCGGCGGGTGGCGTTCGACCGTTCGGCCGATCGGGGACCCCCGCAGATTAGGGATCCGACCCATGACCTGCGTGTTGAGGTCTCGGGCCGGACCTGCTGTGGAGTCCGGCGACCGGCCCGGTGCGCCGGAGGCCGGCGGCGCCAGTGTCAACGGCCGGCCGGAAGATAGCAAAGGAGAGATTTGCGGATCCAGCCCGCCTCGGAATTGCCGGTCCGGCAAAGTTCCTTGCCGTCGGCGGCCGGGAGGTCCAGGGTCGGTGCCATGACTTACGACGTGGTGGTGATCGGTGGCGGCGCGGCCGGACTGAGCGGGGCCCTGGCCCTGGCCCGGGCCCGCCGTTCGGTGCTGGTGGTCGACGCGGGTTCCCCGCGCAACGCCCCGGCCGGGCACGTGCACAACTACCTGGCCCGGGAGGGGACGCCGCCGGCCGAGCTGCTCGCGATCGGCCGGGCCGAGGTGACCGGCTACGGCGCGGAGGTCCGGGCCGACTCGGTGACCGGCCTGCGGGCGCTGGACGGCGGCGGGTTCGAGGTGCGGCTGACCGGACAGGTGGTCGAGGCCCGCCGGCTGCTGGTGGCGACCGGGTTGGTGGACGAGCTCCCGCCGGTGCCGGGGCTGGCCGAGCGCTGGGGCGGCACCGTGCTGCACTGCCCGTACTGCCACGGGTGGGAGGTGCGGGACCAGGCCATCGGGATCCTCGGGACCGGGCCGCTGGCGGTGCACGCGGCGCTGCTGTGGCGGCAGCTGTCGGCCGACGTGACGCTGTTCCGGCACACCGCGCCGGAACCGACCGCGGACGAGCTGACGCGGCTGCGCGCCCGCGGGATCGTGGTCGAGACCGAACCGGTGACCGGCGTCGAGGGCGGCGCCGACGTCCGGCTCGCGGACGGGCGGCTGGTGCCGCGGCAGGCCCTGGTGGTGGCGCCGAGGTTCACCGCCCGGACCGACCTGCTGGCCCCGCTCGGCCTGTCCCCGGTCCCGATGGAGACGGGCGGGACGGTGCTGGGCAGCTACCTGGCCGTCGGGCCGACCGGCGAGACCACGGTGCCGGGTGTGTACGCGGCCGGCAACGTCACCGACCTACGTGGTCAGGTCATCGGGTCGGCCGCGGCCGGTCTGCTGGCCGGTGCGGCAATCAACGCCGACCTGGTGGAGGAGGACACCCGGCGGGCCGTCGCCGGGCTGGTTCCGGAAGGGGCCCGGTGAGCTGGTTCGAGCAGGCGCCCTGGGAGGAGCGGTACCGGGGGACGACCGCGGTCTGGAGCGGGCGGCCGAACCACTGGCTGGTGGCCGAGGCCGCCGGGCTGCGGCCCGGTACGGCGCTGGACGCCGGCAGCGGCGAGGGCGGCGACTCGCTCTGGCTGGCCGGCCGGGGCTGGCAGGTGACGGCGGTGGACTTCGCCGGCGCGGCGCTGGAGCGGGGCGCCCGGGCGGCGGAGGCGGCCGGATTGGCCGACCGGGTCGACTGGGTCCGGGCCGACCTGCGGACCTGGACCCCGCCGGGCTCGTACGACCTGGTGTCGGTGCAGTTCCTGCATCCGGCGGCCGAGGCGCGCAAGGCGGTGCTGGGGCGGCTGGCGGGCGCGGTGGCGCCCGGGGGGACGCTCCTGGTCGTCGGCCACGACATCGGCGAGGGCGCCGGCCCGGGCGCCGGCCACGGGCACGATGCCGGGCCGGGCGCCGGCCACGGTGGGGGCGCGGAGCACGGGGGGCACGCGCCGGGGGTCTACCCGAGCGCCGCGGAACTGGCCGCAGACCTCGAGCCGGCGGCCTGGGAGATCGTCGCGGCGGAGCAGCGGCAGCGGCCGGCCACCGGCCACGAGGCCGAGCACGGCACGATCCTCTCCGACGCGGTCCTGGTCGCCCGCCGCCGGGCCTGAGCCGACACTCCACTGTGGACCCCTGCGCACAAGGGAGTCCACATGCGACAGGGCCGGCCTCCGGGAGGAGGCCGGCCCTGTCGCGGAGATTGACTAGTCGCCGAGGCGCTCGCCGGTCTCGGGGTGGAACGCGTGCTCGTTGCCGGGCGGGACGATCAGCGTGATCGTGTCGCCCATGTGCGGGACGTGCCTGCCGTCGACGCGGACGACGAACTGCTCCTCGCCGCTCTCCAGGGTGGAAGTGCCGTAGATGTAGGCGTCGGCGCCGAGCTCCTCGGCGATGTCGACCCGCAGCTGCAGGCCCTCCTGGCCGTCGGTCGCGACCTGGAACGCCTCGGGCCGGATGCCCAGCGTCACCGAGGACAGTCCCGACGCCGCGGCCGAGCGCAGCGGCACCGACAGCCCGCCCAGCTTGGCCTCACCGTCGACCACCGGGGCGGTCTTCAGGTTCATGGCCGGGGAGCCGATGAACCCGGCCACGAAGGCGTTGCCGGGATTGTCGTAGAGGTTGCGGGGCGTGTCGGCCTGCTGCAGCAGCCCGTCCTTGAGCACCGCCACCCGGTGGCCCATGGTCATGGCCTCGATCTGGTCGTGGGTCACGTAGATCGTGGTCGTGCCCAGCCGGGCCTGCAGGGCTGCGATGTTGGCCCGGGTCTCCACCCGCAGCTTCGCGTCCAGGTTGGATAGTGGCTCGTCCATGAGGAACACGGCGGGCGACCGGACGATGGCGCGGCCCATGGCCACGCGCTGGCGCTGGCCACCGGACAGCGCCTTGGGCTTGCGGTCCAGGAACCGCTCCAGGTCCAGCAGCTTGGCCGCCTGCAGCACCTGCGCGTCGCGCTCGGACTTGTTGACGCCCTTGAGCTTCAGCGCGAAGCCCATGTTCTCGCCCACGGTCATGTGCGGGTAGAGCGCGTAGTTCTGGAACACCATCGCGATGTCCCGGTCCTTCGGCGGCTTGTTGGACACGTCCTTGCCGGCGATCCGGATCTCACCGCGGTCGACGTCCTCGAGACCGGCGAGCATCCGCAGCGCGGTCGACTTGCCCGAGCCCGACGGGCCCACCAGCACCATGAACTCGCCGTCGGCGACGTCGAGATCGAGCTCGTTCACCGCCGGAACCGGGTTGCCCGGATAGATTCGCGATGCTCCCACGTACTGAACTTCTGCCATGACGTTGCCTCTCTGTCCGGGTCCTGCCCGACGCGCGCCGCGGCGGTCGGAAACCTCGCGTTCACCCTAGGTGCTCGGACAACCCGTGACCAGGGTCACGGACTGTACGTTCCGGACGTACCGGGGCCGCCCTTGCAAATCCTTGCCGCAATCGTGCAAAGTATCGAGCAGTTGCAGGTCAGGAGGCCAAGGTGCCGGGACTGGCGGAGATCGCCGAGGCTGCAGGTGTCAGCATCTCGACGGTCAGCCGGGTGCTCAACCGCCGGGCCGGGGTCAACGAGGAGACCCGCCGCCGGGTGCTGCGGGTGCTGGCGGAGAAGCCGTACAGCCCGCGGGGGCTGGGCGCGCTGCAGCGGACCGGCGTGCTCGGCCTGCTGATCCCGGAGCTGTCCAACCCGGTCTTTCCCGCCTTCGCCGAGGCGCTGGAGACCCGCGCGGCCGCCCGCGGCTACTCGACCGTGCTCTGCAACACCCGGTCGGCCTCCATCCGGGAGGAGGAGTACGTCCGGATGCTGCTGGCCCGCGGGGTCGAGGGGATGGTCTTCGTCTCCCCCGAGGCCACCGACGTGCGGGCCTCGCACGACCACTACCGGCAGCTCAAGGACGAGGGCGTGCACATGGTCTTCGTCAACGGCGGGATGCCGTCGCTGGAGGTGCCGGACGTCGGGGTGGACGAGCAGGCCGCCGGCTACCTCGCCACC
>DATDKW010000057.1:0-18678 GCA_036519715.1 Mycobacteriales bacterium
GTCGCGCGGGGTCGGCAACCGGCTGGCCCAGAAGCACATCCTGGTCGCCCAGGAGCAGTGCCGGCGCCGGTTCATCGAGCTGGAGGACCGCGACCTGGCCTACCTGGTCGAGGGCGAGCCGGAGTTCGACGCCTACCTGGAAGCGCTGCGTTGGGCCCAGCGGTTCGCGCTGCTCAACCGGGAGGAGATGATGGACCGGGTGGTCGAGCAGACCGCGCGGTTCCTGGACGCCGACGTGGTCGCCGAGCAGGTCATCAACTGTCACCACAATTACACCGAGCGGGAGCGGCACTTCGGCCGCGAGGTCTGGCTGTCCCGCAAGGGCGCGATCTCGGCCCGGGAGGGTCAGTGGGGCCTGATCCCGGGCTCGATGGGCGCGGCGTCGTACGTGGTCGTGGGCAAGGGCAACGTGATGTCGCTGCATTCCAGCCCGCACGGCGCCGGCCGCAACCACTCCCGGACCGCGGCCCGGCGCCTGTTCGACCGGGCCGACCTGGAGCGGCGGATGACCGGCATCGCCTGGGGCCACTCCGACGCGTTCCTGGACGAGCACCCCGACGCCTACAAGCCCATCGACCAGGTCATGGCCGACGCCGCCGACCTGGTCGACATCCGCCACACCCTCCACCAGCTCGTCAACGTGAAGGGCAACTGAGTCCCGTATGGACGGTCAGGGGGCGGACTCGATGATGCGGATGTCGCGGTCGGCGGCACCGTCCAGGGCGCGCAGGGCCTCCTGGTAGGCCGGGCTGTGGTAGGCCGCGACGGCGGCCTCCACGCTCGGGAACTCGATCAGCGTCGTCCGCTCCACCTTCCCGCCCTCGAACGCGGCCGCCGGGAGGCCGCGAGCCAGGAACCGGCCGCCCGCGGCCTCCATCGCCGGCCCCGCCAGCGCCGCGTACGCCGCCAGCTTCTCGGCATCCCGCACGACCCCGAAGGTATTGATCCAGTACGCGCTCATCCGCGCTCCTCTCGTCGACCGCGACAGTACGGTCCCGGCCGGGTCACTTCGGGGGCAGGGAGCGGGCGTAGGTGAGGCCGTGGGTGACCCAGGTGCGCAGGGCGTCGTCGGTGGCGACCGCGGCGGGGGCGACGTGCAGCCAGCCGGCCAGCTCGCGGCCGCGCATGACGAAGCGGGTCACCGACGGGCCGAGCAGGGCGTCCGCCTCGGCCGGGTCGACCCGCAGCAGCAGGCCGCCCTGGCCGCTGGCGCTGACGGCCAGGTGCCCGTGGACCAGGAAGGCCAGCCCGCCGAACATGCGCTTCTCGGTCAGCGCGGGCTCGGCCGCCACCACCGCACGCACCCGCTCGGCCAGCTCCTCGTCGTACGCCATCGGCACAGTCTGCCCGGTGGGGCCGACTAGGCGATGCCGGCCTTGCGGTCGAGCTCCTGGAGCAGGTCGTGGGCGGCCAGCTCGACTTCCTTGTGGCGCCACTCGGCGGCCCGGTAGACGCAGGCGATGAGGCCGCTGCGGTGCAGCCGGCGGAGGTCGCCGTAGACGAACGCGTACCGCCCCTTGGTCCCGTCGGTGGCGCCCTCGGTCAGCCCGAGGTGCCAGAGCGCGTAGTCCTCCATCGAGTGCGACTCGAGGTAGGCGTTCTCGGCGTCGGCCTTGGGCTGGACCCGGCCCCAGTCGCTGTCCAGCACGTACTGCCGGGACGCGATCAGTGCTCGCGCCTTGTCCACCGCCGCCGCATTCAGCTCGTACGAGGCCATGGGGTCATCCTGCCCCACGACCGGAACTGTCGGTGCTCTTCCCTATCCTGGCGGGGTGCTGGCGAATCCCCGCGAACCGGGCACAGCGGACCGGGTCTGGTGACCGTCTGGAGCGCTGAGCAGGTGCTGGCGCTGGCCCCGGACGCGACCGCGGCCGCCGCCGGGCGGAGGCTGGCCACGCCCGCGCCCTGGTCCGGCACCGGTCAGGCCGAGGCCGACGGCGCGGTGTGGGGGCTGTGCCGGGGCAGCGGCACGGCGCCGTACCGGACCGTGGTGGACCTGGGCGGACCGGCCTACCAGTGCTCGTGCCCGTCCCGGAAGTTCCCGTGCAAGCACGCGCTCGGGCTGCTGCTGCTGTGGTCCGACGGGCAGGTCGGCCCGGCCGAAGCCCCGGACTGGGTGCACGCCTGGCTGCAGACCCGGGCCGCGAAGACCGCCGCCGCCCCGGCCGGGCCACGCTCGCCCGACCCGGCCGCGGCCCGGGGTCGGGCGGACCGGCGCGCGGACCGGGTGGCCGGCGGCATCGACGAGCTGGACCGGTGGCTGGCCGACCAGGTCCGCACCGGGCTGGCGGCCGTGCCCGGCGCCGGCTACCGCCACTTCGAGTCGGTGGCGGCCCGCATGGTCGACGCGCAGGCGCCCGGGCTGGCCAGCACCCTGCGGCGGCTGCCCGGCGTCGCGGCCGGCCCCGAGGGCTGGCACAGCGACCTGCTGGAGGAGCTGGCCCTGCTGCGGCTGACCGTGACCGGGCACCGCAACCTGGACCGGCTGCCGCCCGGCCTGGCCGCCTCGGTACGGCGGGAGGTCGGCTACCCGGTGGCCAAGGACGACGTGCTCGCCACTCCGGCGGTGGCCGACCGCTGGCAGGTGCTGGGCCGGCGCGACAGCGACCAGGAGCGGATCTCGACCCGGCGGGTCTGGCTGCGCGGGGAGCAGAGCGGCCGGCCGGCGCTGGTGCTGTCCTTCGGGGTGGCCGACCAGGCGCTGGACCCGTCGCTGGTCCCGGGCACGACGCTCGACGCCGACCTGCACTTCTACCCGGGGGCGGCGCCGCTGCGGGCGCTCGTCGGCGACCGGCGGGGCGAGCCGGTGCCGCTGGCGGCGCCGGCCGGCGGGGACCTGACCGCCGCGGCCCGGGCGTTCGCGGCGGCGGTCGCGGCCGACCCGTGGACGTACTCGTGGCCGGTGGTGCTGAGCGGGGTCGTGCCGGTGCCGGGCGAGCCGCTGTGGCAGGTCCGCGACGGCAGCGGGCGGCGGCTGCCGCTGCGGCCGTACGGCGCCGACCTGTGGCGGCTGCTGGCGGTCTCGGGCGGGCGGCCGGTGACCGTGGCGGCCGAGTTCACCGCCCGCGGGCTGCGCCCACTGTCCGTAGTGGACGGTCCTGGGCTGGTGCTGCTGTGACCGGCTGGGCCGACCTGAGCGCGGCCGCCCTCCTCGGCACGGAGCGCCGGCCACCCGACCTGACCGCGCTCCCGCCCGAGCTGGCCGCCCGCCCGGACTCGCCCGACCCGGCCGTGCAGCTGCTCGACGCGGCCGCGCTGCTAGCCCCGTACCGGCGGGCCGGGGCCCGGCAGAGCGCGCCCGAGCTGCCGCTGCCGGCCGAGGTCGGCGCCGGGCCGGGGCGGCCGGTACGGCCCGTCGCCGGCGCCCACCTGACCCGCATCCTCGACGGCGGCAAGAACAGCAAGGAGCTGCTGGTCGAGTGGGCCACCGCGGCCGCGGCCGGGGGCTGGCGGCCGCCGGCCGCCCTGCTGCCGGCCCTGCTCGACGCCGCCACCCGGGACGGCGAGGTGGCCGCGGCGGTCCTGCCCGCGCTCGGCGCCCGCGGCCGCTGGCTGGCCGGGTTCCGCCCGGACTGGGCCGCCCTGCTGGCCGTCCGCGGCGTCGAGACCGACGACCCCGGCGCCTGGGAGCACGGCGAGCAGGCCGCCCGCCGCGGCTACTTCGCCCGGCTGCGCCGGACCGACCCGGACGCGGCCCTGCGGCTGCTGGCCGGGTCCTGGGCCCAGGAGAACGGCGAGGACCGCGAGTGGTTCGCCGAGCTGCTGTCCACCGCGCCGGTGCCGGCGGACGAGGAGCTGCTGGAGACCGCGCTGGACGACCGCCGCCGCAGCGTCCGGCACTTCGCCGCGCTCGCGCTGGCCCAGCTGCCCACCTCCGCGTACGCGGGCCGGATGGCGGAGCGGGCCCGGGCCGCGATCCGGCTGGAGCGGCGGATGCTGCGCTCGGCCCTGCTGGTGACCCCGCCCGAGGAGTGCGACCCGGCCATGGTCCGGGACGGCATCAGCCCCAAGCCGCCCAACGGCACCGGCCGCCAGGCCTACTGGCTGCGCCGCATCGTCGGCGCGACCCCGCTGGAGGTGTGGGCCGCGATCGGCCCGCCGGACCAGGTGCTGGAGCTGCGGGTCGAGGGCGACTGGCGGGACAGCCTGCTGGCCGGCTGGCGGGACGCCGCGCTGCGCCGCCGCGACCCGGCCTGGGCGGCCGCGCTGGCCGGCCACGGCCTGCCCCCGGACCTGCTGATCCCGCTGATCCGGGCCCTGGACCCGCCCGACCGGGCCCGGACGCTGGTGTTCGCGCTGGGCGGGCGGGAGCCGCTGCCGGCCTCGACCCTGACCGCGCTGCTGGCGACCTGCCCGGCGCCGTGGCCGGCCTCGCTGGCCGCAGCCGCGCTGGCCCGGCTGCCCCGGCCCAACGCCGACCCGCCGGACTGGTCGGTCCGGCAGCTGCTGACCCTGCTGTCCGTACGGTTCGACCCGGACCGGGCGCCGGCCCTGGCCGCGCTGGCCGACCGGCTGCACCCCGACTCCCCGTGGCGGCCGCCGCTGCGCGAGGTCCTGGACACGCTCACCTTCCGCCACCGCATGCTCGAGGAGCTCCGTTGACCCATCCCTCCACAGTGGACGGCACGCTGCTGCGGCCGCACGCCGAGCAGACCTTCGCCGGCGAGCTGGCCGCGCTCGCCGCCGCCGACGACCGGCCCCGGCCGCCGCGGTGGAAGCTGTCGCCGTGGGCCGTGGTGACCTACCTGCTCGGCGGGACCACGCCCGACGGCACGGTGATCACGCCGAAGTACACCGGGCCGCGGCGGCTGGTCGAGGTGGCCGTCTCGACGCTGGCCACCGACCGGGCCCTGCTGCTGCTGGGCGTGCCCGGCACGGCCAAGACCTGGGTCAGCGAGCACCTGGCCGCGGCCGTCTCCGGCGACTCCACCCTGCTGGTGCAGGGCACGTCCGGCACCGCCGAGGAGGCCATCCGGTACGGCTGGAACTACGCGCGGCTGCTGGCCGAGGGGCCGACGGCCGGGGCGCTGGTCCCGTCCCCGGTGATGACGGCGATGCGGGAGGGCCGGATCGCCCGGGTCGAGGAGCTGACCCGGATCCCCAGCGACGTGCAGGACGCGCTCATCACCGTGCTCAGCGAGAAGACGCTGCCGGTGCCGGAGCTGGCGACCGAGGTCCAGGCGGCCAAGGGGTTCAACGTGATCGCCACCGCCAACGACCGCGACCGCGGCGTCAACGAGCTGTCCAGCGCGCTGCGGCGGCGGTTCAACACGGTCGTGCTGCCGCTGCCGGCGTCGTTCGAGGACGAGGTCGCGATCGTGGCCCGCCGGGTCGAGCAGATCGGCCGGTCGCTGGAGCTGCCGGAGCTGCCGGCCGCGCTGGAGGAGATCCGGCGGGTGGTCAGCGTGTTCCGGGAGCTGCGCTCCGGGGTCACCGAGGACGGGCGGACCAAGCTCAAGTCCCCGTCCGGGACGCTGTCCACGGCCGAGGCGATCAGCGTGGTCACGGCCGGGCTGACGCTGGCCGCCCACTTCGGCGACGGGGTGCTGCGGCCGTACGACACGGCGGCCGGGATCGTCGGCGCGGTCGTCCGCGACCCGGTCGCGGACGCCGTCGTCTGGACCGAATACCTGGAGGTGGTGGCGCGGGAACGGCGCGGCTGGGGCGAGTTCTACCGGGCCTGCCGCGAGGTCACCGAGTGAGCGAGCCGGCTCCCCAGGCGGGCGCGGTGTCCGAGCCGGCGGCGGCCGGCCCGGAGGTACGGGTGTTCGGGATCCGGCACCACGGGCCGGGGTCGGCGCGGTCGGTGCGGGCCGCGCTCGAGGCGTACGTCCCCGACGTGGTGCTGGTGGAGGGCCCGGCCGACGCCGACCCGCTGCTGCCGCTGGTCGCCGCGGACGGGATGCGCCCGCCGGTGGCCCTGCTGGCGTACGCGGCCGACGACCCGAGGGCCGCGATCTTCTGGCCGTTCGCGGTCTTCTCCCCGGAGTGGCAGGCGCTGAGCTGGGCCGCGGCCCACGACGTGCCCGCGCACTGCTGCGACCTGCCCGCCACCCACCTCCTGGCCGACCGGGCCGACTCCACAGTGGACAGTGTTCGGGAGGAGCCGGCGGAGATGGTCGAGCGGGTCCGGCGGGACCCGCTGGCGATCCTGGCCGAGGCGGCCGGGTTCGACGACCCGGAACGCTGGTGGGAGGACCTGGTCGAGTCCCGCCGCGACGGCGACGGCCCGTTCGAGGCCATCACCGAGGCCATGGCTGAGCTGCGCGCCGCCGCCCCCGAGCAGCACCCGGCCGAGAAGCGGCACGAGGACCGGCGCGAGGCGTACATGCGCACGGTCCTGCGCACCGCCCTCAAGTCCCACTCGAAGGTCGCGATCGTCTGCGGCGCCTGGCACGCCCCGGCCCTGACCGCCCCGCTGCCCACGGCCGCCGCCGACGCCCGCGTCCTGGCCGGGATGCCGAAGCGCAAGGTCGCGGTCACCTGGGCCCCGTGGACGCACGGCCGGCTCGCGGCCGCCTCCGGCTACGGCGCCGGCGTCACCAGCCCGGGCTGGTACGGCCACCTCTTCACCACCCCGGACCTGCCGGTGGCGCGCTGGCTGACCCGGGTCGCGGGCGTGCTGCGGGAGGAGGACCTGCCCGTCTCCAGCGCGCACGTGATCGAGGCGGTCCGGCTGGCCGAGGCACTGGCCGGGCTGCGCGGCCGCCCGCTGGCCGGCCTGGCCGAGGTCACCGAGGCGACCCGGGCCGTCCTGGTCGACGGCGACGAGCTCATGCTCGACCTGGTCGCCCGCCGGCTCGTCGTCGGCGAGGCCCTCGGCGCCGTCCCCGACGACGCCCCCGCCGTCCCGCTCGCCGTCGACCTGCGGGCCCAGGCCCGCAAGGTCCGGCTGAAGCAGGACGCGGTCGAGAAGACGTACGAGCTGGACCTGCGCAAGCCCACCGACCTGGCCCGTAGCCGGCTGCTGCACCGGCTGCGGCTGATCGGCGTCGAGTGGGGCACGCCGGCCCGGGCCGCGGCCCGCAACCTCGGCACGTTCCGGGAGACGTGGTCGCTGGCCTGGCGCCCGGAGCTGGCCGTCGACATGGTGGAGGCCTCGGTCTGGGGCACCACCGTCGCCGCCGCCGCGGCGGCCAAGGTCGCCGACGCCCCGGGCACCCTGGTCGAGCTGACCGCCGCGGTCGAGGCGATCCTGCTGGCCGACCTGCCCGACGCGCTGCCGCCGCTGCTGGCCGCGCTGGACGCCCGGGCCGCGGCCGACACCGACGTGGCCCACCTCATGGAGGCGCTGCCGGCGCTGGTCCGGGCGCTGCGCTACGGCGACGTCCGGGCCACCGACACCTCCGCCCTCGGCCACGTGGCCGACGCCCTGCTGGTGCGGATCCGGGCCGGGCTGCCGGCCGCCCTGACCGCCCTGGACGACGAGTCGGCGACGCTGCTGCGCCGGCGGATCGCCGACGTGCACGCGGCCGTGGCGTTGCGGGAGAAGCCGGAGACGCGGGCGGAGTGGCTCGACACCCTGGCCGACATCGCCGGCCGGGACGACGTGCACGGGCTGGTGACCGGCCAGCTGGTCCGGCTGCTGCTCGACGGCGGCCGGATCGACGCGGCCGAGGCCGGGATCCGGCTCAGCCGGGCCCTGTCGGTCGGCTCACCCCCGCCGGCCAAGGCGGCCTGGGTGGAGGGGTTCCTGGAGGGCGGCGGGCTGCTGCTGGTACACGACGCCACGCTGCTCGGCGTGCTCGACGAGTGGCTCCGCGGGCTCGACCCGAACACGTTCACCGATGTGCTGCCGCTGCTGCGGCGGACGTTCGGCTCCTTCACCGCGCCGGAGCGGCGGTCGCTGGGCGACCGGCTCACCCGCGGCCCGGCCGCCGCAGCCGGGGAGGCGGACGCGGACCTGGACGAGGAGCTGGCGGCCGCGGTGCTGCCGACCGTACGGATCCTGCTGGGGGTGGCGCCGTGACCGAGGAGGGGACCGAGCGGCTGCGGCGGTGGCGGATGCTGCTGGGCGGCGAGTCCGGGATCGACCCCGAGGGCGGGCTGGGCCAGGACGACGCGGCCATGGACGGCGCGCTGGCCGCCCTCTACGACGGGCCGGGCGAGGACGGCGGCGGCTCCCGCTCCGGCGGGCTGGCCGGGTCGGCGCCCCGGGTGGCCCGCTGGCTCGGCGACATACGGACCTACTTCCCCTCCACCGTCGTGCAGGTCATGCAGCGGGACGCGATCGACCGGCTGCGGCTGACCCAGCTGCTGCTGGAGCCGGAGCTGCTGGAGTCGGTGGTGCCGGACGTGCACCTGGTCGGCACCCTGCTCAGCCTCAACAACGTCATGCCCGAGCACACCAAGGCCACCGCCCGCCAGGTCGTGGCCACCGTGGTCGAGCAGATCCAGCGCCGGGTCGCCGACAGGACCACGCAGGCGGTGGCGGGCGCGCTCAACCGGGCCGCCCGCACGTCCCGGCCCCGGCTGCGCGACATCGACTGGGCCCGCACCATCGGCGCCAACCTGCAGCACTACCTGCCCGAGCACCGCACGGTCGTGCCCGAGCGCCTGGTCGGCTACGGCCGCCGCCACCAGCTGGTCGCCCGCGACGTCGTGGTCGCCATCGACCAGTCCGGCTCGATGGCCGCGTCGGTCGTGTTCGCGGGCGTGTTCGGGGCGGTGCTGGCCAGCATGCGGACGCTGCGGACGTCGCTGATCGTCTTCGACACCGAGGTCGTGGACCTGACCGAGCACCTGTCCGACCCGGTCGAGGTCCTGTTCGGCACCCAGCTGGGCGGCGGCACGGACATCAACCGGGCGATCGCGTACGGGCAGTCGCTCCTCACCCGGCCGCACGACTCGCTCTTCGTGCTCATCAGCGACCTGTACGAGGGCGGCGTCAAGGACGAGATGCTCAAGCGGGTGGCGGCGATGAGGGCGGCCGGCGTCACCGTCGTGGTGCTGCTGGCGCTCTCGGACGAGGGCGCGCCCTCCTACGACCGGGACAACGCGGCCGCGCTGGCCGCCCTCGGGGTGCCGGCCTTCGCCTGCACCCCGGACGCCTTCCCCGACCTGCTCGCCGTCGCCCTCACCGGCGGCGACATCGCCCACTGGGCCCAGCAGACGCTGGGCACCGGCTGATCCCTACTCGCCCGTGGGCTGGTCCTTGCGGCCCGCGCCGCGGAACAGGTCGACCAGCTCGGTCGTCGTGGTCGCGTCCTGCGCGGTCTTGTCGTCGCGCCAGCGGCCGGTGAACCGCGGGAACCGCATGGCCAGCCCGGAGTCCTTCTTCAGCATGCCCCAGCCGGCGGTGTGGTTGGGCGAGACGGTCAGCTCGGCGCTGAGCACCTCCATCACCGGCCCGGGCTCGAACCAGAAGTCGGGCGCCTGCCGGGCGTCGACCCGGGCCGGCTGGTGGTCGCTGCGGTACGGCGCCAGCCGCTCCGGCAACGCCGCGATCTCGGCGTCGGAGAACCCCGTCCCGCACTTGCCCACGGTCCGGAAGAGGTCGGCCTCGGGGTCGTACGCGGCCAGCAGCACCGCCCCGTACAGGCCCCGGCGGCGCCCCCGGCCGGCGAACGCGCCCACCACGGCCAGGTCGATCGTGTCCGACAGCTCGGTCCGGTAGTCCCGCTTGAGCTTGATCCACGACCAGCCCCTCGCGCCGGCCCGGTAGTCGGCGTCGGGACCGACCGCCTTGCACATCAGCCCCTCGCAGCCGTCGGCGATGGCCTGCTCGAAGGTCGCGTCCAGGGCCTCGGGGGTGGTGACCTCGGTCGCGGTGGTGAGCCGGAGCCCGTCGGACGGGGTGACCGCCCCGGCCAGCCGGGCCCGGCGCTGGGGGTAGGGCAGCCGGGTCAGGTCCTCGCCGTCGGCGTAGAGCAGGTCGAAGCAGAACAGGCCGACCGGCGCGTCGTGGACGGCCTCGGCGATGCCGTGTCGCCTCCGCCGGAACATGACCTCGCCGAACGGGTGCAGCTCGCCGGCGGCCGCGTCCCAGGCCACCGCCTCGCCCTCGAGGATGTACTCGGCCGGGCCGATCCCGGCCGACAGCGCCTCGACCACGTCCGGGAACTGGTGGCCGACCCGCTCCAGCCCGCGGGTGAACAGCTCGATCCGGCCGTCGGCGGTGCGATGGGCCTGGACCCGGATCCCGTCGTACTTGTACTCGGCCGCGCACTCCCCGCCCAGCTTGGCCAGGATGTCGGCGGCCGCGGACAGCCGCTGGGCCAGCATCACCCGGACCGGGTTGCCCGGCCGGACCCGGATCTCCTCGACCGCGGCCAGCCCGCCCCGGGCCAGGGTCTCGGCCACCAGCCCGAGGTCGCAGCAGATGTTGTACGCCCGCTCCAGCACCGGCCGGTCGGCCTTGCCGCCGGCGTACACCCGGGCCAGCGCGTCCACGATCGTCGGGGTGCCGACGCCGAGCCGCAGGTTGCCGGTGACCAGGCGCAGCAGGTAGCGCGCCTCCAGCGGGGTGGCCCGGGTCAGCAGCCCGCCCAGCAGCTCCAGCTTGCGGCCCTGGGAGCCGGTGCCCTCGGCCTCGGCCACCTCGTGCAGGGTGGCGACCACGGTGGCGACGTCCAGGCTCGGCGCCCGGTCCGGCAGCAGCCGCTCGGCCGCCTCGCCCAGGTCGCCGGCCTCCCGCACGGCGTTCGCGACCTCCGTGACGTCGGCCCCGGCGGCGGTCGCGACCGCGCGGATGGCCAGCTTCTCGGCCAGGCCCAGGTCGATCCCGGCGAACCCGGGTGCGATCTGGCCCTGGCACAGCAGGCACACCATGCCCAGCAGGTCCACGGGCGTCGCCCGGATCAGCTCGGCCAGCCGGTCGATGAGCACCAGCCGCCCCGACGCCGCCTCCAGGTCCCGGTAGGCCTCGGCCACCACCTCGTACTTCACGCCGATCATGATGACCCCTGGCGGCCCGTTCCGGGAACGGCGCGGGTCCGGGCCGGGCGGCGTCCCCGTCCGCCGGTGCGGGGCGGCGGCCCCCGGTCGCCCCCCGCGGCCGGCGCCGCCGCCCCCCGATCCCCCGTCACCCGCGACGTCCCGGTAGCCGTCATCTGCGGGCCCGTACAGGAGACCGCGCCGGGGCCGGACCCGCCTACCCCCGGATCCGGGGGTAGGCGGGTCGTTGCTGCTACTACCATCCGACGGGTGACCAGCCCGGTGGCCAGGATCAGCACGGCCACCGGCGAGACGGTCGAGGTGCCCGACGGCGGCCGGCTGGTGTTCGGCCGCGGCCCGGACGCGGACCTGGTCGTGGTGGCCGGGCGCGGGCTGTCCCGGCGGGCCGGGGTGATCACCGGCCTGGACGGCGGCGTCCTGGTCACCAACATCAGCCGCACCCACGCCCTGTACGCGGTGGGTGAGGCGTACCGGATCCGGTTGCCGCGGCTGGAGGCGGGCGGCGAGCCGGTGGGCGGCTGGTTCGTCCGGACCGGGACGTTCGAGGTCGGCTCGCAGGCGATGCTGGACGACGGCAGCACGCTGCGGATCGAGATCGCGGGCGGCGCCCCGGTGCCGGGCGGTTCCGGTGGCCGCCCGGCCGGGGACGCCACGCTGCTGCCGCTGCGGCTGGACCCGGACACCAAGATCTTCCTGGTCGCGCTGATGTGGTGCCGCCCGTGGCTGGTCGACCCGAGCCGGACCACGCCGCTGCCGCGCACGCCGGAGATCGCCCGGGCCGCGCTGGAGGTGACCGACGCCCACTACGAGCTGGAGCGGTTCGACTCCGACCCGGCCTTCCGGGACCGGCTGGCGGCCCGGGTGGGCGAGCACCTGAAGTCGCTGCGGCAGAAGATCGCCGAGCGCGGGCTGGTCCGCCCGGGCGTGCGGCTGTCGGACGAGGTCGTGGCCGAGGTCCTGCTGGAGTACGCGGTGATCACGCCGGCCGACCTGGCCCGGCTCGACGACCCGGCCTGGTGCACCCGCCAGGAGGACCTCTGGTGGACCCGTGAGCGCTAGTCGACCTGGACCGTGGTCCGGGCCTCGTGACCGGCGCCGTCGGTGACGACCACGGTGAGGGGGCCGCGCGGGAGGCCGCCGGCGAAGAACTCGTGGGATTGGTTGACCGTGTAGTTGAAGCTGCCGGCCCGGTCGACGGTCACCGGGCCCGATGGGGTCCGGCCGCCGAGCACCTGGACGGTGACCGTGCTCTGGGGCGTCCAGCCCCGGCCCCACACGGTGAAGTGGGTGTCGGTGTCGCCGTTGGGCTGGTTGGACTCGATCTTCGGCGGTCCGGTGTAGCCGGCGGCGCCACCGCGCGGGGGCGGCGGGTCGTCGCCCGGGCGGCCGTTCGGCGGCGGGCCTAACTGCGGCTGCTGCGACTGGGCCGCCGGCGGGTCGGCGCGCAGCAGGAAGGCGCCGACGGCGACGCCGCCACCGGCCAGCACGACCGCCAGCAGCGCGGCCAGGGCCAGCACCAGCCGCCGGTCCACCGTCCGGCTGCTGCCGTGCGGCCGCTCCCCCGTTGCTGCGCCGGCCGCCCCGTCCCCGGTTGCCCTGTCCCCGGTCGCCCCGGACCCGGTCGCCCCGGACCCGGTCGCGCCGGATCCGCTCGGCACGGCCGCCCCCGCCTCGGCGCCCGGCGACCCGGCCCTGGCGCCGGCCGCCCCCGACCCAGCCGGTGGCGCGGGGACCCGCGGGGCCGGGGTGCTGGGGCCGACGACCAGGTCGGGCAGGGAGGTCGGCAGCGACGAGTGCGAGCCGAAGGTGCTGTCCGCGTCCGCCGCCGGGGCCAGCGCTGCTGGCGGCCGCCGCCGGTACTCCTCGATCAGCGCCAGCGCGGGCTCCGGCAGTGACCGCGACCCGTCCCCGTCCCCGTGCTCGAACCGCATCGTGGCCGCGATCCCGGCCAGCAGCTCGGCCGGGGTCGGCCGCCGCTCCGGGTCCCGGTCCAGGCAGCGCGCGACCGTGCCGGCCAGCTCCGGCGGCAGCCCGGACAGGTCCGGCTCCTCGGTCGCCAGCCGGACCAGCACGTCGACCGTGGTCTCGCCCTGGTACGGCGCGTGCCCGGTCGCCGCGTACAGCAAGGTGGAGCCGAGGGAGAAGACGTCGCTGGCCGGCCCGATCCGCCGGGTCTCCCGGGCCTGCTCCGGCGCCATGTAGGCCGGCGTCCCCAGCGCCTCCCGGCTGGTGGTGAGCTGCACCCGCTCGACCGCCCGCGCCACCCCGAAGTCGATCACCTGCGGCCCGTCCAGCGACACCAGCACGTTGGACGGCTTGAGGTCCCGGTGCACCAGGCCGACGGAGTGGATGGACTCCAGCGCCTCGGCGCACCCGGCCGCCAGCCACCGCACGGCCGGCACCGGCAGCGGCCCGCACGTCTCCACCAGCGTGGCCAGGGACGGCGCCGGCACGTACGCCGTGGCCAGCCAGGGGACCTCGGCCTCGGCGTCGGCGGCGACCACGGCCGCGGTGAACACGCCGCTGACCCGGCGGGCGGCCGCGACCTCGTGCCCGAACCGGTCCCGGAAGTCCGGCTCCTCCGCGTACTCGTCCCGGATCGTCTTCACCGCGACCAGCCGCCCGGCGGCCGACCGGCCCAGGTAGACCCGGCCCATCGCACCCGCGCCCAGCCGCCCCAGCAGCGTGTACGGCCCGATCCGGGCCGGGTCCGGCCGGCGCAGCGGCGTCAGGGACGGCCGCCGCGACGCGGCCCCGTCCCCGCCATAGACGATCGGCACGCGCCCATGATGCCCAGTTGCGACATCAAATACAGGAGCTTGTGTCCGCTGAGATATCGACAAACGATTGCAGGTGGAACTAATGTCCTCTGCAATCGATTGTCCTACGATCCGCTCGGTCGTCCGGCGGGTGGACGGCCAGCGGCGCGCTCGGTCGTCCGCCGTCGACGGCCGGGCTTCGTCGAAGGAGACGCACGTGGCCAAGGACGTGAGCAGGCGGGTCTTCCTCGGCACCGGGGCCGCGGCGGGCATCGGGATGGCGACGGCGGCGGCGGCCGGCCCGGCCGAGGCCGCCGGCCCCTCGCATCGCCGCTCCCAGCCCCGCGAGTTCGTGGTCCGCGGCGCGTACGTCCTGACGATGGACCGGGCCCTGGGCGACCTGCCCGACGGCGAGGTCCATGTCCGCAACGGGCGGATCGTGGCGGTCGGCAACCGGCTGCGGGTCGGCGCCCCGCGCCTGGACGGCACCGGCATGGTCGTCATGCCCGGCCTGGTCGACACCCACTGGCACCTGTGGACCTCGCTCTACCGCTCGATGTCCAGCTCGTCGCCGGCGACCGCGTACTTCGCGCTGAACATCGCCAACGGCGTCCGGGCCCGGCCCCGCGACCTCTACCACGGCGCCCGGCTGGGCCTGCTCGACGCCATGAACACCGGCATCACCACCGTGCACGACTGGGCCCACAACCTGCGCGCCCCCGCCCACACCGACCAGAACCTGCTGGCGCACCAGGAGATGGGCCTGCGCGGCCGGTTCTCCTACGGCACCCCGCAGGGGCTGCCGGTGGACCAGGTCACCAACCTGGCCGACCTGGCCCGGGTCAAGCGGGACTGGTTCGACCGCGGCCGGCTGCCGCTGCTGCACCTCGGGCTGGCCGGCCGCCCGCCGGGCCAGTCACCGGAGTCGGTGTTCCGCCCGGAGTTCGAGACCGCCCGCGGGCTCGGCCTGCCCATCAGCTACCACGCCAACTCGACCCGGCCCCAGGGCGCGCTGCGCATGATCGGCCAGCTGGCCGAGCGGGGCATGCTCTCGCCGGACATCCAGCTCATCCACGCCCTCTACACCGACGAGGCCGAGCGGGCCGCGGTTCGCGAGAGCGGCGCGTCCGTCTCGATCAGCCCGTGGTCGGAGCTGCTCATCGGGTACGGCGTCTCGCCGGTCAAGCAGCTGCTGGACAGCCGGGTGCTGCTGACCCTGTCGATCGACACGCTGCCGCTGACCGGGACCGCCGACCTGTGGTCGGTCGTCCGGCTGGCCACCGGGCTGGCGCGCGGGGAGGCCGAGCAGGAGCTGGCCGTCGGCACCCGGCGGATGCTC
Source organism: Mycobacteriales bacterium (assembly GCA_036519715.1). Classification (GTDB taxonomy): domain Bacteria; phylum Actinomycetota; class Actinomycetes; order Mycobacteriales; family CADCTP01; genus CADCTP01. Next base: position 14,995 of record DATDKW010000057.1, read on the forward strand.
GAGCTGGCCACCATCGACGCCGCCCGCGGGCTGGGGCTCGGGGACGTCACCGGCTCGCTCACCCCGGGCAAGCGGGCCGATCTCATCCTGGTCCGGGTCGACGACATCGCGACCGCGCCGTTCACCGATCCGACCAACACGCTGGCGCTCGCGGCCGGGGCCGAGAACGTCGACACCGTCGTGGTCGACGGCCGCATCGTCAAGCGGGGCGGGCGACTGACCACAGTGGACCCGGACCGGATCATCCGCGAGACCACGGCCGCGCTGGCGGCCCTGCTCGCCCGCTGACCTGGACGGCCGGCCGGTCACGCCGGCCGGCCATCCAGCCCGTCCGGGCCGAGGACACGGCAGGATCGTCCACCATGACCGACCTGCCCGAGCTCCCCTTCCCGACCACCCCGTCGCACCCGGGCGTGTGGCGGCGTGACCACCGTGGTGATGCGGTGGTGGCCGCCGCCCCGGCAACGCCTGCAGGAGCTACGGGACGGGTCGTGACAACCCGGTTCCCGCGTTCAGCCGCGAGCTGATCGCCGCGGTCCAGGAGGGCTCCAGGTGTTCCGGCGGCCGATCGGGGATAGGCCCGCGGCCACCGGGCACATCGGGTGGATGAGAGCGGGACGGCTGGCGCTGTTGCCGGCGGTGGCGGCGGCGGCGTACGCGGTGGGGCGCCGGCACGGCCGCGGCCTGACCGGGTCCGCCCCGCCCGCGGCCGACGAGGACGCGCGGATCCCGGGCCCGGACGAGGTGCCCGGGATCGAGGCCGACACGCCGGCGCAGATTCCCGCCGCCGGGTGGCGCCAGGTCGTGCGCCGGGCCTGGCGGGAGACCCAGGCGGACGGCATCCCGCTGATGGCGGCCGGGGTCGCCTTCTACTCCTTCATCTCGCTGTTCCCCGCGCTGATCGCGGCGATCACCCTGTACGGGCTGGTCGCCGATCCGGAGCAGGTCGAGCAGCAGATCCGCGACCTGTCTGCGGCGTTGCCCTCGGAGAGCACGACCCTGATCGCCGACCAACTCCGCCAGATCACCAGCACCTCGGACCGGGCGCTCGGCGTCGGGCTGGTGATCAGCGTGCTCGGTGCCCTGTTCACCGCCAGCGGCGGCGTCGCGAACCTGATCAAGGCGATCAACCTCGCCTACGATGAGCAGGAGACCCGCGGCTTCGCCCGGCTCCGCGGCGTCGCTCTGCTGCTCACGGTGGGCGCGATCGTCTTCCTGGTGGTCGCCGTGGGCCTGGTCGCCGTGCTGCCGGTGGTGCTCGACCAGGTCGGCCTGGGCAGCGTCGGCCGGACGGTGGTCGGCGTGCTGCGCTGGGTCGGGCTGCTGCTCTTCGTGACCGGGGCGCTGGCGGTGCTCTACCGCTTCGCCCCGGACCGGGACGACCCCCGCCTGTCCTGGGTGAGCCTCGGCGCCGCCGTGGCGACGGTGCTGTGGATCATCGGCTCGGCCGGCTTCTCCATCTATGTCGGCAACTTCGGCTCGTACGGGGAGACGTACGGGGCGCTGGCCGGCGCGGTGGTGCTGCTGCTCTGGCTCTTCCTGACCGCCTTCGTCGTGCTCCTGGGTGCGGAAATCAACGCCGAGGCCGAGCAGCAGACCGCCCAGGACAGCACCACAGGACCGTGGATGCCGCTCGGCTCCCGCAACGCAGTCAAGGCCGACAGCATCCCGTCCCCGGAAGACTGACCGCCGTAAACTGTGCACACTGCGTCCCCGACACCGCCGGCCAGGACGGGTCGTGACACGCCTACGCGGTCAGCTGGTCCGCCATCCAGTCGGCGATCAGCGGGCGGGCCTTGGACGGCAGGTTGGACACGCCATGGTTGCCGTCGGGGAAGTTGACGAACGTGCCGTCGGGGGTCTCGGTGGCCTGGCGCTCGGTCTGCTGCCACGGGATCAGCCGGTCCAGCGCGCCGGTCACGTACAGGGCCGGGACCTTGATCCGCTCGCACACGCCGGCGAGGTCCAGTGTGGACGCGATCCGGTGCCCCTCGGCGTCGTCCGCCGCCCCCGACTTGACCGTGAACGTCGCCCGCGTCATCGGCGGCAGCTGGTCCCACATGTCGCCGAAGCAGAACGGCCCGCTGATCCCGGCCACCGCCCGGAACCGCGGCTCGAACGCGGCCACCCGCGGCGCGTAGTAGCCGCCCAGGCTGACCCCGGCCACCCCGGCCCGGTCGTGGTCGAGGTCGTCGCGTGTGGATAGCAGGTCCAGCAGCGGGCTGACCGCGGTCTCGTAGTCCGGCCGGATCGGCACCGCCAGCCCGGTCTCCCCCTGCCCGGGCCCGTCCAGCGCCACCGTGGCCAGCCCCCGGTCCAGGAAGGACTGCTCGAAGTAGAAGAACTCCTCCTTGGTCGAGTCCAGCCCCGGGATCACCACCACGTACGGCGGGCGCTCCACCCCGGGCGGCCGGCGCAGGTTCGCGTACGCGGTCCCGCCCTGGATGGGGATCTCCAGCCGCTGCGCGGACGGGTCCAGCCGGGCCAGCGCGGCCCGGGTCTCCTCGACCGACCGCAGCGTCGCCTCCCGGGCCAGGTCGAGGTCGACCATCCACACGAACTTGCCGAAGTGCCGGTTGACCGAAGCCCGCCGCCAGGCCTGCCCGGCGGTCAGCGCGTGCCCGGCCGCGTCGGCCTCGCGGGCGAAGTCGGCCTGGTCGTCGGCGGTCCGGTTCCACTCCGGCAGCCACTGGTCCCAGGTGTCGATCCGGGCGATCGTAGTGAGCATGTCGTTGTAGTCCACGCCGTTCTGGATCAGGCGCGGGCCCCAGTGGCGCAGGGCGGTCTCGACCTCGGCGTCGGGCATGCGGTTCTCCCTCTCAGGCCAGGATCCGGAGCGGCGCCTCGAGCAGCGCGAGGAACGCGGCCATCCAACGGGCCGCCAGGGTGCCGTCGACCGGGCGGTGATCGACGGTCAGCGTCACCCGCAGCACGGTGGCGATGCCGAGCTCGTCGCCGGTCACCACCGCCTGCTTGCGGGCCGCGCCGACCGCGAGGATCGCCGCCTGCGGCGGGTTGAGCACCGCGGTGAAGTCCTCGACGCCGTAGCCGCCGAGGTTGGAGACGGTGATCGAGCCGCCGTCGAGCTCGTCCGGGCGCAGCGTGCCGGCCCGGGCCCGCTCGGCGAAGTCGGCGGTGGCGCGGGCGATCGCGGAGACGGTCAGGCTCTCCGCGCCCCGCAGCACCGGGGTGACCAGGCCGCGGTCGGTGGCGACGGCGACGCCGACGTCGACCGCGCGGAACCGGCGGACCGCGTCCGGGGTCCAGACGACGTTCATCTCCGGCAGCTGCGCGTGGGTGCGGGCGACCGCGGCGACGACGAGGTCGTTGACCGAGATCCGGGTGCCGCCGCCGGCGTTGAGCTGCGCCCGCAGCGCCAGCAGGTCGTCGACCCGGGCGCTGCCCCGGATCGCGAAGTCCGGCGCCTCCCGGTTGCTCTCCGCCAGCCGGGAGGCGATGGCGCGCCGCATCCGGCTGTGCGGCACATCCTCGTACGCGCCGGCAGTCACCGCCGGACTCGGCGGCGCCGCCCGACCTGGCGCCGCCGCCGGGGTGGCGGCGGCGGGCGGGCTCGCGGCGGCGGGCGGGCTCCCGGCGGCGGGCGGACTGGCGGCGGGCGGACTCACGGCGGCGGCCGGACTCGCGGGCGTGGTCGTCGCGTCGGCGTCGGGTCCGGGGACCGGG
>DATDKW010000058.1:0-2620 GCA_036519715.1 Mycobacteriales bacterium
CGTGCAGGTCGGCCAGGAGATCCTGGTCAAGGTCATCGACATCGACCTGGACCGGCGCCGGATCAGCCTGTCGCTCAAGCAGGCCAACGAGGGTGCCGGCACCGGCGGCGAGCCGGGCGAGTTCGACCCCGCGCAGTACGGCATGGACGCGCAGTACGACTCCGAGGGCAACTACATCTACCCGGAGGGCTTCGACCCGGAGTCCGGGGAGTGGCTCGAGGGGTACGAGACGCAGCGCGAGACCTGGGAGAAGCAGTACGCGGAGGCCCAGGCCCGCTACGAGGCTCACCTCAAGCAGGTCCAGCAGGCCCAGGCGGCGGAGGCCGAGGCGACGGGCGAGACGTCCTACACCTCGGACACGGCCGACACCGGCGGCACGCTGGCGTCGGACGAGGCGCTCGCGGCGCTGCGGGAGAAGCTGGCCGGCGGTCGCGCGTAGTCGGTCCTGTCGGAAGCCCCGCCCGGTTCGCCGGGCGGGGCTTCCGCCTTTTCCGGCCGCCCTCGGCGGGGGTCGGGGCCGCGGTGCGGACGCCGCGCTAGCGTGCGCGGCATGACGCTGCGCAGGATGCCGGTGCTGCTCGGGTTGGCCCTGGCGCTGGCCGCCTGCACGTCCGACGACGGCACCGCGCCCCCGGCCGCGGCCGGGTCACCGAGCAGCGCGCCGGCGCCGTCCGCGACCGGATCCGGCCCCCCGAGCGCGACGTCGACGCCGAGCCTTCCGGCCGGCTGCGACGCGGTCCTCCCGTTCACCGACCTGGACCAGGCGCTGGGCCGGCCGCTGTTCGGCGGCTCCCGATACATCGTCGGCGTGGCCCAGCCGTCGATCGGCCGGACCGGCCGGGTCACCTGCCAGTACGGCCTGGCGCCGAACGGCAAGGGCGCGGCCCCGCTCGAGGTCGGCATGTCGACGTACAAGGATGCCGCTTCGGCGGCCGACCGGGTCGAGGCGACCGTGGCCGCGCTGCGGGCCGGCGCGACGTCGCAGAAGGCCGCGACCGTGGCCGGCCAGCCGACGACGGTGATCGGCTTCAAGACCGGGGTCACGGCGGTGCTGGCCCAGGGGGACCGGACGCTGGCGGTGACGGTGTCGCGGGCGATCTCCGACCCGGGCCGGGCCGCGCTGGCCGTGGCCGAGAAGGTGCTGGCCGCCTGGGGCCAGTGAGCCCCCGCCAGGACGCTGCTACAGCGAGGCGATCAGCGCGAAGGCCGGGCGCGGGCGCGCGCCGACGCGGGTCAGCGCGACCTCCGTGTGCCGGCCGCGCCAGCGCAGCGCCGACCACAGCGGCGGGCGGGTCTCGCGGATCCGGAGCATCACGGACTCGTGCCTGCGGCAGTACGACAGCCCGGGGGTGCCGTACCGGTGGCGTCCCACCGTGGGTGGGCGCCGGTGCTTGGCCATGTCGCGACCACCTTTCGCAGGCTGGGGAAGCCGTCGCGGCGGCGAGCCTACGGGTACGACACTCCCGACCTTGCGCGGCGCGCCGGGAGATCACCATGTCGACTGTGTTGCCTTGTGCGCTCCCGGTCCGGCGCCGCTGCTGCCCTAGTCTCGCGAGCGTGCAGATCGGGCTGACGGGCGGGATCGGGTCGGGGAAATCGTCGGCGGCGCGGCGGTTCGGCGAGCTGGGGGCGCTGGTCATCGACGCCGACCAGGTCGCGCGGGAGGTGGTCGAGCCGGGCACCGAGGGGCTGGCTGCGGTGGTGGCCGAGTTCGGGCCGGACGTGCTGGACGGCCAGGGCCGCCTGGACCGGGCCGCCCTGGCCCGGATCGTCTTCGCCGACGGGGCCGCCCGCGGCCGGCTCAACGCGATCCTGCACCCGCGGATCCGGGCTCGGGTGGCGGAGCGGATCGCGGCCGCCCCGCCCGGCACGGTCGTCGTGCAGGACGTCCCGCTGCTGGTCGAGACCGGTCAGGCCGCCTCGTACGACCTCGTCGTGGTGGTGGAGACCCCGGTGGAGCTGCGGATCGAGCGGCTGGCCCGGGACCGCGGCATGCCGGCCGAGGAGGCCCGGTCCCGGATGGCGACCCAGGCCACCGACGAGCAGCGCCGGGCCGCCGCCGGCGTCGTGATCGTCAACGACGGCACCCTCGACGACCTCCGGGCCAAGGTCGACGAGATCTGGGCGACCCGCGTCAGTCCCGGACCCGCACCGCGAGGATGAGGTGGCCGTCGCCGAGCAGGGCGGCGATCTCCAGCTCCGGGTGCTCGGCCGCCTCGGCCGCGGCCAGCGTGGCCAGCTCGGCCCGGACGGCCGGATGGTCGGCGTAGAGGGAGTAGCTGGCGTCCTCGCCCGGGTAGGCGGACAGCTGCGCGCGCTGGTTGAGCAGGGACCAGCGGGCCTCCCGCTCGGCCGCGTCCGGGTGCGGGCCCGCGTCCGGCGGCACCGGCAGCTCCGGCAACAGGTCGTCCACGTCCGTCACGGCCGGGATGTTAACGCCGCCCGCTCCGCCGCGAACCAGCCCCGGCGCCGCTCGATGAGGTCGCCGACGCCCTCGTCCCACATCCGGGCCCAGCCGCCGCCGCGGGTCAGCGCGTTGTCCCGCATGAGGTGCCAGCTGCGCCGCCACATCGGGTCGGCCAGCTCCAGCAGCTCCTCGCGCTCCTCGTCCGGCAGCCCG
>DATDKW010000059.1:0-5380 GCA_036519715.1 Mycobacteriales bacterium
GCCCGTCCGGGACCGGCGCCACGACGTTCTGCAGGACAGTCATCTCCTTGAACAGCCGGGTCACCTGGAACGTCCGGCCCAGGCCGAGGTGTCCCCGCTTCCACGGCGGCAGCCTGTCGATCCGCTGGCCCTCGAACCAGATCTCGCCCGCGTCGGCCTGCATGCCTCCGGTGACGAGGTTGAACAGCGTCGTCTTGCCGGAGCCGTTGGGGCCGATGAGCGCGGTGATCGTTCCTTTTCGGACGGTCAGGTCGGCGTCGTCGACCGCGACCAGGCCGCCGAAGCGCTTGCTCACACCCTTCAGCTCCAGCAGCGGCTCGCCGGCGGCCAGGTCGTCGGCCGCGGCGGTGCCCAGCTCCTCCAGGGCCCGCGTGGTGGCCGGGGCGTTGGCCCGGCCCAGGGCCCCGGTCTGGTCGGTGTACTCGACCTCGACCGGGTGCCGCCTGCGCCAGGCCGCCCGCACCGTGGGCAGCAGGCCGGCCGGCATGAACAGCACCACCGCCACCAGCACCAGACCCATGAGCAGGACCCGGGTGCCGGTGCCCCCGCCGTACACCGTCGCCTCCTCGTTGAGGAGCTGGACGATGAGGGCACCGACCACCGGGCCGTACAGGGTGCCGCGCCCGCCCAGCAGCGCCGACAGCACGATCATCACGCTGCCGAGGATCGCGAACGAGCCGACCGGGTTGAGGAACGTGAGGAAGTACGCGTACACGCCGCCGGCGACGCCGATGAAGAAGGAGCTGGCCGCGAAGGCCAGGATCTTGAAGCGGGTGGTGTCCACGCCGATCGCCGCGGCCTTGCCCTCGTCCTCGCGGATCGCGACCAGGCCGGTGCCGAACTTCGTCCGCCGGATCCAGGCGCTGAACGCGACCGTGAGCACCAGCAGCAGCAGGAAGACATAGTAGAACGGGATGTTCTGGTAGTCCTTGCTCCAGAACGGCAGCTCCAGCGTGATCCCGTCGGAGCCCTTGGTCAGGCCGCGCAGGTTGACCGCGAGGATCTGGGCCGCCAGCAGCAGCGCGATCGTGATGATGACGAAGGCGTGGCCGCGGGTGCGCAGCACCACCCAGCCCGCGATCGTGGCCACGACCACGGCCGTGATCCCGCCCAGCGGGACGATCCACAGTGGATTGACGCCGGTGTGCAGGGCGATGATCGCGGTCGTGTACGACCCCAGGCCGAGGAACATGCTGTGGCCGAGGGAGGTGTAGCCCGCGTATCCGGAGATGATGTTCCAGCTGGAGGCCTGGATGGCGAGCAGGAAGGCCAGCAGCGCGACGCCCTGGGTGTACGGGCTCCACGGGTTGACGACCGGGTAGAGCACCGCGGCCAGCAGCAGCACCCCGGCCGCCAGCCGCGGTCCGGGCACCCGGCCCAGGAATCCCGGCAACCGGGACCGGGCCGCGGCCGGGGCAGTGGCGGTGCTCATGCCGCCACCCCGTCCTCGCGCAGCCTGGCCCCGAACAGGCCCTGCGGCCGGACCAGCAGGACCACCATGATCACCAGGTAGAACACCAGCGTCGACCACCGCAGCGACCCGTACGTCGCGGTCAGCGTCTCGGCCAGGCCGAGCACCAGCGCGCCGACCATGGCCCCGGGCAGGCTCCCCATCCCGCCCAGCACGACGATGCCGAGCAGCCGGGAGATCCAGTCGTAGTGGGACGCCGGGAAGAACGGGTAGAGCACGGACAGGATCGAGCCGCCGACGCCGGCGCTGGCGCTGCCGAGGGCGAACGCGAGCGCCGCCGTGCCCGCCGCGCTCACCCCGACCAGCGCGGCCGCGGACGGGTTCTGCGCGGTGGCCCGGATCGCCCGCCCGGTCCACGTCTTGGTGAGCACCAGGTAGAGCCCGGCCAGCACGACGACCGCGGCCAGGAAGCCGAACACCTGCGTCTTGGGCAGCTGGATCGAGCCGAGGGTGAACGACTCCTCGAAGTAGGACGGGGTGGCGGACTTGAACTTGTTGCCCGCCACCACGTTCAGGACGCCTTCGATCACCAGGGCGATCCCGAACGTGAGCAGCACCGACATCGACGGCGACTGCCCCCGGATCCTCGACACGACCAGCTTGTAGAGCAGCCAACCCAGACCGAACATCAGCGGCGTGGTGATGACCGAGGCGAGGATCGGGTCGATGCCGGTCTCCCGCCACAGCCACCAGGTGAACGTCGCGACCACGATCAGGAACGCGCCCTGGGCGATGTTGATGATCCGCATGACGCCGAAGATCAGCGTCAGGCCGGACGCCATCAGCGCGTACACGCCGCCGATGAGGAGTCCGAGGACCAGGGCCTGGGTCAGCTGCGCCATGGGCCTACTTCCAACCGGGCTTGGAGTTGATGACCGTCTGGGTGGTCGCGGCCTCGGCCGGCGCCACCACCTGGACCTTGCCCGACTGCCACTGCGCAAGCAGGAACTTGCCCTTCGGCTCGCCGGTCTCGGTCCAGCTCAGCGGGCCCAGGATCGTCTGGACCTCGTTGGCGTGCAGCCAGTCCCGGATTTTGGTCTGGTCGATCGCGCCGACCGCGGTCGTCGCGGCCTGCAGGACCTGGGCCGCGGCGAACGCGTCGGCCGCGTCCTCGGCCGGGTCGGCGCCCTTGTAGGCGGTCTGGTAATCCTTGACGAACTCCGGGTTCTGCGGGGTCTTCGCGTCCTGGTTCCAGCTCACCGTGTAGAAGACGCCCTCGGTGTTGGCCTTGCCGATGCCCTCGCTGTACTGGCCCGCGTTGCTCGGCGCCGACGTCTGGAACAGCATCTTGGGCGAGTAGTTGAGCTGCTTCAGCGCCCGGACCATGCCGACGCCGTCCTCGAACACCGCGCCCTGGGCGATCAGGTCGGGCTTCTTCGACGCCAGCTGGCTGGCGATCGACTGGAAGTTGGTCGCGTCGGCCGGGTACGTCCCGCTGTAGACGGTCTTGACGCCCTCGGCCTCCAGCTGCTTCTGCATCGACTCGATGACCGGGGCCGCGAAGGGGTCGTCCTGGGACGGGTACGCCGCGGTCTTCGGCCGCTGGTCGGCCGGCAGCGCCTTGATGTAGTCGACGAACACGTCGGCCTGGTGCGGCGCGGTCGCGGGCTGGGCGAAGAACAGGTTCTTGAAGCCGCGGGTGAACATCTTCGGCGAGCCGCCGGCGGGCTCGACGAAGACCATGCCGTTCTTCTCGGCCACCGCGGAGGCGGGGAAGTTCAGCAGCGACGAGAAGGTGCCCAGCAGCAGGTCGACCTTGTCCTGGGTGATGAGCTTGGTGTAGTCGGTGACGACCGTGTCCTGGCTGCTGGCGTCGTCCACGATCTTGAGCTGGACCTGCCGGCCGAGCAGCCCGCCCTTGGCGTTGACCTGCTTGGCCCAGATCTCGTAGCCGCGCTTGGCCTCGCCGCCGGGCTGGGAGAAGTCACCGGTGAGCGGCAGGGAGATGCCGATGACGATGGGTTCGGTCGAGGCGGCGGCCTGCTCGGACGGCTTGGAGCCGCACGCGGACAGGGCCAGCGCCGCGACCATCGTCAGGGCCGCGGCCCCGACGAGACGCCGGCGCCGGCGGGCCGGCTCGGGGACGGGTGCGGGGTTCACGCTCATCGGGCCCTCCACGCTGAGGCGTTGTGGGGTCGCCAGGGGACAGCAATCGTTTGCTGCCCGGATCATGTGTTCGGCGCCACAGCGCTGTCAAGGGCCTGGGGATAACTGCAAGGCAACGGAGATTTCCTGGTGACGGGTACTGCAATCGACTGCGACAGACGGTTACGATCCGCCGTGCCGGCGCCGGCCGGAGGAAAGGGGCAGCCGTGCCGATCAGCCTGACTCTGGGGACGTTCACCCCGTCCGTGCTGCTGCGGGTGGCCCGGCGGACCGGCCGGCTGGACGATGCCGGCCTGGTCGTCACCGAATCGGCCGTGCCGTCCTCCCCCGGGCAGTTCGCCGCGCTGCTCGACGGCAGTCTGGACGCGGTGCTCACCAGCCCGGACAACGTGCTGGCCTACCGCTACTCCCCCACCAACCCGCTGCAGCGCACCGCTGACGCCCGGATGGTGTCCGCTGTGGACAGAGGGATGGGCCTGGGCCTGTACGCGCGGTGTTCCCCGGAAGACCTGCGCGGCGCGGCCTTCGGCGTGGACGTGCCCACCTCCGGCTTCGCCTTCGCCATGTACGCGCTGGCCGAGTCGATCGGGCTGGACCGGGGCGACTACGAGCTGGTGACACTGGGCTCGACCCCGAGGCGGCTACGGGCCCTGCTGGCCGGCGAGTGCGCCGCCACCATGCTCAACGCCGGCAACGAGCTGCACGCCGAGGCCGCCGGGCTGACCGCGCTGGCGACGGTGAAGGACACCCTCCCGCCGTACCTGGGCACGGTGCTGGCCGTCGTCGGGGACGCGGGTGCGGCCGCTCCGCTGGCCCGGGTGCTGACCGCGACCGCGGCCGAGATCGCCGGCGGGGGCCTGGACGGCGAGGTGGTGGCCGAGGCGGGCGCGGCGCTGGAGCTGCCCGAGGACCTGGCCCGGCGCTACCTGGCCCGGCTGCGCGACCCGGCCGACGGGCTGGTGCCGGACGGGGTGGTCGACCCCGAGTCGATCCGGACGCTGGTGGACCTGCGCCGGCGCTACCGGCCCGAGACGGTCGACGGCGCCGACGCGTTCGCGCCGGCGCTGGAGACCGGTTCGGGTCTGCTGGTCGCGACCTGATGGCGGAGCCGGACCGGTCGTCGCTGCGGCTGCTGCAGCTGACGTCGTTCGTCAGCACGCTCGACCGGTTCGCGATGCCGTCGGTGCTGCTGGCCATCTCCCGCGACCTGGCCGTGCCGCTCCCGTCGGTGGTCGCGGCGGCGAGCGTCTATTACGTGGCGTACGGGGCGATGCAGCCGGTCTGGGGCATCGTGTCCGACCGGCTCGGCCGCGTCCGCACGTTGCGGATCACGCTGCTGCTGGCCGGGATCGCCACCGCGGTCTCCGCCGGCATGCAGGACATCGCCGGGCTCACCGCCGCCCGCGGGATCGCCGGCGGGCTGTTCGGCGCGGCGATGCCGACCTGCCTGATCTACGTGGGCGACGTGGTGCCGACCCGGCAGCGGCAGCAGGAGGTGACCCGGCTGCTGGTCGGGGTCGCGGTCGGCACGGCGCTCGGCGCGGTCGGCGCCGGCGCGCTGGCGCAGGTCGCGTCCTGGCGCCTGGCGTTCGCCGTCACCGGCGGCTGCGCGCTGGTCCTGTCCGTCCTCTTGCGACGGTTGCCGGAGCCGGGCGGCCGGCCGCGGCAGCACGTGCTCGCCCCGCTGCGGCAGGTCGTCGGGACCCCGGTGGCCCTGCTGGTGCTGCTGCTGTCGTTCACCGAGGGAGTGGTGCTGCTCGGCACGCTGACCCTGCTGCCGGCCGCGGTCGAGTCGGCCGGCAC
>DATDKW010000060.1:0-9629 GCA_036519715.1 Mycobacteriales bacterium
GAGGCCGGCTGCCAGGGCACGCTGCGGGCCGACATCCTGACCAGCGGGCGGCGGGCGCACAGCGCGCGGTCCTGGCTCGGGATCAACGCGGTGCACGCGGCCGCGCCGGTGCTGGCCCGGCTGGCCGCGTACGAGGCCCGATCGGTCGACATCGACGGCTGCGTCTACCGCGAGGGGCTCAACGCGGTCGGCATCTCCGGCGGGGTGGCCGGCAACGTGCTGCCGGACGAGTGCCGGGTGACGGTCAACTTCCGGTTCGGGCCGGACCGGTCCGAGGCCGACGCGGCGTCGCACGTGCGGTCCGTCTTCGCCGGTCTGGACGCGGACGTGTCCATCGTGGACAGTGCGCCCGGGGCGCTGCCGGGACTGTCGGCGCCGGCGGCGCGGGACTTCGTGGCCGCGGTGGGCGCGGTGCCGGTGGCCAAGTACGGCTGGACCGACGTGTCCCGGTTCTCCGCGCTCGGGATCCCGGCCGTGAACTTCGGCCCCGGCGACCCCAACCTGGCCCACACCCGCGAGGAGCACGTGGTGGTGCCGCGCATCGCCGAGTGCGAGGACGCACTGCGGGCCTACTTCACCCGGCCGGCCTGACAACAGCGCCGCCTCACCCGAGCCGGCCTGACCCGGCGCGGTGCTGCTCGGTTCCGCCGAGAGTAGTTTGCCCGGCATGCGGCGTACGGCGGTGCTGATCCCGCTCGCGGCCCTGCTGCTGGCCGGCTGCGGCGGCGGCGACGACGAGCCGGCGGTGCTGTCGGTGACCACGCCGGCGCCCTCGGCCACGGCCGGAACGCCGGCCGCGCCGGCCACCCCGACCGGCAGCGCCCCGGCGCCCGCCCCGACCACGGCGCCCGGTGCGACGACGGGGCCGGGCCCGACGGCGGCGCCGGTCGGCCCGGCGGCCGCGTACCAGGTCCTGGCGATCGACTGGCAGCGCGCCCGCGGGGTGTTCTTCACCGCGATCTCGGAGAACCAGCGGCGGCCGGTGGCGCAGCAGCGGGCCCTGGCCGCGACCTACCTGCGGGCGCAGCGGGCGTTCGCGGACGGCCTGACCCGGACCGGCTGGCCGGCCGGCGCCCGCCCGGCCGTCCGGGCCCTGCTGGCGGTGAACAAGCGGCAGGAGGCGAACATCGCCGCGATGGCGTCGGCGCCCAGCTCGGGCGCGTTCACCACCGCGCTGGGCCGCTACGGGACGCTGGCCGGCCCGGAGAACGCCGCCGTGACCGCGGTCGCGAAGGCCCTGGCCTGAGCACGGGTAGCGTGGTCCGCCGTGACCGACCCGATCGACGACCCGGCTGACGGCGTGACCGACGACGCCCGGCGTGACCACCGGCTTCCCGAGCACCACCGCGGCCCGGTGGTGCTGCGCCGCGACCAGATCAAGCCGGGCACGACCGACGAGCGGCTGCTGTCCAACCGCGACTCCAAGGACTGGGTGCACACCGACCCCTGGCGGGTGCTGCGGATCCAGTCCGAGTTCGTCGAGGGGTTCGGCCTGCTGGCCGAGCTGCCCAAGGCGGTCAGCGTGTTCGGCAGCGCCCGCACCCCGCAGGACCACCCCGAGTACGAGGCCGGCCGGGCGCTCGGCACCGCGCTGGCCAAGGCCGGCTTCGCGGTCATCACCGGCGGCGGCCCGGGGGCGATGGAGGCGGTCAACCGCGGCGCCTCCGAGGGCGGCGGGGTCAGCGTCGGGCTCGGCATCGAGCTGCCGTTCGAGCAGCGGCTCAACGACTGGGTCGACATCGGGCTCAACTTCCGTTACTTCTTCGCCCGCAAGACCATGTTCGTCAAGTACGCGCAGGCGTTCGTGATCCTGCCGGGCGGCTTCGGCACGCTGGACGAGCTGTTCGAGGCGCTCACCCTGGTGCAGACCGGCAAGGTCACCCGGTTCCCGGTCATCCTGTTCGGCACCGACTACTGGGCCGGCCTGCTCGGCTGGATCCGGGACACGCTGGTGCCGGCGGGCAAGGTCAACCCGGCCGACATCGACCTGCTCACGCTGACCGACGACGTGGACGAGGCGGTCAAGTTCATCGTCGAGGCCGGCACCATGCTGGAGAACGCCGTGAAGCCGGCGTACGACGGCGAATGACCGCGATCGCGGTCTACTGCGCGTCCGTCACCCGGATCGACCCGTCGTACCTCTCGCTGGCCGCGGCCGTCGGCACCGCGATCGGCGAGCGGAGGCACGTGCTGGTCACCGGGGGCGGGTCGGTCGCGATGATGGGCGCGGTCGGGCGGGCGGCCCGGGCCGCCGGCGGCCACACGGTCGGCGTGATCCCGCGGCACCTGGTGCTGATGGAGGTGGCCGACCACGAGTCCGACGAGCTGGTCCTGGTCGACACGATGCGCGAGCGCAAGGCCGAGATGGACCGGCGGGCGGACGCGTTCGTGGTGCTGCCGGGCGGGATCGGCACGCTGGAGGAGTTCTTCGAGGTGTGGACCGCGGCCAGCCTCGGCATGCACGCCAAGCCGGTGGTCGTGCTGGACCCGGACGGCTTCTTCGCCCCGCTCTGGTCCTGGCTCGACGACCTGGAGAAGCAGGGATTCGTCCGCCGGGCCGCGCTGGACACGCTGCTGCTGGCCCGCACCGTGGACGCCGCCCTCACGGCGGCCGAGACCGGCCGCCTGCCGATCTGACCGGCCCGGCCGGATCACGTTCGCCCACCGGGCGACCACCGACCACCGGGCGGCGGCGGCCCCGGCGCCCGGTGATCGCCGGCGGGCAAGGGATCGCCGCCGGGTCAGGCCAGGCCGCGGCGGGCCACGGCCGGGGGGCGGGTGCCGCGGATCGCGGCGACCGTGTCCAGCACCCGCCGGGTCGCGGTCACGTCGTGGGCCCGGAAGACCCGCGCCCCCAGCCAGGCCGACACCGCGGTCGCGGCCAGCGTGCCCTCCAGCCGGTCGTCCGGGGGCAGGTCGAGGGTCTCGCCGACGAAGTCCTTGCGCGACAGCGACACCAGCACCGGCCAGCCGGTCGCGACCAGCTCGGCCAGCCGCCGGGTCACCTCCAGCGAGTGGCGGGTGTTCTTGCCGAAGTCGTGGGCCGGGTCGATCAGGATGCCGTCCGGCCGCACGCCGGCCGCCACCGCCCGATCGGCCAGCCCGGTCACCGTGGCGACCACGTCCGCCACCACATCCGCGTACGCGACCCGGTGCGGGCGGGTGCGCGGCGGCAGCCCGCCGGCGTGGGCGCAGACCAGCCCGGTCCCGAACTCGGCCGCCACCGCGGCCAGCGCCGGGTCGACCCCGCCCCAGGTGTCGTTGAGCAGGTCGGCGCCCTCCCCGGCCACCACCCGGGCCACCTCCGACCGCCAGGTGTCCACGCTGATGACCAGGTCCGGGTGGGCGGACCGGACCGCGGCGACCAGCTCGGCCGTGCGGCGCAGCTCCTCGGCCGCGTCGACCTCGTCCCCGGGACCGGCCTTGACCCCGCCGATATCCACGATCGCGGCCCCGGCCGCGACCGCCCGGTCCACCGCGTCCAGCGCCGCGTCCAGCCCGTACGTCGCGCCGCGGTCGTAGAACGAGTCGGGCGTGCGGTTGACGATCGCCATCACGGTCAGCTCGTCGTCGCCGAACGTCCGGCGCCCCAGCCGCAGGCCCACGGTTCCCCCTCTGGTCGCTCCCCGGGGAGGCCCGGGACAGGTGCCCGTGCCACCATCAGGACGTGGGTACGGTGCTCGGCTACATCATCGCGCTGCTCGTCGTCGGCGGGCTGCTGTTCCTGGCCGCGTCGTACACGTTCGGCCGCGGTGAGGAGATGGCGCCGGTGCTGCCGGACGGCACCCCGCTGGAACTGCCCGACGACCGGCTGGCCGACGGCGACGACCTGCGCGCGCTGCGACTGTCGGTGGCGGTCCGGGGCTACCGGATGGACGAGGTCGACTGGCTGCTGGACCGGCTGTCCGAGCAGGTCGACAGCCGCGACCGGGAGATCGCCCGGCTGCGCTCGGTGCTGCACGTCGAGCCGGTGCAGGAAGCCGGTGAGCCCGAGTTGCTCACCCACCCGTTCCCGCCGGTCGTCGACACCTCCGGCCACCCGGAGGACCGGAACGGGGGCGCCCACGCCGCCCAGCACGGGCCGCGCCCGGTGCCGGAGGAGCTCGCCGGCGACACCGGCGCCCGCCCGGACCGGCCGGCCCGGCACCTGCACACCACCGACAGGCAGGACCCGGAGTGACCGACGTCCGCGACACCTCGCCCGGCCCCACCCACATCCGGCTCGAGGTCGACGTGGCCGCCCCGGTCGAGCGGACCTGGGCCGCGGCCACCGACTGGGACCACCAGGGCGAGTGGATGCTCGGCACCACCGTCCGCGGCACCGTCAACGACGGCCGCGGCGTCGGCGGCGGCATCCGCGCCGCCACCGGCCTGGGCCCGTTCGCGGTGGTCGACACCATGCGGATCACCGGCTGGGACCCGCCGCACGGCGCGTACGTCCAGCACCTGGGCCGGATCGTGCGAGGCACGGCCGCGTTCGAGGTGAAGGACCGGCCCGGCGGCTCGACGTTCGTCTGGTCCGAGCAGCTCGACCTGCCGCTCGGCGCCCTGGGCCGGGTCGGCTTCCGGCTGCTGCGCCCGGCGTTCCTGTTCGGCCTGCGGCTGTCGCTGCGCCGGTTCGCGGGCTGGGCCGAGCGGCACCCCGGTTCTGTCGGACCCGGGGTCTAGCGTCCGCGGGCGTGGACGACATCGTCATGGGCGCCGACGGGCGAGCCCGCTGCGGCTGGGCCGGCGCCACCGAGATCTACCGGGCCTACCACGACGACGAGTGGGGCGTCCCGCAGCACGACGAGGTCCGGCTGTTCGAGAAGCTGTGCCTGGAGGCGTTCCAGTCCGGGCTGTCCTGGCTGACCATCCTGCGCAAGCGGGAGTCGTTCCGGTCGGCCTTCGCCGGGTTCGAGCCGGAGAAGGTGGCCGCGTTCGGGCCGGCCGACGTGGAGCGGCTGCTGGCCGACACCGGCATCGTCCGAAACCGGGCCAAGATCGAGGCGGCCATCGCCAACGCCCGGGCCACGCTGGAGCTGCCGGACGGGCTGTCCCCGCTGCTCTGGTCGTTCGCGCCCGACCCGGCCGTCCGGCCCCGGCCGAGTTCGTTCGCCGAGCTGACCCCGACCTCGCCGGAGTCCACGGCAATGGCCAAGGATCTGCGCCGGCGCGGCTTCCGCTTCGTCGGCCCCACCACGGCGTACGCGTTGATGCAGGCCTGCGGCCTGGTCGACGACCACCTGACCGGCTGCTGGCGGGCCGCGCCCGGCTAGCGGCCGCGGAAGACGGGCTTCTCCTTGCGGAGGAAGGCGGCGGTGGCGTCGCGGTGGTCCGGGCTGGCGCCGAGAGCGTTCTGGAGCTGGCCCTCCTTCTCCAGGGCCGCGGCCAGCGGGACGGCGGCCGCGTAGGCCAGCGCCTCCTTGATCGCGGCGTACGCGGCGGTCGGCCCGGCCGCCAGCCGTGCGGCCAGCTCGAACACGGACGTCTCCAGCTCGTCGCCCGGCACGACCGCGTTGACCAGCCCCATCTCCAGCGCCGCGGACGCGCTCACCGGCTCGGCCAGGATCGACAGCGCGGTCGCCCGGGCGTGCCCGATCAGCCGGGGCAGCGTCCAGGACGCCCCGGTGTCCAGGCCCAGCCCGACGTTGGCGAAGGCCAGCAGGAACTTCGCGTTGTCGGCCGCGATCCGGAAGTCGGCCGCGAATGTCAGCGACGCCCCGGCCCCGGCCGCGATCCCGTTGACCGCCGCGATCACCGGCTTCGGCATGGTCGCCAGGGCCAGCAGGATCGGGTTGAAGTGGCGCTCGACCGTGTTCAGCGGGGCCGGGTCGCCGGCCGCCAGCAGCTCCCCGTGCTCGCGCAGGTCCTGCCCGGCGCAGAAGCCGCGACCGGCGCCGGTGAGCACCACGGCCCGGGCCGCGGGGTCGGCGGCGACCTGCCGGAGCGCCTCCAGCAGCGTCTCCTTGAGCTCGAGGGTGAGCGAGTTGAGCGCCTCGGGACGGTTCAGCGTGACGGTCGCGACGCCCTCGCTGGCGCTGATCAATACGGTGTCGGACACCTCAGACCTCCCGGATCGGCCGCGACGGCGGAGCTCCCACCGTACGGGGCCCGGCCAGCCCGGTTTCCTACCACGCCTGCGATCAGGAACAATGATCGGCGCACCAAGCTCGGCGGGCCGCCACGGCGGCCTCCGGGCGTCCAGGTCGGAGATCGGAGCGGGCCCGCAGGGTCCGCTGGAGGAGGCACGAATGGCGGCCATGAAGCCGCGGACGGGTGACGGTCCGCTCGAGGTCACCAAGGAAGGGCGGGGCATCGTCATGCGCGTCCCGCTCGAGGGCGGTGGACGCCTCGTCGTCGAGATGTCGGCCGAGGAGGCCACGGCTCTCGGCGACGCCTTGAAGTCCGCGGCCGGCTGATTCCTGCCCGACCTTGCTCGGCCCCGGCCCCACGGCCGGGGCCGAGCCACATCCTGCGCCCGGCGGCGCGGGATACGGGAGGAGGAGGCCGGTGACGGGAGTGCAGCCGGGCGACCCGCGCGACCTGGCCCCGCAGTTCGTGCTGCCCCTGGTCGTCCGGGTGGAGCGGGCGCGGCCGCCGGGCCGGACCGACGCCCTGGAGGCGGCCGCGGTGGCCGTGCTCACCCTGCTCACCGACCCGCGCGCGGAGGGTGAGGGGGAGTGGGCCCCGGCCGTCGCGGCCTGGACCGATGCCCGGATCCGCAAGGTCGTGCGGCGGGCCCGCGGCGCCGAGTGGCGGCGGGCCGAGGCGCTGCCCGGGATCACCGTGACCCACGGCAGCGCCGAGGTCCGGGTGTTCCCGCCCGTCCCGCTCGACGGCTGGCCCCGCGACCTGGCCCGGCTCCAGGTCTCCGGCACCGACCTGGACGATCCGGCCCCGCCCGGACCGCCGCCGCCCGGCGTGCCGGTGCTGTGGCTCAACCCGGCGGTCGAGCTGACCGCGGGCAAGGCGATGGCCCAGGTCGGGCACGCGGCCCAGCTCGGGCTGGCCGACCTCGACCCGGGCCGGGCCGAGGCCTGGCGCAAGGACGGCTTCCCGGTCGCGGTCCGGGTCGCCGACCCCGCCGGCTGGGCCGCCCTGCTGGAGCGCGACCTGCCGGTGGTCCGCGACGCCGGCTTCACCGAGGTCGCCCCGGGCACCTGCACCGCCGTCGCCGACCTCGGGATACTCCGAGGATGACCGACCTCGTCCGGGTGGCCGACCAGAACGCCGGTGTGGTGCTGCTCACCCTGTCCGACCCGGACCGGCGCAACGCGATGACGGCCGAGATGGGCGCCTACCTGTCCGGGGCGCTGGTCGAGCTGGCCGCCCGGGACGACGTCCGGGTGGTGGTGCTGACCGGGGCCGGCCCGGCCTTCTCCGGCGGGGGCGACCTGGCCCTGCTGGAGGACAAGGCCGCCCGGGCCAAGTCCGGCCAGGACCAGACCGCGTCCATGCGCCGGTTCTACGACGTGTTCCTGTCCGTGGTCCGGGCGCCGTTCCCGGTGCTGGCCGCGGTCAACGGGCACGCGGTCGGGGCCGGCGCCTGCGTCGCGATCGCCTGCGACCTGGCCGTGGTGTCCACCGAGGCCAAGATCGGCTTCAACTTCGTCCGGCTCGGCATCCACCCGGGGATGGGCGGGTCCTGGTCGCTTCCCCGGCTTGTCGGCCCGCAGCGGGCGGCCGAGCTGCTGTACACCGGCCGGCTGGTCACCGGCGCGGAGGCGGCCGGCTACGGGATGGCGCTGGAGGCGGTACCGGCCGACCGGGTGCTGCCGCGCACGCTGGAGCTGGCCGACGCGATCGCCCGCAGCGCGCCGCAGCCGGTCCGCCAGCTCAAGCAGTCGCTCGCCGGGGCCGCCGGCCGCACCCTGGAGCAGCAGCTGGACGTGGAGGCGGCGGCCCAGGCCGAGAACTACCGGACCGCGGACGTGGACGAGGGCCTGCTGGCCGCGCGCGAGCGGCGCGCGCCCCGCTTCACCGGGACCTGATCGCCCCCGGCCCGCACGGGGCCCGCTTCACCGGCACCTGATCAGCCCCGGGGCCGGCTCAGCGCAGCGAGCCGTACACCTCGATGGTCCGGCGGGCGATCGCGTCCCAGCCGAACTCCCGCAGCGCCCGGGCCCGCCCGGCCCGGCCCATCTCCTGGGCCCGGGCCGGATCGCCGACCAGCGCATTCACCGCCTCGGCCAGGGCCGCCTCGAACCCCTCCGGGTACGCGGCCGCGTACGGCACCAGGGTGCCGGTCCGGCCGTCGTCGACGACCTCGGGGATCCCGCCCACGGCCGAGGCCACCACCGCGGTCTCGCAGGCCATCGCCTCCAGGTTGACGATGCCGAGCGGCTCGTACACGGACGGGCAGACGAAGACGGTGGCCGCGGTGAGCAGCTGGACCACGTCCGGGCGGGGCAGCATCTGGGAGATCCAGACCACCCCGGTCCGGGTCGCCTTCAGATCCTCGACCGCGGCCGCGGTGGCCGCCCCGATCTCCGGGGTGTCCGGGGCGCCCGCGCACAGCACCAGCTGGGCCTCGGGCAGGAACGACTTGGCCGCCGCGAGCAGGTGCCCGACGCCCTTCTGCCGGGTGATCCGCCCGACGAAGATCACGATCGGGCGGCTCGGGTCGATGCCGTGCCGTTCCAGCACGTCGGTGCCGCGGTCGGGCTGGTAGAGGTTGGCGTCGATGCCGTTGTGGACCACGTGCACCTTGTCCGGGTCCATGAACGGGTAGACCGCCATGATGTCGGACTTCATCCCGTGGCTGACGGCGATCACGGCGTCCGCATTCCGGTACGCGGTGCGCTCGGCCCAGGACGAGACCCGGTAGCCGCCGCCGAGCTGCTCGACCTTCCACGGCCGCTGCGGCTCCAGCGAGTGGGCCGAGAGTACGTGCGGGATGCCGTGCAGCAGGCCGCCGAGGACCCCGGCCACGTTGGCGTACCAGGTGTGGGAGTGCAGCACGTCGCACTCGCCCACGGCCTGGGCGATCTCCAGGTCGACCCCCAGCGTCTGCAGCGCCGGGTTCGCGTCCGCGATGCCGGCCGGCACGGTGTGCGCGAACGCGCCTTCCCGTGGCGCACCGAAGCAGTGCACGTCGACATCGACCAGCCGCCGCAACTCCTGGACGAGGAAGTCGACGTGTACGCCGGCACCCCCGTACACGTCGGGCGGATACTCCCTCGTCAGCACTCCCACTCGCACAACCCACAGGCTAGGGTCATTTCATGCGTGCCAACCCTCGTGTCCTCGGGATTGTTCTCGCAGGTGGTGAGGGAAAGCGGCTGTGGCCCCTGACTGCCGACCGGGCCAAGCCGGCCGTGCCGTTCGGCGGGTCGTACCGGCTGGTCGACTTCGTGCTGTCCAATCTGGTCAACGCGGGCTACCTGCGGATCGCGGTGCTGACGCAGTACAAGTCACACTCGCTGGACCGCCATATCACCCAGACCTGGCGGATGTCGACGATCCTGGGCAACTACGTGACCCCGGTGCCGGCGCAGCAGCGGCTGGGCCCGCGCTGGTTCACCGGCAGCGCCGACGCGATCTTCCAGAGCTTCAACCTGATCTACGACGACCAGCCCGACCACATCGTCGTGTTCGGCGCCGACCACGTCTACCGGATGGACCCCCGGCAGATGGTCGAGCAGCAC
>DATDKW010000061.1:0-3304 GCA_036519715.1 Mycobacteriales bacterium
ACCGGACCGCTGCGACCACGTCGGCGGCCGACTTGCGCCGCCCGGACACGACCGCGAGCACGGACGCGCCCAGGTTGTCGGCCAGCCGCAGGTTGAGCGCGAACTCGGTCGCGCTGGACACGTCGCTGAAGTCGCTGCCCAGGCAGAGCACGGCGTCGCAGTCCCGCTCCAGGGCCCGGAAGCGCTCGACCACGCGGCCGACCAGCTCCTCCGTATGCCCGGCCGAGGTCAGCGCCTGGACCTCGGCGTAGGTGACCCCCTGCGGGCCGGCGGCCAGGCCGTACCGCTCCCGCATCAGCTCGACCAGCGGGTCGGGGCCGTCGCCGATGATCGGGCGGAAGAAGCCGACCCGGTCGGTGCGGCCGGCCAGCACCTCCATCATGCCCAGCGCGATCACCGACTTGCCGGTGTCGGGCTCCAGGGCGGCGACGTACAGGGTGCTGACCACGTCGGCGACCCTACTGAACCGGATCGGCGGCGGCTGCGTGTCAGCCCTTCGACGACCCCTCGCCGACGGGAGCCCGCTGTGCTCAGTCTCCTCGCCGCCAGCCGGCTCCGCATCCTGCTCGCCCTGCTCGCCGCCGGGCTGGCCGCCACCGTCGTGGTCGTGGCCGTCCTGGTCCTCATCGAGGCCCTGGCCGGGGCCGGACCCGGCACGTCCGGCGACTACGGCGCCGTCTACTGATCCGCCCGCAGCGAACGCCGCCCGGCCGCCCCCGGGCCGCGCCTAGGCTGGCGCGGACGAGAGGGGGCCGCGATGACGGTGCCGACACTGTACGAGTGGGCCGGCGGCGCGCCGGCGCTGGAGCGGCTGACGTCGCGGTTCTACGAGAAGGTCAAGGCCGACCCGCTGCTGGAGCCGCTGTTCGCGGCCATGCCCGACGACCACCCGCACCACGTGGCCATGTGGCTGGGCGAGGTGTTCCGCGGGCCGGAGGCGTACTCGGAGGAGTTCGGCGGCTACACCCGCATGATGCGCCACCACCTGGGCCGGGACATCCGCCCGGAGCAGCGGACCCGCTGGGTCGCGCTGCTGGCCGAGACCGCGGACGAGGTCGGCCTGCCCGACGACCCCGAGTTCCGCTCCGCCTTCGTCGCCTACCTGGAGTGGGGCTCCCGGATCGCGCTGTCCAACTCCAAGCCCGGCGCCACTCCCCCGCCCACCGCCCCGATGCCGCACTGGGGCTGGGGCGAGGCCCCGCCGTACCAGCCCTGAACACAGCGGAACGGGGCAGGCCTCGGGCCTGCCCCGTTCCGTCGTGCGTCCTGCCTACGCCGCGACCGCGGCCGCGGGCTCGGACGGGATGTCCTCCTTCTTGGCGTTGATGAAGAAGATCGCCGCCACCAGGCCGGCCGCCAGCAGCACCGCGGCCCAGAAGAAGGCCACGTGGTAGCCGTGGATGAGCGCGTCACCCTGCAGCCGCTGCACGTCCTCCGGGACCTTGACCCGGGCGGCCAGGTAGCTGGTCACCGCCGAGGCGTACAGGGTGTTGAGCAGGGCGGTGCCGAGCGAGCCGCCGATCTGCTGCGAGGTGTTCAGCAGCGCGCTGGCCACCCCGGCGTCGTGCTCGTCGACCCCCACCAGCGCCGTGCTCGAGGCCGGGATGAACACCGCGGCCATGCCGAAGGACATCAGCAGCTCCGCCGGCAGGACGTGGGTGAGGTAGCTGGTCTCCGCGGTGACCTGGGTCAGCCACAACATCCCCACCACCGACAGCGCCAGACCCGGGATCATCAGCGGCTTGGGGCCGACCCGCGGGAGCAGCTGCGAGACCACACCCGCGCCGATGATGATGCCGCCGCTGAACGGCAGCAGGGCCAGGCCCGACTTCAGCGCGCTGTAGCCCAGGTTGAGCTGGAAGTAGTACGCCAGGAACAGGAACATCCCGAACAGGCCGGCGCCGACGAGCAGGAAGATGATGTACGACCCGCCCCGGTTGCGGTCCAGCGCGATCCGCAGCGGCAGCAGCGGGTTGGCGACGCGGGACTCCCAGACCACGAACGCGACCAGCAGCACGACCGCGGCGACCAGGAAGAAGACCGTGGTGCCGGCGGTCCAGCCCAGGTCGGGCTTGGCCGCCTCGGTGAAGCCGTAGACCAAGGAGACCAGGCCGGCGGTGACCAGGACCGCGCCGGGCACGTCGTACTTGGTGTTGCCGTGGGCCTTGCTCTCGGTGACGATCAGGGCGGCGGCGATGGCCGCGCCGATCGCGATCGGCACGTTGACGCCGAGGCACCAGCGCCAGGACGCGTACTCGGTCAGGATGCCGCCGACGACCAGGCCGATAGCGGCCCCACCGCCGGAGACGGCGCCGAACACGCCGAAGGCGCGGGCGCGTTCCTTGGGCTCGGTGAACGTCACCGTGATCAGCGAGAGCGCGGCCGGGGCCAGCAGGGCCGCGAACGCGCCCTGCAGCGCGCGGGCCGCGAACAGCAGCTCCGCGGTCGACGCGATGCCGCCCAGGGCGGAGGCGCCGGCGAAGCCGAGCAGTCCGACGATCAGCATCCGCTTGCGGCCGACGTAGTCGGCGATCCGACCGCCCAGCAGCAGGAGACCACCGAAGGCCAGCGTGTAGGCCGTGACGACCCACTGCCGGTCGGCGTCGGTGATGCCGAGGTCGCGCTGCGCCGACGGCAGGGCGATGTTCACGATGGACGCGTCCAGCACGACCATGAGCTGGCTGACCGCGATCACCGCGAGGGCGAGCCAGCGCCTGGAGTCCTGGGCGCCTGATTGTGGCGCGGCGGCTTGGTCAGGGCCGGCGCCGATGGAGCTGGTCACGATGTCTCCTGTCTGGCGGATGGAACCGTCGTTCGGGTACTGCTACACAGCAGCAGCGGGATGAGCACCTCGTCGGCGACGTGGGCCACGAACTCGTCGTCGATGGGCTCACCGGTGACGAGCATGCGGAAGAACATGAGGGCGGGCGCGACCTCGTGGAACACGGACGGGTCGGCGTCGGGGCGCAGCTCACCGCGCTCGACCGCCCGGCGGACGATCGTCGCGCCCATGTTGCGCTTGTCCACCAGCACCTGCTGGCGGAGCGTGGCGGCGATCTCCGGTGCCCCGCGCATGGCCCGCAGGACCCCCGACAGCAACGCGACGTCCTCGGCCGCGAAGCCCTCGGCGGCGAAGCGCAGGGTGGCCACGATGTCGCCGCGGAGGCTGCCGGTGTCGGGCGGCTCCATGTGCTGCGGCCCCCGGCAGCGGATGGCGTATTCCACCAGCTCCCGCTTGCCCGGCCACCGTCGGTAGATGGTGGCCTTGCTGGCCTTGGCCCGGGCGGCGACCGCGTCCATGCTC
>DATDKW010000062.1:0-28957 GCA_036519715.1 Mycobacteriales bacterium
GTCACCGGCGGCGGCGTCACCGGCGGCGGCCCCGTCGCCGGCGGCCGGGTCGCCGGCGGCCGCGTCACCGGCGGCGGCCCCGTCGGCGGCGGCGTCGGCGAGCGGTGGGGCCGCGGCCAGGCGGGCGCGCAGGGAGCGGGCCGCGGCCTCGGGGTCGTCCGCGTCGGTGATGGCGCGGACCACCACGATCCGGCGGGCCCCGGCGGCGAGCACCTCGTCCAGCCGGCCGGCGTCGATCCCGCCGATCGCGAACCAGGGCCGGGTCGCGGTCGCGGCCGCGTACCGGGTCAGGTCCAGGCCGGGCGCGGGCCGCCCGGGCTTGGTCGGGGTCGGCCAGGTCGGCCCGACGCAGAAGTAGTCGACGTCCGGCTCGACCTCGGCCGCGTCGACCTGGGCCCGGTCGTGGGTGGACCGGCCGACCAGCGGCGCCGCCCCGACGATCCGCCGGGCCGCCGCCACCGGCAGGTCGTCCTGGCCCAGGTGCAGGACGTCGGCGCCGGCGGTCAGGGCCACGTCGGCCCGGTCGTTGACGGCCCACAGGGCGCCGTGCCGGCGGGCGGCGTCGGCGAACACCTCCAGCAGCGCCAGCTCGGCCCGGGCCTCCAGTCCCTTCTCCCGCAGCTGCACGATGTCGACCCCGCCCCGCAGCGCCGCCTCCAGGAACTCGGCCAGGTCACCCTGCCGTGACCGCGAGTCCGTGCAGAGATAGAGCCGCGCCTCCCCCAGCCGTCCCCGGGCCCCGTCACCCACCGGCGACGGCCCGGACCAGCTCGAGGGTGTCCCCGTCGGCCAGGACGACGGCGTCCATCTCCGAGCGGACCAACGCCTCCCCGTTGCGCTCGACCACGACCGACCCGGCCCGCAGACCCAGCTGCTCGATCAGCGCGACCAGCCCCAGGCCCTCGGGCAGGTCCCGGACGCCGCCGTTCACGGTGACCCGCATCAGAACGCCAGGGCCTGCGCCCGCCGGGTCACCTCGCGGCGGCGGTCGGCGTGCAGCGCGTCCACCGGCGTGCCCGGCAGCGAGTCGTCGGGCGTGTGCAGCCAGCGGATGGCGGCCTCGTCGTCGTACCCGCCGTCATGCAGGACGTTGAGCACGCCCGGCAGCCCCTTGACGATGGTGTCGCCGGCCAGGAACCCGGCCGGGATCCGGAGCACGCCGTCCCGGCGGACCGCCGCCAGCGCGCCGTCGTTGAGGTGCTGGTGGACCTTGGTCACCAGCACCCCGAACCGCTCGGCCACGTCCGGCACCGTCACCCACTCCGGCACCAGCTCGTCCACCGACCTGACCGTCTCTCCGACCTGCCGCGCCGCTTCGTTCACCCGTCCAGCCTGCCACGTCACCGGCGGCCGGACGCCCCGCCCCCCTCGGGAGGGCCGCCGGGTTCAGGCGTCGCGCAGCGGCCGGTCCGGGTCGGCGATCACGGCCGGGTCGACGACCGCGCCGCCGTCGATCACCCGCCGGGCCTGCCCGATGTCGCGGGGCCGGTCCACGGCCAGGTAGCCGGCCAGCCGGCCCTCGGCGTCCAGCCAGGCCGCGCCCCACCCGGTCGGCTTGGTCGGGTCGCCCCGCCACACCACCGGTACGTCCTCGCTGCGCCAGCCGACCCACTGCACGTGCCGCCCGAACTGCTCCGACCACACGTACGGGATGGGGTCGTAGACGCCGGTCTTGCCCAGCAGGGTGCCGGCCACCACGGTCGGGGCGCGCAGGGCGTCGTCCCAGTGCTCGGTCCGGATCCGGCGGTTGCGGCGCGGCGACCAGCGGGCGGCGCAGTCGCCGACCGCGAGCACCCCCTCCAGCGAGCTGCGCCCGGCCTCGTCGACCAGGATGCCGCCGCTGACCGGGTCGAGGTCCACCCCGGAGCCGTCCAGCCAGTCCAGCCGGGGCCGCACGCCGACCGCCTCGACCACCACGTCGGCGTCCACCCGGCCCTCGCCGGCCAGCCCGACGCCGCGGGAGTCGACGGTGGAGACGGCCGCGCCGGTGCGCAGGGTGACGCCGGCCTCGGCGTACCAGCCGGCGGTGCGGGCGCCGACCGCGGGGCCCAGCGCGGTCACCAGCGGCGCCACCCCGGCCTCGAGCACGGTCACGGTGCAGCCGCGGTGGGCGGCCGCGGTGGCGACCTCGGCGCCGATCCAGCCCGCGCCGACCACGACCACATGCGCGCCCGGCACCAGCGCGGCCCGCAGCTGCCGGGCGTCGGCCGCGGTCCGCAGCACGTGCGCGCCGCCGTCGGAGCCGGACAGCCGCCGCGGCGACGCCCCCAGCGCCAGCACCAGCGCCTCCCAGGGCAGCTCGCCGCCGGTGGTCTCGACCGAGCCGGGCCGGACCGCGGTGACGGTCTGGCCCGCCCGGACGTCCACGTGGGCCAGCCACAGCGGGTCCAGCGGCGTCGGGTCGGCGTCGGTCAGCAGGACCTGCTTCGACAGCGACGGCCGGTCGTACGGGCTGTCCGGTTCGGAGCCGACGAGGGTGAGGTCGCCGGCGTAGCCGCGGGAACGCAGCTCCGCCACCGTCCGCACCCCCGCGAGCCCGGCGCCGACGACGACGACACTGCTCGGGGCGACGGTGTTCAGGAGTCCTTCTCCGGCTCGAAGGTGTAGTTGCCCTGCTTGTCGGCGACCGTGACGGTCAACCGGACCGCCGCGCCCTTCGCCGGGGCGGCGACGCAGGTGAGCTTTCCCGGCGGGTCGAAGACCTGCACGGCCTCGTCCCCGCAGTCGACCGTGTACGACTGCCCGCCCTTGGCCGAGACCGCCGGCTGCAGCGAGGACTCCAGCCGCCCGACGGGGATCACGGCCTGGTCGCTGGCGACCGTGTACTTCGCGCCGTCGACCCGGTCCACCCGGACCCGCACCGGCACCCCCTCGACCGCGACCTGGCAGGTCCCGGGCTTGTCCGGCTGCGGGTCGAGGTCGCCCGGGCACCGGGCCGGGCCGACCCGCAGGCCGGAGAACGTCCGCGGCAGCTCGCTGTCGATGGTCCGCTGTACGTCGGCCGGGGTGAAGCCGGGCGCCGGCGCGGTGCCGCCGCCGCTGCCACCACCGGCCGAGCACGCCGCCGCGCCCAGGACCAGCACGAGCAGCCCGACGGTACGCATCGGCTGGAGTCTAGGGCGGGGACTGCGGCCGGGTCGCGTCGCGGGCCCAGTCCAGGGCCGCGGGGATGCGGCGGACGGCGCCGCGGGTCCGGGCCTCCGCCGCCGCGGACGCCCCCAGCGCGCCGTCCACCGCCGCCGTCATCGCGTCGGCCAGCGGCCGCATCCCGGGCCACACCGCGACCCCGACCACGTCCCGGGCGTGCCCGGCCGCGCCCTGGATCTCCGCGGCCAGGGCCGGGTCCCCGGCCATCAGGGCCAGCGCCGCGAACCCGTCCAGGCAGTAGGCCGAGCCCTCCTGGTCCAGCAGGGCCGCGTGCATCCCGGCCGCGTCGGCGAACCGCCGCCAGGCCCCGGCCAGGTCGCCGGTGCCGGCCGTGTCCGCGCCGAGCAGGTCCAGCAGCTGGGCCCGCAGGTGGTCGCTGCCGATCCGCTCGGCCGCGGCCAACCCCTCGGTGTGCAGCCGGGTGGCCGCGGCCGGGTCGCCGGCCAGCAGCGCCAGCTGCCCGCGGGCCGACAGCGCGAAGGCCAGCCCCCAGTCGTCGCCGATCTCCCGGAACGTGGCCACGGCCTGGTCCAGCGGGCCGGTGTCCTCGGCCGTGCCCGGGGCGACCGCGGCCAGCCCCAGCCCGGCCAGCGCGAAGGCCCGCATCCGCCGGTCGCCCCGGGCCGTGGTCGCGTCCTGCAGCCGGGCCAGGTACGGCGTGGCCGCGGCCGTGTCGCCGACGGCGATCCGCAGCATCCCCTGGGCCCACAGCAGCAGCGCGGCCGCGTCCGGGGGCAGCGCCGCGGCCGACGGCAGCGCCGCGGCCTCGTCGGCCAGCTCCCGCATCGGCACCAGCTGCCCCCGCGACCACCAGTACGGGAACAGCGGCGCGGCCAGCCGGATCACGGTCTCGGCGTCGTCGTGCGCCAGCGCCCAGCGCATCATCGTGCGCAGATCGTCGCGCTGGCCGTCGATGCGGGCGGCCCACACCCGGTTGTCGCCGCCGGCCAGTCCGGGCCCGGCCGTGTCGACGAAGTCCCGCAGCCACGCGGTCAGCCGGGTCAGCGTGGCCGCCCGCTCGCCGCGCTCCTCCAGCTTCTCCCGCGCGTACGCCCGGACCGTGCCCAGCAGCCGGAACCGCGGGTCGGCGGCCGGGTCGTCCTCCAGCGCCCCGACCATGCTGTGCGCGACCAGCGAGGACAGCGTGTCCAGCACGTCGACCCCGTCCTCGGCCCCGACGGCCTCGGCCGCCTCCAGCGTGAACCCCGCGGTGAACACCGACAGCCGCTCCAGCAGCAGCCGCTCGGCCGGGGACAGCAGCCCGTAGCTCCACTCGATGGTCGAGCGCAGCGTCCGCTGCCGGTCGGGCAGGTCGACCGGCCCGGCGCCCAGGTCCAGCGACCGGTCCAGCCGGTCGCCGAGCCGGCGCAGCAGCTGGGCGGGCGACAGCAGCCGCAGCCGGGCCGCGGCCAGCTCCAGCCCGAGCGGGATGCCGTCCAGCCGCCGGGCCAGCTCCTCCAGCGCGGCCATGCCGGCCGCGTCCGGCGCGAAGCCGGGGCGCACCTCCCGGCCCCGCTGCACCAGCAGCTCGACCGCGGACGGGGTCGGCAGTGGCGCCAGCGCCACCTCGTACTCGCCCCGCAGCCGCAGGGCCGTCCGGCTGGTGACCAGCATCCGCACCGACGGGCAGGCGGCCAGCAGGGCGGCCACGTCGGCGGCGGCCGGCAGCACCTGCTCGAAGTTGTCCAGCACCAGCAGCGCCGTGCGGTCCCGCAGCCGGTCGGCGACCAGGTCCAGCACCGGCCCGCTGCCCTCGGGCCGGATCCCCAGGGCGGCCGCGATCGCCCCCGGCACCTGCGCCGGATCGCCGACCGGGGCCAGGTCCACGAACCAGACGTCGTCGGCGGCGGCCCGGGCCACCTCCAGCGCCAGCCGGGTCTTGCCGATCCCGCCCGGCCCGACCACCGTCACCAGCCGGACGTCGCGCAGCAGCGCGGTGACCGCGTCCACCTCGACCGCGCGGCCCACCAGCCCGGTCGGCGGCTCCGGCAGCCGGGCCGGCCGCAGCCCCTGGGCCGGAGCCGGCTCCGGGGCCGTGAACCGCTCGGTCAGCAGCACGGCCAGGTCGTCGGAGAGCAGGTCGACCAGCTCGTCCGCGTGCTCGAACGGCTTGTACGCGGCCCGGTCGTCGACCTGGATCCGTTCCAGCAGCTCGGCCAGCCGGGGCTCCCGGTCGTCCGCGTCCTTGACGTAGATCAGCTTGGGCCGGTCGCCGGAGAGCAGGTATTCGTCCTCCAGCCCGGACACCGACTCCCCTGGCGCGACCCAGCCGTACCGGCGCCAGTAGATGCCGACAAAGACGTCGCTCTGGTCCAGGTACGCGCGGTACAACTCCCGGGGCGGGTGCGGCCGGGCGCCGAGCTCGAACATGATGGGGGTCAGCCGCAGCCGGGTCACCGCCTCCTTGACGGCCTTCCGCTCCGCCGCCAGCTCCTGCAGCGTGGAGGAGACGAAGACGCGGACGCGCCGGTCGGGGGTGAGCGGCGCCGGCATGTCCGCAGATTAGTGGGACGGGAATGCCGAAGGTGACCGAGAATCTTGCAAGGCCTTGAACATTCTGACATGGAGGTAGCAACGGTGACCGGGGAGCTGCGCACGATCTCGCGCGGCACGAGAGCACTGCTGGGCGTCTTCGTCGTGCTGACGGCGGTGGCGACCAACCAGCTCTACGTGCTCTCGGAGCACACCGACGCCTACTTCTCCTGGACCATCAGGCCGGCGCTCACCGCCGCGTTCCTGGGCGGCGGGTACGGCGCCGGCTGCGTGCTGGTCGTCCTCGGCCTGCGCGCGCAGGCCTGGGTGCAGGCCCGGGTGGCCGTGGTGACGGTCGCGGTGTTCTCCGTCCTGACCCTGGTCGCCACCCTGCTGCACCTGGACAAGTTCCACTTCGGGGCGGCCGGCGCGGTCGCGCGGTTCGCCGCCTGGTTCTGGCTGGCGGTCTACGTCGTCGTGCCGGTCGCGCTGGTGTGGTGCATCGTCCGGCAGCAGCGCGCACCGGGCGTGGACCCGGAGAAGCGGCATCCGGTGCCGGCCGTGCTGGCCGGTGGGTTCGCCCTGCAGGGGTTGCTGATGACGGTGGTCGGCGTCGTGCTGTTCGTGGCGCCGCACCGGGCCCGGAGCCTGTGGCCGTGGACGCTGACCCCGCTGACCGCCCGGGTGGTCGCCGCCTGGCTGATCGCCTTCGGGGTGGCCGCCGGGCTCACCCTGGTCGAGCGGGACCTGGACCGGCTGTTCGCGGGTGCGGTCGCGTACACCGTGTTCGGGGTGCTGGAGCTGGTCGCGCTGGCCCGGTTCGAGGACGACTCGGGCTGGCAGTCCGCGGCCGGGATCATCTACCTGGTGATTTTGGTCACCGTGGTCCCGGTCGGCGCGTTCGGATGGGTGGCCGCGGTCCGCGCTCGACGCCGTCAGGCGGCTGATGCGACTCCAGCGGCAGCAACCCCAGCAGGTTGAGCCCGACGATCAGCGCCAGCCCCAGCCACTCCGCCCGGTAGGACACGGCCAACGCGATCAGCGGCACCACCGGGACCACGAACACGGCCGTCCGCAGGTAGAGCGACAGCGCGGCCGGCTCCACGTCGGCCCGCAGCAGCCCGGCGAAGCGCGAGTAGAGCAGCAGCGCCGCGAACGCGACCAGCGCCACGAACAGCAGGATCGCCATCAGCCGGACCGCGGTGCCGAGGTCGTGCCGGTCGTCGCTGCGCAGCGCGGTGGCCAGCACCACCGTGCTGAACGGGGTCAGCGCGTAGATCCCGACCGAGATCAGCACCAGCAGGGTGGCGTAGTGGTCGACGCCGCGCATCCAGGCGTCCAGCCGCCGCGACTGCAGCCAGCCCGCGATCATCTGCACGAACCCGATCGCGTACGCCCAGTACTGCGGGCCGAGGTTGAGCAGCTCCGTCCCCAGCTCCCCCGGCGGCGCGTCCTCGGGCGGGCGCAGCTCGATCACCAGCAGCGTGGCGGCGATCGCGTACACGCCGTCCACGAAGGCGCCGAGCCGGCCCCACGCGTGCGGCGCGTGGTCGCGCGGCCGGAACCGCCAGCCCTGGGTGATCCACGCCATGCCGCGGAAACTAGCGGGTCACCCGACCAGCGGGAAGGCGTCCTTCCAGACCGGCTCGTAGCCGGCCGCCTCCAGCATGGCCGCGACCTCGGCCGGGGACCGCTCGTCCGACACCGAGAACTGCTCGGTCGCCTCCCCCGGGGCCGAGTAGCCGCCCGGCTCGGTCGAGGAGCCGGCCGACATCGTGGTCACCGCGATCCGGACCAGCCCGTCCCGCAGCGCGGCCGGCTCCCGGGTCGACAGCACGATCCCGGCCTCGGGCTCGAACAGCCGCAGCGCCGACAGCGCCTGCACGTACTCGGCGTCGGAGACCGGGACCAGCGGCTGGTAGCCGGACGCGGACGGCTTGATCCGCGGCAGCGACACCGTCACCTCGGTCCGCCAGAAGCTCTTGACCAGGAACGCGGCGTGCGCGGCGACCGACAGCACGTCGGCCCGCCAGTCCGGGGCCAGCCCCAGCAGCGCGCCGATGCCGAGCCGGCGCACGCCCGCGGCCCCGGCCAGCTCGGTCGAGTTGAGCCGGCGGTCGTAGTCGCGCTTCCAGCCCGCGGTGTGGGTCTGGGCGTACCGCTCGCGGTCGTAGGTCTCCTGGTAGTGCACGACGCCCTCCAGGCCGGCCGCGACCAGGCGCTGGTAGGTGTCGTCGGACCAGGTCTGGGTCTCGATCGACAGCGACGGGACCAGCGGGCGCAGCCGCTCCACGATCTCCACCAGGTAGTCCTGGGAGACCTCGACCCGGTGCTCGCCGGCCACCAGCAGCAGGTGCCGGAAGCCGCGGGCGGTGAGCAGCCCGGCCTCGTGCTCGACCTCGTCCACGGTCAGCGTGCGCCGGGAGATGGCCAGGTCCTTGGCGAACCCGCAGTACGTGCAGGAGGACAGGCAGGCGTTGGACACGTACAGCGGGGCGTAGAGGCGGACCGCGCGGCCGAACCGGCGCAGCGTGGTGGCCCGGGCCGCCTGCGCGATCTCCTCCAGCCGGGCCGTGCCGGCCGGGGACAGCAGCGCGCCCAGGTCGGCCAGGTCGCGGGTCTCCCGGCCGAGCGCGGCGGTCACGTCGGCGTCGGTGTACGTCCTGGTCGCGAGCCCGGGCACGTCCAGCGTGTCCAGCTGCCGGGCGAACCGCCCCTTCGGCGCGGCCATCAGCGCTCGCCGCCCTCGGCGCCGGTCGCGGCCAGGTCGGCGGCCGGCGGGTGCGCGGCCGTGTCCCGGGTCGGGCCGGACAGGCCGCCCAGGAAGCCGGTCAGCGGCGACGAGGCCTCGGCCTCGGTGGCGCCGGTGACCGACCCCTGGCCGGCGAGGTGGCCGAGCCGGCCGGCCTCGGTCGCCAGCGCGAACGCCCGCGCCATCGCCACCGGGTCCCGGGACACCGCGATGGCCGTGTTGACCAGCACCGCGTCCGCGCCGACCTCCATCGCCTCGGCCGCGTCGCTCGGCACCCCGAGCCCGGCGTCGACGACCACCGGCACCCCGGCCTGGGCCACGATCACCTCGATCGCGTCCCGGGTCCGCAGCCCCCGGTTGGAGCCGATCCAGGCCCCCAGCGGCATCACGGTGGCGCAGCCGGCCTCCTCCAGCCGCCGGCACAGCACCGGGTCGGCCGAGCAGTAGGGCAGGACCGTGAACCCGTCGGCGACCAGCAGCTCGGCCGCCCGCAGCGTCTCCACCGGGTCCGGCGCCAGCGTCCGCGGGTCCGGTGTGACCTCCAGCTTGACCCAGTCGGTGCCCGTGCCGGCCCGGCCCAGCCTGGCCAGCCGGACGGCCTCGGCTGCGTCCACCGCCCCGGACGTGTTCGGCAGCAGCCGTACGCCCGGGGGCACGAAGTCGAGGATGTCGCCGTCGCCTGCCCGGTCCAGGTCGACCCGGCGCAGCGCCACCGTGACCAGCTCGGTCCCGCTGGCCAGCACCGCGTCCCGCATGACGTGGTGGGCGGCGAACTTGCCCGTCCCGACCAGCAGCCGGCTGCGCAGCCGCTGCCCGGCCACCACGAACGGATCGTCTGTCACGTGTCCACTCCCTCCCCGCGCGGGCATTACCCCGATCGGGTGCTGCGGGTCGCGGGCCCTCTGCCCGCCTCTCAGCCCGCGACGGCGGGCTCCCCGGTATGAGTCTGTCGAGCCATCGTACGACTGGCACGAAGTGGCGAGCCGCCGCGTACGGCCGCGCTGCCTACACTCGCGGCGTGACCGGGACCGCCCTCGCCGACCCCCTGCCGGGGACGGTGCTGGATCGGCGCTACCGGGTGGACGCGCCGATCGCCCGCGGCGGCATGTCGACCGTCTACTCCGGCACCGACCTGCGGCTGGACCGCCGGGTCGCGGTCAAGGTGATGGCCCCGGCGCTGGCCCACGACCCCGCGTTCACCGAGCGGTTCGTCCGGGAGGCCCGCACCGCCGCGCGGCTGTCCCACCCCAACGCGGTCGCCGTGTTCGACCAGGGCGCCGAGGAGACCGCGGCCGGGCGGGTCGTGTTCCTGGTCATGGAGCTGGTGCCGGGCAGCACGCTGCGGGAGGTGCTGCGCCGCCGCGGCCGGCTCCGCCCCGACGAGGCGATCTCGGTGCTGGAGCCGGTCCTGGCCGCGCTGGCCGCCGCCCACCGGGCCGGCCTGGTGCACCGCGACGTCAAGCCGGAGAACGTGCTGCTGTCCACCGACGGCACGGTCAAGGTCGTGGACTTCGGCCTGGCCCGGGCGGTGGCCGCGCCGAGCACGTCGACTCAGACCGGTGTCGTGCTGGGCACGGTGGCGTACGTGTCGCCGGAGCAGGTCGCCCGGGGCACCTCCGACGCCCGCACCGACGTCTACTCGGCCGGCATCCTGCTGTTCGAGCTGCTCACCGGGGCCCCGCCGTACGGGGGCGACTCGGCGCTGGCGGTGGCCTACCGGCACGTGCACGACGACGTGCCCGCGCCGTCGACCCGGGTGCCCGGGATCGCGCCGGCGCTGGACGAGCTGGTGCTGCGGGCGACCCGGCGCGAGCCCGGCGGGCGGCCGGCCGACGCCGGGGCGTTCCTGGCCGAGCTGGCGATGGTCCGCACCGACCTGGGCCTGAGCCGGGTCCCGTCGGGCAAGGTCGCTACTGCGCTCGGGGTCGAGGGCTGGACCGTCCCGGCGGCGCCGCCGGGACCGGCCCGGCCACCGTCCCGGCGCACCGGCGCGGTCCGCGGCCGTGCGAGCCGGACGGCCCCGGTCGGCTCGGCCGCCGGTCCCGGCTGGTCCGGTGCCGCCTGGTCCGGGCCGACCGCGCCGGCGGTGGCCGGACCGGGCGGGACGACGGCGCTGCCGGCGTACCAGCGGCCGGTCGAGACCCGGCGCGGCGCCTCCCGGACCAGCCCCGCCGACGGCAGCGCCTGGCCGGCCGAGCGGCGGCGCAAGCGGACCGGCGCCCTGGTCGTGCTGGTGCTGGTGGCGCTGCTGGCCGGGGGCGCCGGCACGGCGGCCTGGTGGTTCGGCACCGGGCGGTTCGTGGCCGTGCCGGCCGTGGCCAAACTCAACCAGGCCCAGGCCGCCGCCCGGATCACCGCCGCCGGCCTGACGCCGTCCTTCACCGGCGAGACCAGCGAGACCGTGTCGGCCGGGCACGTGATCCGGTCCGACCCCGGCCCCGGCGGCCGGGTGCTGCGGGGCCGGTCGGTCACCGTGGTGCTGTCCACCGGCCGCCCGCCGGTGCCGGTGCCGGTGGTGACCGGGCAGCCCCGGGCCGACGCGGTCACCGTGATCAGGAACGCCGGGCTGGACCCGCAGGTCACCGAGCAGCCCAGTGTGGAGGTGGAGAAGGGCCTGGTCGTCTCCCAGAGCCCGGCGGAGGGCACCGCCGCCCGCAACAGCCCGGTCCGGCTGGTCGTCTCCTCCGGCCCGGACGTGGTCGCGGTCCCCCGGGTGCTCGGCATGTCCATCGACGACGCCCGGGCGCGGCTGGAGGCGGCCGGCTTCAAGGTCAAGGTCCGGTCGCTGCTGATCGGCAACGTCATCGCCCAGTCGCCGCGGGCCGGGACGCAGCGCCGGCAGGGCACGAGCGTGACCATCTACGGCCTGTGACCTGCTAGGGTCCGCGCCGTGCGCCGCGAGTTTCGCTATGCCGACCGGTCCGGGATCCCCGGGTCGGGTCGGACGCGCGCCTAGCCGCCTCCACCCGCACCACGAGCCCCGGACCACGCGGTCCGGGGCTCTTTCCGTGCAGCCAACCGGCGAAACGACCAAGAAACCATCCGTCTGTCCAGGGAGATCCCAGATGGTCATCGTGATGACCGCCAGCGCCACCGACGCCGACCTCGCCCAGGTCGTCCAGCACGTGGAGGGTGCCGGCGGCTCCGCCTTCGTCAGCCGCGGCGTCACCCGCACGATCGTCGGCGTCGTCGGCACCGAGGAGGTGCTGGAGACCGTCGACGTCGGGCTGCTGCCCGGGGTCGGCGAGGTCGTCCGGATCACCGCGCCGTACAAGCTGGTGAGCTCGGAGAACAACCCGCAGCGGAGCACGGTCAGCGTGGGCGGGGTGCCGATCGGGCCGGACACGTTCACGCTCATCGCCGGGCCGTGCGCGGTCGAGTCGGCCGAGCAGACCCTGGCCGCGGCCCAGCAGGCCCGCCGGGCCGGGGCGACGCTGCTGCGCGGCGGCGCCTACAAGCCGCGCACCTCCCCGTACGCGTTCCAGGGGCTGGGCCTGGACGGGCTGCGGATCCTGGCCGAGGTGAGCAAGGAGACCGGGCTGCCGGCGGTGACCGAGATCGTCGACCCGGCCGACGTGGACGTGGTCGCCGACTACGCCGACATGTTCCAGATCGGCACCCGCAACATGCAGAACTTCCCGCTGCTGCAGGCGGTCGGCTCGGCCGGCAAGCCGGTCATGCTCAAGCGCGGCCTGACCGCCACGTACGAGGAGTGGCTGATGGCGGCGGAGTACATCGCCCAGCGCGGCAACCTCGACATCGTGCTGTGCGAGCGCGGCATCCGCGGCTTCGAGCCGTCGATCCGCAACATGCTCGACGTCTCGGCCGTGCCGATGCTGCACTCGTTGTCGCACCTGCCGGTGATCGTCGACCCGTCGCACGCGGCCGGCCGCCGGGACCTGGTGCTGCCGCTGGCCCGGGCCGCGATGGCGGTCGGCGCCGACGGGGTCATGGTCGACGTGCACCCGGAGCCGGAGAAGGCCCTGTGCGACGGGGCCCAGGCGCTGTCCGGGCCGCTGCTGGACGAGCTGACCGTCGCGGTGGCGACCGTGCCGCCGCTGCTGGGCCGCCGCTCCGCCGTCACCGCCGACCGGCTGGCCGCCCGGTGACGCGACCGGCGGCGGTGGGGTGGGCCCGGCGCCCGACGCCGCCGGGTCGGTGACGGTGATCCGCAGCTGCCGCGGGTCGATAGGGTTGCGGCGTGGTCGGCAGGCAGGGGCGGGTGACCGGGCGGATCGGTCCGGGCCTGGTCGGCGAGGTCGTGCTCTCGGTCCGGGGCGGCTCCGAGGCCTTCTACGCGTACGCGGCGGAACCGGGCGCGACGATCGCCGTGGGCGAATTGGTGCTGGTCGTCGAGTATGACGCCCCGCGTACCGTCATCGTCACGCCGCTGAGCCGCTGACCTGGAGACCGTCGTGTCCGTTCTGATCGTCGTGGGTGCCGCCGTCGCGGCCGTCCTGCTGCTGATGCTGCTGTTCCGGATGGTGTGGCGGGTGGCCGAGCCCAACCAGGCGCTGATCATCTCCGGGCTGGGCGCGCACGGGGTCAACGGCGACACCGCGGAGAGCCTCGGCTTCAAGATCGTCACCGGCAAGGGCACCACGGTGCTGCCCGGCTTCCAGACCGCGCGGCGGCTGTCGCTCGACACCCAGGGCGCCCAGCTGCAGGTGTCCTGCGTGACCAAGCAGGGGCTGCCGGTCATCGTCCGGGCCGTGGTGATCTACAAGGTCGGCGACGACTTCACCTCCATCGCCAACGCCGCCCGGCGCTTCCTGGACCAGCAGGACCAGATGAACGCGACCATCCACGAGCTGTTCGCCGGCCACCTGCGCTCGATCGTCGGCTCGCTGACGATCGAGGAGATGATCCACAACCGGGACGCGCTGACCGGCGAGGTCCGGCAGTCCTCGGCGGTGGAGATGAGCAAGCTCGGGCTGGTGGTCGACTCGCTGCAGATCCAGGAGATCGACGACGAGTCCGGCTACATCGCCAACCTGGGCAAGCCGCACGCGGCCGCGGTCGCCGCCGCGGCCCGGATCGCCGAGGCCCAGCGCGACCAGGAGGCGACCCAGGCCGAGCAGGTCGCCAACGCGGCCAAGGCCGGCGCGGTCCGGGAGAGCCAGATCCTGCAGGCCGGCTACCAGGCCGAGATCGACCGGGCCGCCGGCACGGCCCGGCAGTCCGGCCCGCTGGCCGAGGCCAGCGCCCGCCAGGAGGTGGTGGTCCAGGAGACCCGGGCCGCCCAGCTGGAGGCCGACCTGGCCGAGCAGCGGCTGCAGTCGCAGGTGCGCAAGCCGGCCGACGCCCGGGCGTACGAGACGATCACCTCGGCCCAGGCCGAGCGGGACGCGCGGATCAGCCGGGCCGAGGCCGACGCCCGGGAGACCGAGCTGCGGGCCGCCGCCGACGCCCGGCAGACCGAGCTGGGCGCGGCCGCGGACGCGAAGCGGGTCGAGGCGGCGGCGACCGCGGAGGCGGCCGCGACCCGGGCCCGCGGGCTGGCCCAGGCCGAAGCGACCCGGGCCACCGGTGAGGCCGAGGCGGCCGCGACCCAGGCCCGCGGGCTGGCCGAGGCCGAGGCGGCCCGCGCCCGCGGGCTGGCCGAGGCCCAGTCGATCGAGGCCCGGGCCAAGGCGCTGGCCGAGAACCAGGAGGCGGTCGTCGCCCAGCAGCTGGCCGAGCAGTGGCCGGACATCGTGGCCGCCGGGGCAGGCGCGTTCGGCAACGTCGACCACATGATCGTGCTCAACGGCGCCGACGGGATCTCGGAGCTGCTGGCCAAGGCCCTGACCATGGGCGGCACCGGCCTCGGGCTGGCCCGCCGGCTCCTGTCCGACCTCGGCACCGAGGCCACGCCGGCGCCGCCCAACGGCTCGACGCCCGCGACCCGCAACTAGAAGAAGGGGTCCGGTTGGCCGCCGACCACCGGACCCCCCTTCCGTCGCCGGACTAGCGCAGAGCGCCCGCGGCGATCAGGGAGATGATCGCCAGGTCGGGCCGCCCGGACACGGACTGGACGTCGGCCCGGGCCGACAGCGTGGCCGCGTTCGCGGGCGCCCGGCCCGCCACCCCGACCGCCTGCTGCAGGTCCCGGACCACCGACACGACCGCGTCATCGGCCGCGAACGGGTCCCGGGTGGTGCGGGTCAGGTCGCCCGCCGCCCGGGTCAGCGCGGCCACCACGGCCGCCTTGTCCTTCACCTTCTGACCCGACCAGAACCGCGGGGTCAGGGCCGTGGCCAGGTCGGCCCGGGCCGCCCGCCGAACGGCCGGTCCGGCGCGGCTCAGGCCCGCAGCATCTCGGCGACCTCGAAGGCGAGCTCGAGGGCCTGCTGGGTGTTGAGCCGGGGGTCGCAGGCGGTCTCGTAGCGGCCGGCCAGGTCGGCATCGCTGATCTCCTGGGCCCCGCCCAGGCACTCGGTCACGTCCTCGCCGGTCAGCTCGACGTGGATGCCGCCCGGGTGGGTGCCCAGCGCCCGGTGCACCTCGAAGAACCCGCGGACCTCGTCCACGACCCGCTCGAAGTGCCGGGTCTTGAAGCCGCTGGCGCTCTCCTCGGTGTTGCCGTGCATCGGGTCGCACTGCCACACCACCGGCCGCCCGGTGGCCAGCACCTTCTCGATCACCGGCGGCAGCAGGTCGTGCACCTTGCGGTTGCCCATCCGGGTGATCAGCGTGAGCCGGCCCGGCACCGCATGCGGGTCCAGCCGCTCGACCAGCTCGGCCACGTCCTCGGGCTGGGCCGACGGGCCGACCTTGAGGCCGATCGGGTTGGCGATCCGGGACACGAAGTCGACGTGCGCGCCGCCCAGCGACCGGGTCCGGTCGCCGACCCAGACGAAGTGCCCGGACAGGTCGTACGCGCCGGTGCCGGCGACGCCGGGCCGGGTCAGCGCCCGCTCGTACTCCAGGATCAGCGCCTCGTGCGAGCAGTAGAGCTCGACGCTCTGCAGGCTGTCGTCCTGGATGCCGCAGGCCCGCATGAAGTCCATGGCCCGGCCGATCTCCCGGGCCAGCTGCTCGTAGCGGGCGCCGGCCGGGGAGGTGCGGACGAAGTCCTTGTTCCAGTCGTGCACCCGCGACAGCGCGGACTCGCCGCCGGTGGCCACCGCCCGCAGCAGGTTGAGCGTCGCCGCCGCGGTCTGGTAGGCCCGCAGCAGCCGGCCCGGGTCCGGCCGCCGCGCCGCCGCGTCCGCGGCCAGGTCGTTGACCATGTCCCCCCGGTACGACGGCAGGCCGAGCGCGTCCAGCGGGGTCGAGCGGGGCTTCGCGTACTGCCCGGCGATGCGGGCGACCTTCACCACCGGCACGCTGGCCCCGTACGTCAGCACGACCGCCATCTGCAGCAGCGTCTTCAGCGTCGCCCGTAGCGCCGGCTCGGTGGCGCCGGCGAACGTCTCGGCGCAGTCGCCGCCCTGCAGCAGGAACGCCTCGCCCCGGGACACCGCGGCCAGCCGCCCGGTCAGCGTGTCCACCTCGGTCGGCACGACCAGCGGCGGCAGCGCGGACAGCGCCGCCGCGGCCGCCCGCAGCGCGGCCGGGTCGGGCCACTCCGGCTGCTGGGCGGCGGGCAGGGTTCGCCAGGTGTCCAGGCCCAGATCCTCGACGCCCAGATCCTCGACCGTGCTGACTGTGCTGCCGATGGTCACGGTGCCAGCGTAGACAGTGGCGCCACCCGGACCGGATCGATGTCCCGGAGCAGGGCGACCGCGTCGGCGGCGCCGATGTCGACGGCCGCGTAGCCGCCGCTGCCGGCGCCGGTGGCCACGGTCACCGTGGCCAGCCCGGCCCGGCGCTGGAAGAACGTCTGCCGCACGGTCGCGCCGACCACGCCCCGGCGGGCCAGCACCACCTGCCGGCGGCGCAGCGACCCGGACCGGACCGACACCGAGACCGCGTCGACGGCGTTGCCTAATCCGGCGTACCGGTCCAGGGCGAGCGGGATGCCGGCGGCGGCCAGCACCAGGCAGACGACCAGCCCGGGCCAGAGCCCGAACGCGCCGAACACCGCGGCCGGCACCAGCCACGGCAGCACGGCCCGGACCAGCCGGCGCCGCCGGGCCGCGGCCGGGTGCCGGCGCAGCGGCGTGTCGAACCGGACCACGGCCGCCGCCGCCACCGACCGGGCCACCCGGACCGGCCCCAGCGGCAGCAGCTGGCCGCGCCGCCCGGTGCCGCCCTCGTCGTCGCTGCCGCCCAGGCCGGTCACCAGCGCGGTCAGCCGGGCCGCACCGACCGCCCGCAGCGCCAGCGGCTCGGCCAGGGCGTAGCCGCGGATCCGGTCGTGCTCCAGCGACACCTGCCGGCGCGACAGCAGCCCTCGCTCGGCGACCAGCGTGCCGCCGCGGCGGGTCAGCGTGAACCCCCAGTTGGCGACCGCGGCGGTGACCATCGCGCCCAGCACCGCCAGCACGACCACCAGCGCGGCCAGCACCACGATCGCGGTCAGGCCGGGCCGGGCCCCGACCGCGTCGTCCACCCGGCGCCGCAGGTGCAGCGGCAGCCGCAGGTCGTCGGCGTAGTTGGCCAGCGCGCCGAGCGCGGCCAGCGGGGCCAGCAGGTAGCCGCCGACCAGCGGGGCGTAGAGCAGCCAGCGCGGCTCGAACCGGGCCAGCTGCTGCGGCGGGGTCGGCGGCGGCGGGAGCGGACCGGCCTCGGGACCCGGGACCGCCGCGGTCTCCCGCAGCAGCAGGTCCCGCAGCCGGGCCGCGTCCGCGGCGGACACCGCGTCCAGCACGGCCTCGTCCTCCTTGCCGCCGGTGGCGGCCGCGTCGACCCGGACCGAGGCGATGCCGAGCAGCCGCTGCAGGGCCGAGGCGTGCACGTCCACGCCCCGGATCCGGTCGACCGGGACCACGGTCAGCGACCGGCGCAGCAGCCCGCGCTCCACCACCAGCCGCCCGCCCTCGACCCCGTACGAGGTGCGCAGCCACTCCACCAGCGCCCCGCCCAGCGCGACGACCGCGACCACGGCCACCACCAGGACCAGCCCGTTGGTCCGGGACCCGCCGCGGACGCCGAGGACCGCCGCCAGCGGCAACAACGCGCCCCAGTACTGCCGCAGCGCCGACAGCGTCACCAGCCGCGTCACCAGCGTCCGCGCGTCCAGCCGGCGCCGCCCGGCCGGCGGCGGCGCCAGCAGGCTCACTGTGCGGCCCTCTGTTCGCCTCGTCGGTCGTTCCGCTCGTCGGGCGACCGCGCGGGGAACCGCGTTCCGGGGGCCCTGCGATGCTCGCTCCCTCGTCGGCTCACGTGGCCTCGTCGCGGATGGCGTTGGCGCGCAGGCCCAGGTCGTGGGCGACCGCCGCCGCCAGCGGGGCCGGCAGCTGCTCGATGCTGGTCGAGCCGGCGTGCGAGGCGGTCCGGACGGAGATCGAGGTCAGCCCGAGCAGTTGCTGCAGCGGGCCGCGGCTG
This sequence comes from Mycobacteriales bacterium, assembly GCA_036519715.1. Lineage (GTDB taxonomy): Bacteria > Actinomycetota > Actinomycetes > Mycobacteriales > CADCTP01 > CADCTP01. The sequence continues at coordinate 17,786 of DATDKW010000062.1, forward strand.
GTGTCCACGGTCTGGATCCGGCTGATCGGCACGATCCGCCAGGTCCGGGTCAGCCAGCCCTCCAGCGTGTAGACGGCGTCCGCGGTGACCTCCCAGCGGTGCACCCGGAACCGCCACAGCGGCTCGATGACGATCGCCACCAGGGCCAGCGGCACGAGCAGGCCACGGGCCACCGCCAGCGTGACCTCGAACCAGTGCGGCACGTCGTCGTCCGGCACCGCGAGCGAGAGCCCCAGCACGACCGCAGCCACGATCACCGTGAGCAGAGTGCCCTGAATCGCCCACAACCACCGGGCGGCCGGGGACACCCGGTGCGCCGGCGCCCGCAACGGCAAACCGCCCGGCCCATCAGCCGACGGACCGGCCCGCGACCCAGCTGGCGGGACCGCGGGCGACCCACCCGGCAGGCCGGCGGACGACTCAGCCGGCGGACCGGCCGGCGACTCAGCCGGCGGACCAGCCGGCGACCCGTTCACGACTCAGAGCGCGAACGCCCGGCAGGCCTCCCGGCAGAACTCCGGCAGGTCGTCGGGATTGCGGCTGCTCACCAGCGTCCAGCCGGCCGAGTTGTCCACGTGCACGACATCGTCGACCCAGGTCGCGCCCGCATTCTCCAGGTCGGTGCGCAGGCTGGGCCAGGACGTCATCGTCTTGCCCGACACCGCGCCGGCCTCGATCAGCGTCCAGGCCGCGTGGCAGATCGCCGCGACCGGCTTGCCGGCGTCGACGAACTCCCGGACCAGGGCGACCGCCCCCGACTTCACCCGCAGCTGGTCGGCGTTGACCACCCCGCCCGGCAGCACCAGCCCGGTGTAGTCGTCGACCGAGGCCTCCTCGACCGTCTGCTGCACCGGGAACCGGGCCGCGCGCTCGCGCCCGTTGAAGCCCACCACTGCCCCCGGCGACGGAGCCAGCAGGGTGGGACGGCCGCCGTCCTGCTCGACCGCCTGCCAGGGACTGGTCAGCTCGATCTGCTCGACGCCCTCATTGGCCATGAGGAATGCGATCCGCCGTCCTGCGAGTGCTCCGACCACGAGGCCACCTTCCGAATCGATCGTGCGTACGAAGAGGCCCCTACCCAGCGGCGGCCGGCTCAGCCGAAGAAAACCTCGGCCTCCGCGTACCGCTCGACCGGGACGGTCTTGAGCTCGGCGGTCGCGTCGGACAGCGGGACCCGGACGATGTCGGTGCCGCGCAGCGCCACCATCTGCCCGTACGCCCCGTCCTGGACGGCGTCGATCGCCGCGAGCCCGAACCGGGTCGCCAGCACCCGGTCGAACGCGGTCGGCGTGCCGCCGCGCTGCACGTGCCCGAGCACGACCGCGCGCGACTCCTTGCCGGTGGCCCGCTCGATCTCGTCCGCCAGCAGCTGCCCGATCCCGCCCAGCCGCACGTGGCCGAAGGCGTCCTTCTCCCCCGCCACCAACGCCATCGTGCCCTCCTTGGGGGTGGCCCCCTCGGCCACGACGACGATCGGCGAGTAGTGGGTCTGGAACCGGCGCTCGACCCAGTCGCACACCGCGGTCAGGTCGAACGGCTGCTCCGGCACCAGGATCACGTTGGCGCCCCCGGCCAGCCCGGCGTGCAGCGCGATCCAGCCCGCGTGCCGCCCCATGACCTCGACCACCAGCGCGCGGTGGTGCGACTCGGCCGTGGTGTGCAGCCGGTCGATGGCCTCCATCGCGATGTTGACCGCGGTGTCGAAGCCGAACGTGTAGTCGGTCGCGGCCAGGTCGTTGTCGATGGTCTTGGGCACGCCCACGACGTGGACGCCCTCGTCGAACAGCCGCTTGGCCACGCCCAGGGTGTCCTCGCCGCCGATGGCGACGAGCGCGTCCACGCCCTGCTGCGCCAGCCCGGCCGCGACCTTCTCCGCACCCCCGTCGACCTTGTACGGGTTGGTCCGGGAGGTGCCGAGGATGGTGCCGCCGCGGGGCAGGATGCCGCGCACCTGCTCGACGCCGAGCGGGCCGGCCAGCCCCTCCATCGGGCCACGCCAGCCGTCCCGGAAGCCGACGAACTCGTGCCCGTACTCCGAGACACCCTTGCGCACGACCGCCCGGATGACCGCGTTCAGCCCCGGGCAGTCGCCGCCGCCGGTCAGCACGCCGATCCGCATCGTTCCTCCTCGTCCCATCCCGTCGCGGGAACCCTACCGATCCCCCCACTCCCCGCCGCACCCCACGGTCCAGCCCGCGCGCCGCGCCGGCCGGGCTCAGCGCGGGGTGACCTCGGCCATCTCGCCCCAGCCGGTCATGCCCTCGATCGTGGTGCTGACGATCGACGGCCTGGTCGCGACGTAGTCCGGCATCCAGTCCATCGCGGCCGTGAAGTGGTCCGAGGTCACGTGCCCCTCGGCCGCGCCGTCCTGGAACGCCTCGACCAGCGTGAAGACGTTCGGGTCGTCGACGCTGCGGTTCCACTCGAAGAAGATGTTGCCGGGCTCGGCCCGGGTGCCGGCGGTGAAGTCGGCGACCTTGTCCAGCCACTCGCCGGCCAGCTCCGGCCTGATCGTCCACTTGACCACGATGAAGATCATTCCAACCTCCGGGACGGCTCGGACTGTCCCGGGAACGTACCGCCGTACGGTGGCCCGATGCGCTTCCACTACGACTGCGAGTTCATCGAGGACGGGTCGACGATCGAGCTGGTGTCGATCGGCATGGTCGACGAGACCGGGCGCGAGTTCTACGCGGTCTCCACCGAGTTCGACCCGGACCGGGCGATCCCGTGGGTGCGCCGGCACGTGCTGGACAAGCTGCCCTCCCCCGCCGACCCGGCCTGGCGCAGCCGGGACCGGATCCGCACCGACCTGCACGCGTTCCTCACAGAGCCGGGCGAGCCGATCGAGCTCTGGGCCTGGTACGCGGCGTACGACCACGTGGTGCTGGCCCAGCTCTGGGGGGCCATGCCGGGGCTGCCGCGGGACATCCCGCGGTTCACCCACGAGCTGGCCCAGCGCTGGGAGGACGCCGGCCGCCCGCCCCTGCCGGCCGGCGGCACCGACCGCCACGACGCCCTGGCCGACGCCCGCCACAACCTCGCCCGCTGGCACGCCATCGAAGCGGCCCGCGCCGCCGCCCCGCGCGGGTAGCGGTCAGCTGGCCTTCTGGTTCGGCAGCCGGGCCGGGCGGTCGGCGTCGGTGACCTCGGCCGCGTCGGGCAGGCCGATGTTGCCGCCGGCCGCGATCTGCGCCTTGACCTTGGCCGCGTAGAGGTCGACGTACTCCTGCCCGGACAGCTCCATCAGCTCGTACATGATCTCGTCGGTCATGGACCGCTCCACGAACCGGTCCCCGGCCAGCCCCTCGTAGCGGGTGAAGTCCAGGGGCGGGCCGAAGCGGATGCCGATCCGGCGGATCCGGGGCATCTTCTTGCCGATCGGCTGCACCTCGCGAGTGCCGATCATGGCCACCGGGATGACAGGCACGCCGGCCTCCAGCGCCATCCGGGCCACCCCGGTCTTGCCCCGGTAGAGCCGGCCGTCCGGCGACCGGGTGCCCTCGGGGTAGATGCCGAGCAGCTTGCCCTCGGCCAGGATCCGCTTGCCCGTCTCCAGCGCCGCCTTCGCCGCCGAGCCGCTGCTGCGGTCGATCGGGACCTGCCCCACGCCGGTGAAGAACATCCGGCTGAGCCAGCCCTTGAGCCCGCGGCCGGTGAAGTATTCCTGCTTGGCCAGGAACGTCACCCGCCTCGGCACTATCAGCGGCATGAAGATCGAGTCCGAGAACGACAGGTGGTTGCTGGCGATGATCGCCGCGCCCGTCGCCGGCAGGTGCTCGGTGCCTTCCACCCGGGGCCGGAACAGCACCCGCAGCCACGGGCCGAGGAGAACGAATTTCAACAACCAGTAGAACACCGCGTCCTCCTTCGTCACCCGGAGCCTACGGGCGCCACGGCGGATGGGACAACGACGCCCGATCGGTGGCACCGGCTGCGGGCCCGACACGGGTACGGCCGGACGTGCGACGATGGACGGGCAGCGGCGACAGGGAGGTGCGGCGTGGGCGTGATGCCCGGCGCGGAGCCGTTCGCCGCCGACGGCGGCGACGTGGGGGTCGTGCTCAGCCACGGCTTCACCGGCTCCCCGCGGAGCCTCCGGCCCTGGGCCGAGCATCTGGCCGCCGCCGGCCTGAGCGCCCGGCTGCCCCGCCTGCCCGGCCACGGCACCCGCTGGCAGGACCTCAACGACACCCGCTGGCCGGACTGGTACGGCGAGGTCGAGCGGGCCTTCGACGACCTGCGCGGCCGCTGCTCCCGGGTCTTCGCGATGGGCCTGTCCATGGGCGGCACGCTGGTGCTGCGGCTGGCCGAGCAGCGCCCGGCCGAGGTCGCCGGGCTGGTGCTGGTCAACCCGTCGCTGGGCTCCGAGCGCAAGGACCTGAAGTACGCGCTGCCGGTGCTGCACCGGTTCGTGCCGTCGACCCCGGCCATCGGCGACGACATCCGCAAGCCCGGCGTGACCGAGGGGGCCTACCCGCGGACCCCGCTCAAGGCGGCGTACTCGGTCTCGAAGCTGTGGCCGCTGGTCGCCGCCGACCTGGCGCTGATCACCGCACCGATCCTGACCTACCGCAGCCGGGTCGACCACGTGGTCGAGCCGCTGTCGGGCCGGCTGCTGCGGGAGGGCGCGCGCTCCACCGAGGTCACCGAGGTGATCCTGGAAGACTCCTACCACGTGGCGACCCTCGACGACGACGCGCCGGCGATCTTCGCCGGCAGCCTCGAGTGGGTGCGCCAGCACACGTCCGCCTCGGCCGGGAGCTGACATGGCCGGCGACAGCGGCCGGCGCGGCCGCCGGGACAACGGGCTGGACGCGGCGGCGTACGTGCCGCTGGTGGACGTCGACCCGCGGGTCGGCGAGCACCTGCTCGACGTGCTCGGCTCGGCCGGGGTGCCGGCCTACCTGGAGCCCTCGGCCGACGTCGAGCCGTACACGCGGACGCTGTCGCTGCCGTCCCCGCCGACCGACCGGCTGTTCGTGGACCGCGACCAGCACCGCGAGGCCCAGGAGATCGTCGAGGCCGAGACGCCGCACGGGCCCCGGCCGAAGCCGCAGCCCCGCGACGACGAGCCGTCGCACGGGCTGTCGGACGAGGCCGAGGAGCAGGCCTGGCAGGCCATCGTCGCCGGCTTCGGACCGGGGCCGGGCGCGGCCCCGGACGAGACGGCCGACCCCGACCTGCGGCCGGACACCGAGCCGCGCCCGGACAACCGGCCCGGGCCGGGCGGCACCGAGGGCTGGCTGGGCGAGCGGCCGATGCCGGACCGGGCCTACCGCGACCGCGACGACCTCATCGCCGACCCGTGGTCGGACGCGGAGGCCGACCGGGGCCGGCGCCGCCGCCGGGGCGGCCCGGCCGACACCGACCCGCTGCCCAGCGGCAAGGACCTGGACAAGGCGGCCGAGGCCCGGGCCAAGCACGAGGAGTCCGCGGCCGACGCGGCCGAGGAGCTGTGGATCGACGGACCGCCGACCCTGGACGACGGCACCGACGAGCACTTCGAGCCGCCCCCGCCCCCACCGGTCCCCCGCCCGTCCCGGCACACCGTCCTGGCGGCGATCCTCATCGTGCTCGGCGTCGGGCTGATGGCGTTCCCGCGGCTGGTCGGCCTGGACGACCAGGCCGGGCTCCTGCTGGGCGTGGTCTCGGTCCTGGCCGGTGCCGTGCTGCTGGTGCTGCGCCTGCGCGAGACCCGCGCCGACGACGGTCCCGACGACGGCGCGATCGTCTAGTCGCCCCGGCTCGCTCCCGGAGTGGTCGGCTAACCTGCGGCCCGTGAAGCAGACGGAGACCGTGGAGATCACCGGGCACCTGATGGACACCGGCGTCCTGGCCAGGGTGCTCGACGACGTCCTGGAGTACGGCGGCGACTACAAGGTCGACCGCCTCGACCTCGGCCGCGAGCACGACGACGAGTCCTACGCCCGGATCGCCGTCGGCGCGGACGACGACGAGACCCTGCAGCGGATCCTCAACCGGGTCCAGATCCACGGGGTCAACCCGGTGCACGCCGTCGACGCCGCCCTGCAGCCGGCGCCGCGCGACGGCGTCTTCCCGGACGAGTTCTACTCGACCACCAACCTGCACACCGAGGTCCGCCTCGACGGCCAGTGGCACCCGGTGGACCGGGCCGAGATGGACTGCGGCCTGGTCGTCACCGACGGCCAGGTCCGGACCGTCCCGGTCTCGGACGTGAAGGCCGGCGAGCAGGTCGTCTGCGGCGCCACCGGCGTCCGGGTGACGCTGCCGGCGACGGAGGAGCTTCTGGAGGGCGAGGGCTTCGCGTTCATGTCCTCGACCGTGTCCAGCGAGAAGCCGCAGGCCCTGCTGGTGCGGCAGATCGCCGCCCGGGTGCACGAGGTCAAGGCGGCCGGCGACAAGATCCTCTGGGTCGGCGGCCCGGCGATCGTGCACACCGGCGCCGCCCCGGCGATGGTCGCGCTGGTCGAGGCCGGGTTCGTGGACGTGCTGTTCGCCGGCAACGCGCTGGCCACCCACGACATCGAGTCCGCCCTGTACGGCACGTCGCTGGGCGTGGACCTCAACCGCGGCGCCGGCGTGCCGCACGGGCACGAGCACCACATCCGGGCCATCAACCAGATCCGCCGGGCCGGGTCGATCGCGGCCGCGGTCGAGCAGGGCCTGCTCACCGGGGGCGTCATGCACGCGCTGGTGGCGGCGGGGCGCAGGTTCGTGCTGGTCGGATCGGTCCGGGACGACGGCCCGCTGCCGGACGTCTACACCGACGTGATCGAGGGCCAGCGGGCGATGCGGGCCGAGCTGCCCGGCGTCGGCTTCTGCATCATGGTCGCGACCATGCTGCACTCGATCGCGACCGGCAACATCCTGCCGGCCTCGGTGCCGCTGGTCTGCGTGGACATCAACCCGGCCACAGTGACCAAGCTGGCCGACCGCGGCAGCGCCCAGGCGATCGGCATCGTCACCGACACCGGCCTGTTCCTGGAGCAGCTGGCCCGCGAGCTCGTCCCCGCGTACGCCGGCCCGACCGTCGGCTAGTCCCGCACCCGCACCGACAGGCAGGTGACGCACCCCTCCAGCTTCTCGAACTCGGTCACCGGTGTGGTCACCACGGTCAGGCCCCGTTCGCGCAGCAGGGCCGAGGTCCGCGGCGCATCGGCCGACATGAGCACCGTGGTCGCATCCAGCACCACCACCGCGGATCCGTGCGACTCGGGAACCGGCAGGAAGTCACCGAACAGGCCCGGATCGTCGACCAGCGATTCCGCCCCGATCACCGTGCCGTCCGGCAGTGCGGTCGCACCCGACTTCAGGTGCAACGTCCTGGTGACCGGCACCTCGACGACGGCCCAGCCGAGCGGCTCCACCAGTCCCCGTAGCTGACGGATCCCGGCCGCATTGGTCCGGCTCGACGCGCCGACGTAGACCGTACGGCCGACCTTGAGGACGTCGCCGCCGTCGAGAGTGCCCGGTGCGCCGATCTCCGCGATCCGGACGCCCAGCCCGGCCGCGGCGGACCGGGCGCTGCCGGCTTCGCCGCGACGGGACTCGGCCCCCGCCCGGCCGACCACCACCAGGTCGCCGAAGGCCACCAGCATGTCCTCGATGAACACCCCGTCCGGATGGTCATCGGCCGGATCGACCTGGACGACCGTCCATCCCCGGCACCGGAAGGCGTCGACGTAGCCCTCCCACTGGTCCAGTGCCAGCGCCGCATCGACGGGGACCCGTTCCAGGTGGGTCAGTTCGCCCCGCGCGAGGTCGGGCGAGGGACGGCGCACGAGGAGCTGGGGCATCCGCCGGACACTACCGTCCCGTCCACTGTGGAGGCTCCGGCCGCGTCGGACCGTACGGCGGCGCGATGGTTAGGCTCTGCCCGTGACGGCGGACACCGGAGCCAGACTGCTGCTGACCGAGCGGGACGCGCTGCTGCCGATCCTGCGCCGCACCCCGGCCGAGGCCTTCGACCGGCCGACCGTGTGCACCGACTGGACGGTCCGGGACGTGCTCGCGCACTGTGGCTGCGCGCTGACCAGGGCGGCGGAAGGCCGCCTGCACCGGTTCACGCCGGAGCTGAACGAGGTCGACGTGGCCGAGCGGCGGGCCTGGCCGCTGGAGCAGGTCCTGGCCGAGCTGGAGCGGGGGTACGGCGGGGCCGCTGCCGCGGTGACCGCGGCGCAGGGCCGGCTGGACGGCCTGGCCCTCGGCGAGTGGATCCACGGCGGGGACGTGCGGGAGGCGCTGGGCGAGCCCGGGGCGTACGAGAGCGTCGGCATCGAGGACGCCCTGCTGCTGCTGGTCGACCGCAGCCGGACCGTGCCGCCGACCCTGGTCCGGCTGCCGGACCGCGAGATCCAGCTCGGCGACGGGACGCCGTCCGCGGAGCTGGACACCGACGCGCCCACGCTGATCCGCCTCAGCAGCGGCCGTCACCCCGATCCCGCCCGCTTCCGTCTGACCGGCGCCACCCCCGACCAGTACGTGGTCTTCAGCTGAGCAGTGCCTCCCGCGCCTTCCCGGGCCGGCCGACGGCTCCATCCTGCAGGTTCGGGCCCACCCGCCAGTGCCGGGACGGCGGCGTAGGAGAACTCACCCTGCGCTCAGCGGGTCGGGACGGTCCCTCGTGGCAGCGGCAAGGCTCGGTCCTCAGCTGGACGGCGGCAGCCAGGTCCGGGCGGCGGACACCAGCGCGCCGACGCCGATCGACAGGGTCGGCTCGATCACCGGGGCGTACAGCGGTGAGTGGTTCGAGGGCTGCTCCGCGACCCAGGCCATGACGTCCTCGCGATCCCGGAGGGCCGTGCCGGACTGGCCCGGGTCGGCGCCGCCGAGCAGCCAGAAGACACACGGCGCCCCGGCCGCCGTGGCGAGCAGGCCGACGTCCTCGCTGCCGGTGACCAGGCCGGGGTCGAAGACGCGCTCGGGCCCGACGGCCGCCTGCAGGGCCGGCATCGTGCGCGCGACCGCCTGCTCGTCGTTGACGACGGCCGGGAAGCCGTCGAAGACGTCGACTTCCGGGACTTGCTCGGCTCCGGACGCCTGCGCCTCGGCCCGGACGATCCGCTCGACGGCGTCGAGGGTGCGCCGGCGTACGGCTGGGTCGAAGCTGCGGACGCTGAGCAGCAGCTCGGCCCGGTCCGGGATGATGTTCTCCTTCGTGCCGGCGTGGAGTGCGCCGATCGTGACGATCGCGGTGTCGGTGCCGCCGACCTCCCGGGACACGATCGTCTGCAGTCGCATCACGGTGGCTGCCGCCATCACGACGGGGTCGATGGTCGTCTCCGGCCGGGACCCGTGGCCGCCGCGGCCGAACAGCACCACCCGTATCGCGTCGGCCGCTGCGAACGCGGGACCGGAGCGGACGGCCAGCGTCCCGGCCGGCAGCGGCGCGACGTGCTGGCCGAGCACGACGTCGGGGCGGCCGAAGCGGTCGTACAGCCCGTCGTCGATCATGGCCTGCGCGCCCTGCCCGATCTCCTCGGCCGGCTGCACGACCGCGAGCACGGTCCCGCGCCAGGACGAGCGATCGGCGGCGAGGGCCTGCGCGGCGCCCAGCAGGCAGGCGACATGCATGTCGTGCCCGCAGCCGTGCATCACCGGCACCTCGGCGCCGTCGCGATCGAGCCCGACGGCGTCGCTCGCGTACGGCAGGCCGGTGCGTTCGCGCAGCGGCAGCGCGTCCATGTCCGCCCGCACCAGCGCCGTCGGGCCGTCCCCGTTCCGCAGCACGCCGACGACCCCGGTCCGGCCCACCCCGTCGGTCGTCGCGAATCCGGCCTCCCGCAGCCAGGTCGCGGCGATCGCCGCCGTCCGCGTCTCAGCGAACGACAGCTCCGGATGGCGGTGCAGGTCCCGGTAGAGCTCGGCCAGCGGCTCAGACATGGACCACCCGACCCGGAGCGATACCGACCATGTAGCAGAGGATAGAGACACCGGACCGCAGCCGGAGCCGACTGCCCGGGTTGATTGTGGCCGCCGATGGCCGGCCCGGCCTTAGCCGAGGTGCCAGCACACACCTCGCCGCTGGAGGTCGTGCCGTGACGGTGATACGCCGGCAGGGGATCGCCCTACCATGACCCGGATGACCGCCAGGGGCTGGCTCCGGGCCCTGCTCGCTGCGCTGGGCTCGGTGCTGCTGTCGCTCGGGTTGCTGGCCGGGTCGGTCAACCGCGAGGTGCTGGATGGCGCGCGGTTCGCGGAGCACGTCGACGCCGTCCGTACGGATCCGGTGGTGGCCCAGCAGGTCGGCCGGGCGATCACCGGCCGGCTGCTCGCGGTCGACCCGGACCTCGTCGCCGTGCGGCCGCTGCTCGAGGCGGCGGCGACCTCACTGGTGACCAGCCCCGGGTTCGGGCCGGTGGTCCGCCTCGCCGCCCGGCAGGTACACCAGGCGATGACGAACGAGGACCCGACCCAGATCGTGCTTCGGCTGGCCGACCTCGGTGTGGTCCTCTCCGGCGTGCTGCGGTCCGTGGCGCCGGGCGAGGCGGCGCGGATCCCGGCCGACCTCGACCTCACACTGGCCCAGGTCGGCGCTCGGACACCGGCGGCGAGCACGGTCCGGTTGATCCGGACGGTCCGACTGCTGTCCTGGCTGCTACCCCTGCTCGCGTTGCTCTCCTTCGTTGCCGCCGTCGGGTTGCCGGGTGACCGCCGGCGGGCCACGGTGCTCGTCGGCCGGAGCATCCTGGCCGCCGGCCTCGTGGTCGGCGGGGTCGCCGTCGGAGCCGGGCTGACGGCCTCGCTGACCGACACCGACACCCTGCGCGGGGCGATGATCGCCGCCGCCGTCCGCACCTTCGGCGGATCCCTGTGGTGGACGGCGGCGGTGCCGGCGGCTGCCGGCCTGCTCCTGGCCGTGGCGGCGGCCGGCCGGGTGCCGCGGCTGGACCGGGCCGCCGCCGCGGGCGCCTGGGCCCGGCTGACCCCCGCCGCACCCCGGCCGTGGGTCCATGTCGCCCGCGGCGGCGTCGCGATCCTGGTCGGGCTCGGGCTGTTGCTCCGCCCTGCGCTGACGGCCGGGGTCCTCGCCGTGGTCGCCGGGAACCTGCTCGGCGTCGGCGGCATCGGCGAGCTCACCGCGGTGTTCGGTGGTCGCGACTCCGCGCCGGCCCCGGGTCGCCTGCGGCGGGCGGTCGAGACCCGGTGGCAACCGGCGGTGGCGACCGGGCTGGTGGGAATCATCGG
>DATDKW010000063.1:0-2226 GCA_036519715.1 Mycobacteriales bacterium
GGCGATCTTCTCGGTGGCCAGCCCGGTCAGGTCCCGGCCCCGGAAGGCGACCCGGCCGGCGGTGCGGACCATCCCGCAGACCGCCCGCAGGGTGGTCGTCTTGCCGGCGCCGTTGGGGCCGAGCAGCGCCACCACCTCGCCCTCGCCCACGGTCAGGTCGACCCCGTGCAGCGCCCGGACCTGCCCGTACGCGGCGGTCAGGCCCGCGATCTCCAGCAGCGGCACGGTCATGCCGGGGTCCCGAGGTAAGCCGCCAGCACGGCCGGGTCCTCCCGGACCTCGGCCGGCGTCCCGGTCGCCACCACCTTGCCGAAGTCGAGCACCACGACGGTCTCGGACAGCCGCATGACCATGCCCATGTGGTGCTCGACCAGCAGCACGGTGGTGCCGGCCCGGACGTCCTCGATCAGCCCGGCCAGCTCGTCGACCTCGCCGTGGGACAGCCCGCTGGCCGGCTCGTCCAGCATCAGCAGGGCCGGGTCGGCGGCCAGGGCCCGGGCCAGCTCGACCCGCTTCAGCGTCCCGTACGGCAGCCCGGCGGCCGGGTGGGCGGCCAGCGCGGCCAGCCCGAACCGGTCCAGCACGGCGTCGGCCCGCTCCCGCAGCGCCCGCTCGGCCTTCCGTACGCCCGGCAGCCGCAGGCCCGCGGACAGGAACCGGCCCGTCCCCTGGGCCCCGAGCATCACGTTGTCCCGGACCGACAGCGACGGCACCAGCCCCAGGTGCTGGAAGGTGCGGGCGACCCCGAGCCGGGCCACCCGGTGCGCCGGCAGGGCCAGCAGGTCGTGCCCGGCGAACTCGATCCGGCCGGACCGGGGGCGGGTGAGCCTGCTGACGCAGTCGAACAGCGTCGTCTTGCCCGCGCCGTTGGGGCCGATCAGCCCGCAGACCTCACCCGGACGGACCGCGAAGGAGACGCCGTCCAGGGCCGTGACACCACCGAACCGCACGACCAGATCGGTCACGGTCAGCGCGGCGTCATTGGGCATCAGGCCGACCGTAGGACCGCCCCCGACCCGCGTAATCGGTGTGTCACCACAATCTCTGGGCCCCGGCGTTGTGTCGCCGGGACAACACCATTGTTACGGGACGACATGTCGTGGTCACCTGAGGCATGGCGCTCACCGCGACCCGCACCGCCCGGTCCGAGCGGGACCGGATCCTGACCGCGTTGCACGCCGACCTGGAGGAGCTGGCCGAGCGGGCGGTGACCCGGATGCCGGAGGAGATCCCGGCCTACCGCAGCCGCGACGCCGCGTTCTTCGCCGACGTCCGGGACCAGGTCTGCCGGCACTACCGGACCAAGCTGGCCGCGCTCGAGCACCGGCCGGTGACCCGGCAGGACCTGGCCTTCGCCCGGCCCTGCGCGCTGCGGCGGGCCCGGGCCGGGATCGCGCTGGACGACTTCCTGCACGCGTTCCGGATCGGCCGCCAGGTCTTCTGGGAGGCGGTGCTGGAGCAGGCCGGCGAGTCGCCGGCCGGGCACGAGGCCGCCCTGGAGCTGGCCACCGAGGTCATGCGCTTCAGCGACATCGCCTGCACCCACGCCTCCCGGGCGTACGTGGAGTATCAGCAGCACCTGGTCGCCGACGCCGACCGGGAGCGCCGCGACCTGCTGGAACACCTGCTGGCCGGGGAGCTGCCGACGCACCGGCCGCTGCTGGCGGCGGCCCAGGCCCACGGGCTGGCCGAGCGGACGCCGGCCCTGGTCGCCTGCGCCATGCCGGTGACCGCGGACGCCGACGCCCCGCACGTCGCGGCCGAGGCGCTGGTCCGGGCGGGCGGGCCGACCGGGCGGGCGCTGGTCGTCCGGCGCCGGGGCGAGCTGGTCGTGGTGGCGGCGCTGCGCCCGGCCGACCCGGCCGGCGACGCCGCCGACGTGTGCGACCGGCTGCAGGAGACCCAGCGCCGGCTGCGGATCGGCGGGGTGCCGCTGGCGGTCGGGGTGGGCACGGTCGCGTCCGGGATCGCCGAGCTGCCCCGGGCGTACCAGGAGGCGAGCGCGGCGCTGGCCGACGTGGGCGTGGACGGCGGGGTGGTGGCGCTGCCGCGGCTGTCCCCGTTCGACTACCTGGCCCTGCACGCCGACGACACCGCCCGGCGGCTGGTCGACCCGCGGCTGCGCACGTTCCTGGAGGAGGACCGGCAGCGCGGCGGCGGGCTGATCGAGACCGCCCGCGTGTTCGCCGCCTCCGACCTCAACCTGCGGGTCGCGGCCGAGCGGCT
>DATDKW010000064.1:0-2240 GCA_036519715.1 Mycobacteriales bacterium
CTTGGCGCCGGTGTTCTTGCCCTTGAACTGGTTGCCGACCGAGACGTAGTCGGACCAGCTCGGCCAGAGCTTGGCCACGGCGTCCCGGTCGGTCGGCAGGCCGGCCTTCTGGAACAGGTCGCGCCGGTAGCACATGCCCATGCTGCCGACGTCGGTGCCGAGGCCGATCAGCTTCGTGCCGTCGGCGGACTGGCCGCCCTCGAACTTCCAGGGCAGGAAGTTGCCCTTGTCGTCGTTCCCGCCGTACTGGCCGAGGTCGACGAACCGCTGCGCCTGCTGCTTGAACTGGATCATGATGCCCTCTTCGAGGGCGACCACGTCACCGGCGCCGCTGCCCGCGGCCAGGTTCTTGGTCAGCGCGGGCGTGTAGTTGGACAGGTCCGAGCCGGTGCCGCGCTCGGTGATGGTGATGTTGGGGTGGCTGGCCTGGAACTGCTGGTACAGCTCCTTGTAGCCGAAGTTGCCGAAGACGTTGACGGTGAGGGCGATCTTGTCGCCGCCCCCACCGCCGGACGCCGCGGCCGAGCCGTCGTCGCCGCCGCAACCGGTGGCGGCGACCAGGATCGCCGCGAGTCCGGCGCCGAGCGCCACCGGACCACGGCGGCGCAGTGCACGGATCATGCCGAGTACCCCCTCTGTGGGTCTGCGAAGTACGTGCTGGGGACCGAATGGTGTGATCGGGGCCACACCGTGGGAGCGCTCCCAAGACGATCCCGGCAATCACCTGGTGGTGTCAATACCGATTTGGGAGCGCTCACATTACGACTGGGTCACGGCGCCCCGTTCGCGCGGACCCGGTAGGCTGCGCCCGTGATCACCGCGATCGTCATGGTCACCGCCGCCACCGACTCGATCCCCGAGGTAGCCGAAGCCATCGCGGCCCTGGACGGGGTCAGCGAGGTCTACTCGGTCGCCGGCGACGTCGACCTCGTCGCCGTCGTCCGGGTCCGCGAGTTCGACCAGGTCGCCGATGTCATCGCCGGCCGGCTGGACAAGGTGCCGGGGGTGCTGGACACCTCCACCCACATCGCCTTCCGGGCCTACTCGCGCCACGACCTGGAGGCCGCGTTCGCGATCGGCTTCGACTGAGCCCGTACGGCTTCGGCTGAGCCCGCACTCGGGCTGAGCCCGTACCGAGATGGCCGTCTGGGTTAGGGCAGGCTAACCTCACCCCATGACCGCGATCGCTGCCCGGCCCGAAGCGACCACCGTCGCGCCCGGGTGCGCGACCGTCGCCCGCACGCTCGGCGAGACGCCCGAGGGCACCGCGACGCCGATGCGGTCCTGGATCCTCATCGAGCACCCGGAGGCCTGGGCCCGCGACGTGGCCGACACGGTGCTGGTGTCGGCCCTGCCTGCGACCCGGTTGCGGGAGCTGGCCGACCTGCGCCGGCGGCAGGGGCTGCGGCCGCTGCTGATCCGCCGCCCCGGCTACCGCGCCGGTCCCCCCGCGACCCGGACCGTGCTGGTCGGCAGCGCCCACCCGGACCGGCGCTGGCTGGAGCGGGTCGAGATCACCGACCTGCGGGAGCTGGCCGACCTCGACCTTGCCGCCGTCGCGTCCGGCCGGGGCGGGGTGGGCACCCCGGTCAGCGGGGCCGTGTTCGGCGTCTGCACCCACGGCAGCAAGGACATGTGCTGCGCCACGCTGGGCCGGCCGGTGGCCAGGGCGCTGGCCGACGCCGCGCCCGGCCGGGTCTGGGAGACCACCCACCTCGGCGGCGACCGGTTCGCCGGCAACGTGCTGGTGCTGCCCGGCGGCTTCCTCTACGGGCATGTCACCGCCACCAGCGCGGGCCGGCTGGCCGCGGCCGCCGACGGCGACCGGGTGCTGCCGGAGCTGCTGCGCGGCCGGACGTCCGTGGGCATGCGGGCACAGGTGGCCGAGATCGCCGTCCGCCGGGTGACCGGGCTGCACGGCCTCGACGACGTCGAGCCGATCGGCGAGGACGAGTCCGGCCTGGTCCTGGTCCGGGCCGGCGGGGTCCGGATGGGTGTCCGGCTGGGGCGGCACCCGCTCGGCGTGTGCGGCACCAGCCGGTGCGCCGGCCCGACGACCCCCTGCGGCTACTCCGTCGACGAACTGGTCGAGCTCCCGTAGCCCGCTGGCGGCGAGCCAGGCGGCCGCGGCCGGCCCCGCCGGACCCAGCCGGGCACCGTCGGGCACCGCCGGCACCTGCCGGGCGCCGGCGGACCGGGCGGGCACCGCCGGCACCTGCCGGGCGCCGGCGGACCGGGCC
>DATDKW010000065.1:0-9902 GCA_036519715.1 Mycobacteriales bacterium
GAGTTCGCGGGCAGCGGTCTGGAGGTTTCCGGCGAGGTCGGTGAAGTCGAGCTCGAGGCCGTGGGCGTCGTCCTCCCACTGGTCCTTACCGCTGTCGATGATCACGAGCCCGGGGCGCAGGTCGACCAGCAGCGGGAAGCCAGTGTCGTCGGCCAGCGCCGCTGCTGCGGCGGCCAGGTCACGCTGCTGCGTCGGCGAGGTGACGCGGTAGCACGCCATCGCGCTGAACACCGCCTGCCAGTCGGCTGTCCCGATCCTCTCGCCGAGCGCCGCGCCCGGCACCAGGTCGACCTCGTTGCCGTCGGGGTCGGTGTGACAGACCCCGAACGGTCCCGATGCCTCACCAAGACTCGCCTGCTCGACCGCCGCGGCCGGCCGCACCACGTCGAGGTGGATGCGGTTCCGCAACGGCCGTGGCTCGGTCGACTGCCGAATCCGTATCGCGGGGTCGCGCCGCAGCGGATCCGCCACACCGCCGTCCTCCCCAGGCGCGTAGTCGAGCACGCGCTGCCAGAACCGCCTCACCACAGACGGGTTCGCGGATTCGAACACGACGCTCAGGTGCTGCAGGACGGCAGGGTTCGCGGTCAGCCCGAGATCCCGCGCGGCCGCCGACACCGCCTCGGCGTGCTCGTCTGAGTCGAGGCGCACCCGTGTGCCTGTCGCGCGCAGGTCGACCACGATCTCGGCCGACAGCTCCACGATGCGCCCGGCCAGCGCAGCCCCCACGATCAGCGAAGGCGCGTCGAACCATGCCGTCGCAACGCCATCGACCACCCGCCAATCCGTTCCGATCTCTGTCATGCCCGGCACTGTAGAGCCCATTCCGGACGATCTCCTTCCGGATAGTCATGTCCCGCCAGGGCATTGATGGACGCCGTTGGCAGTGCCCCGCGGTGCGGCAGAGTCGGATGTTTTCGGCTGTCCCGCGGATGTCTGCCCGCGTTGACCGCCACGTCTGTCCACGGCCGGCTCCTCTCGCCTTTGCCGCGGCCGCTTCCATTCCGTTGGTAATGAAGCCGACGCTTTGCGGCGTAGCAGGCCGAGCTCCGCAGCTATATCCGTCCGACATTGGTCCTACTTCCGCCCTTCACTCCCTGTGGCGCTCCGGAAGCGGTTCGTAAGCTTCTTGGATGAACGATGGGATCGCCGTCGCGGTCGCGGTCGGGGTTACCGCCACCCCTCTGTGGCGGTCGATCGGCACGCACGTGGTCACCGTCGTCCACGAAGGCGGTCACGCGTTGGTCGTAGGTCGCTCCAGCGGCAGCCAGGTGGGCAGCATCCGGGTCAATCGAGACGGGACCGGGAGCACCAAGGCCACGAACCGCGTGCGGGATGGCGGGGCTTTCTTGATGGCCGGTTATCTCACGCCGCCGGCCGTCGGATTAGGCGCGCTGGCCGCGGCGCATGTGGAGCGCGGCGGCGCGGCGTTGATGGTCTTGCTGGGCGGGGTTGTGCTGGTCCTGGTCTCCGTGCGCAATGTGTTCGGGCTTGCCGTCGTTTTTCTCCTCAGCGCCGGGCTGTATCTGGCCGTTCACCACGCCGACGGTCCGACACAGGATGCGGTGCTCCTGGTGTTCGGTTGGACGCTGCTGCTGGGGTCGGTCCGGGACACCATGTCGGGGCTCGTCCATGGCCTCGGTGACGCGCAGGCGCTGTCCAAGACGATCGGCCTACCGGCACGGCTGTGGGTGATCTTTTTCGCGCTGACCGCCTGCGCAGCCGTCTACTGTGCCGCCTGGCTGACGGTCACCTACTGGTGACCTTCAGCCGACACAAGGGGCGCGGGACGGCTCGTCGGCCAACGCCATCCGCGGGCGCCGGCGAAGTGCCGGCAAGCACGGCACTCGGCGACTCCCTTCCGCCGCGGTTCAGGAGGGCCCCGTGTCCGCCGATCTGATCGGCCCGCCTCGGCCCGGCAGGAGTTCACCGCGGCACCGCTTCCAGAACCGGACGGCGCCCCCCGCCATGGGCACTACGCCCCGCCGCCGACCGGCCACATCCATGGCCGGCCGGTGCCCTGCAAGAGCCTGAACACACCCGGATCCGGTCACGCCTGGGCTCTTAGCGGCCACCGCGGTGCGGCATGCACCCCTACTACCCGACGCGCGCCCCTGGGACTACCCAGGGTTGCGAAGACGGTGCTGGAGACTGCACTGGATGCGGAGATGTCTGAGCACGTCGGCTACGACAAGCACGATCCGGCTGGCCGTAACGGCCAGAACTCCGGCAACGGCAGCAGAATCAAGACCGTGCTGACTGAGGTCGGACCGGTCGAGATCTAGGTGCCGCGAGATCGGGACGGCAGCTTCGAGCCGGCTGGCCAGGGCTTATCCGCAGTCGATGAGCACGGTCATGTACCAGCCGGGTTTGCTGGCCGGTGCGGCGAGGAACGTGGCCTGACCGTGGCCGGTGCGGCGCAGCTGCGAGGGATAGTCGTGGCGGAACTGGCAGACGTAGTCGCCGGAGGCACGCCGGCTGCAACTGGTGAGCGCGAGGTTCGTGGCTTCCTGGCGCATGGCGATCAGGGCCCTCCGGGCCGAGGAGTTGGTGACCTTCTTCAGCGCCGGAAGGTCGTCGCGGTTGTACGCGGCGGCGAGGTAGCGCATGGCTCCTTGCGGGGTGGTGAAGTGCACGCGAGGTTCGGGCGGTGTCGTCGTTCGAGGAGTTGGTGCGGTCGACGGCGGCGGCATGGCCACCGTGGATGGGGCAGGTTCGGCCGGCGTGGAGAGGGTCGTGGCGAGCGGACCGACGCTGGTGGGCGCGGGTCCCGTCGGGGTGCTGGCGGTCCCGCCGCACCCTGCTGCGGCCAGTACAACTGTGAGAGCGGCGGCGGGAAGCGGAAGTCGGCGCAGGGTCGGTCTCATGGATCATCCTGGGTGGACGGGCAGCGGCAGCTGCGTGACAGGGTCGTTGGTGGGGATGCTCCGAGTACGCGTCGAGTTGCCCGCCGCCCCCGGGGATGCGCGAAAGGGCACCCGGCGATCTGCCGGGGCTTGTCAGCAAATGCCGCGCGACGGCGGGTCTTCCGCGCCCGGGGCGGGTGGTGCTCGATCGGGCAGCGCAGCGGACCGGCCTACAACATTGGTCGAGCGTCGGGCGTCAGCCCGGTAATCGTGGCGCGTCAGGCGCCGCTAACCGGGGGGAGTTCCGATGCCATCGATTCGTCGTCTTGGGGCCGGTAGGTGGACTGTGGTCGGGACGCTGGCCGCCGTGCTGGCCTCCGTGCTGGCCTCCGCCGGTCTCCTCGCAGCGTGCACCGGCGGATCCCCTCCGAGCGGGGAACCGACCGGCCTCACCGCCATCGCCGGCCCAGGATCCGGGCCGCCGACACCGACCACCGGCGCCAACTCACCGACGCGACCGACCGCTCACCCGACGGTCTCCCGCGCACCCACCGCCCGGCCCACCGCCCGGCCCACCGCCCGGCCCACTACGCCGACCGACCCGCGACCACCCTTGCTGCGGCCGGTGGCCGTTCCCGCCGCCTGCGAGCTGAACGCTCCCGCCGACGGCCTGCAGCGCGCCGCCGACGCGGGACACATCCCCTGGCGGCTCGACCCGGCCCGGGTCGTGCTCCAGTGCCTGCGCCGCGGCCTCGGCGCCGCCGCCTGGCGGATTTCCCGGACCGGTGAGCACGTCGTCGCCGTCACCGAGGCCCGCTCCCGGCTGATCGCCCGCATCCGGCTCGAGCAGCCCGCACGGCACGGAACGGCGGGGATCTGGGGCGTCACCGGCATCGACGCGAACAAGCAGCTGGTCCTTCCGCCTGCCTGCGTTGAGCCCGACCCGGCTGCCCTGCAGGCGTCCTTCGACCAGGGTCACCAGCCCTGGCGCGGAGACCCGGTCGCCAACGCCGAGCTCTGCGTCGCCGGCGCCTACGGCTGGCGGCACCCGCACGGGACCCTCCTATCAGCGAACCATGTCTCCGTCGTCGACGACACGATCGGCGAGAACGCCGACGTCCGCGGCCAGCGATGGCGCCCGGGCGGTGACATCTGGATGGTCACCTCCGTCCAGCGCGACCTTGGACAGGACTGACGCCGGGAGCGGCCCTACCAACGATGTCGTCGTTCGGGTGCGCCGCCGTTGGCCCGTAACGACAGTCCAACCGCCGGAGCGTGTGTGGGGTCGTGACGCTCCCGGCGCAGCCCGGGCCGGAGTTCTGGGTCTGCGTGGGAGCCGGGCGACCTAGGCCGGCCGGTCGCACCCGCCGAGCGCAGGCAACATTCAGCGGTCACACCGCATCCACCGGACGGACGCGACGCATTCGGCGTCGCTCACATGGGGAGCCTCACATGAGCCCGAACAAGCTTTCCCGGCGCGCCAGAACGAGGACGACGAGTGTCCACAGCGAAATAGCCGTGGCCGGACGACGACGCAGCCGTACTCCCACCGCCGTTCTGGTGGTCGCCATGGCTTCGGCGGTGTTCGCCGCCGGATGTAGCCGGGATCCCGGGCCGGCGGCTATCAGCGCTCCGGCGGTTCCTCAGGCCTCCGGCGCGGACAGCAACCCGGCATCGGTCGACCACACGTCCACCACCCCGCACGCGAGGACCAGCGGCAAGGACCATACGGAACCGCCCCGACCCGCGACGCCGCGCTGCCACACCGCAGACCTGGCCCTCGAGGTCGGCCAGGCCGATTCCGGGATGGGCCACACCGGCCTCAACCTCGCGCTGGTCAACCAGTCGGCACACCGTTGTCGGATCTACGGCTACGGCGGCGTGCAACTGCTGGACGCGGCCGGCGCCGCCCAGCACACCCGGCAAGAGCGCGGCGGCCCACGACCCGAACTGGTCACGCTCCAGCCGGGAGACCGGGCCTACTCGGCGCTCACCTGGATCCACAGCCCAGAGGCGCCGCCCTGCTCGAACGCGGCATTCCTGCAGGTCATCCCACCGGACGAGACCGAGCCGATCCGAGCGCCGTTCACCTACGCCGTCTGCGGGAACGGCGTGCTCAGCCAGCGCGCCTACCAGCACGACCCAACCTGACCGAGAACCGGCCGTGCCGAGCCAGGTCGCGGCCACGGCCGGGTCCGAACCAGCGACCCCACCCAGCGGCCGACCGGGTCGCCTGGACCGCCCGGACTGGTTTCGGCCGCACAGTTACATGCCCGACCGTCACCGGCGAGCACGCGATCTACGTCGCTGTCGGGAAGCAGCTGCGCGCGTACGACCTGCACACAGAGGCATCTGTGGAAGCTGGCGGCGGACATCCCGATCGAGCGGAGAACGTCCAAGCCGACCTGTGGGCGCTGACCGGCGGCATGCTTGACGTCGGCGAGACGATCATGCAGGCAGCATCCGGGAGGTCGCGGAGGAGACCGGCATCCGGTACACGAATACCGAGACGTCGGGCGCCGACACTGCGGGGCGGACCGACCTCCGCGAGGGGCGGCGGCGGGCCGAGCGCGGTCAGGTCCCGCAGAAGGTGGTGTAGGGGACGTCCTCCGGCGGGCCGGCGGCGTAGCGCTCCAGCCCGGGGCGCTCGTCGTACGGCGCGGTGACGGCCTCCAGGAGCCGGCCGACCGGGTTCAGGTCCCCGGCGCTCGCCGCGGCGAGCGCCTCCTCGACGAGGTGGTTGCGGGGGATGTACGCCGGGTTCGCCCGGTCCATCGCCGCGGCGTCCGGGCCGAGCGCCCGCCACCGGTCCGCCCACGCATCGAACGCGGTCAGGTCGAGGACCAGGCCACGGGCCCGCTCGGCGTCGCCGCGGGCGGCCGCGCCGAGCGCCCGGAAGAACGCCGTGTGGTCGGTGCGGCCCTGCTCCAGCAGCGCCAGCAGCTCCTCGGCCAGCGACGCGGCGACGGCGTCGGGGGGACCGCCGGAGGGGCCGGCGGGCAGGCCGAGCTTGGCCCGCATGCCGGCCGACCAGGCGGCGGCGTACCGGCCGCGGAACCCGCCCAGCGCCTCCACCGCCAGCTCGACCGCGCGGTCCTGGTCGGCGTCGAGGAGCGGGAGCAGGGCCTCGGCCAGCCGGGCCAGGTTCCACTCCGCCACCATCGGCTGGTTGCCGCACGCGTAGCGGCCGGCGTGGTCGATCGAGCTGTAGACGGTCGCCGGGTCGTACGCGTCCAGGAAGGCGCACGGGCCGTAGTCGATGGTCTCGCCCGAGATCGTCATGTTGTCGGTGTTCATCACCCCGTGCACGAACCCGACCAGCATCCAGCGCGCGACCAGGGCGGCCTGTGCGGCGGCGACCGCCTCGAACAGCGCCAGCGCGGGCCGCTCAGCCGCTGCCGCCGCCGGGTGGTGGCGGGCGATGGCGTGGTCGGTGAGCCGGCGCAGGAGGTCGACGTCGCCGGTGGCCGCCGCGTACTGGAAGCTGCCCACCCGCAGGTGGCTGCTCGCGACCCGGGCCAGCACGGCCCCCGGCAGCAGTGTGTCGCGGCGCACCCGGCGCCCGGTCGCAACCACGGCCAGCGAGCGGGTGGTGGGGATGCCGAGGGAATGCATGGCCTCGCTCACCACGTACTCGCGGAGCATCGGGCCGACCGCGGCCATGCCGTCCCCGCCGCGGGCGAACGGCGTCCGGCCGGAGCCTTTGAGATGGAGGTCGCGCTCGTCGCCGGGAAACTCCCCGAGCAGCAGGGCGCGACCGTCGCCGAGCCGCGGCACGAACCCGCCGAACTGGTGACCGGCGTAGGCCTGCGCCACCGGGGTCGCGCCGTCCGGGACCAGGGTGCCGACCAGCAGCCGCAGGCCGTCGGGGCCGCGCAGCCACCCTGGGTCCAGACCGAGCTCGGCGGCCAGCGGCTCGTTGAGCACGAGCAGCCGCGGGTCCGGCGGCTCCTCGGCCCGCCAGGGCCGGGCCAGCTCCGGCAGCTCGCGGGCGAAGCGGGCGTCCAGCCGGACGGTCCAGGGCGGCGCGGCGGTCACCTCATCCAGATTACGTGGCCCCCACGGCCGCGCTGACATCAACGATCGCGCAAGGGCCTGCAGCAGCGGCCGGTGCAGCCGGCTGACCGGGTGGGTCCGGGCGCCGGCGAGCTGGTCGCGGCACCTGCGCGGTGGCTCCGTCACGCTTGAAGGACCGACCGGGTGGCCCGGACCGGCGACGCTCCCGGAGGCATGCCTCCATCTGTTCTCGCACCAACTGCGTACCCTCGGGGCGTCACGATCTGCCGGACGATGCGTCAAGCACACATCGGCACGCCGTTTCAATGCCAGAAGTACACGAGTGGGAGCGACGGTAGCGCTCGACGCGATGTCGGGCCACGCCCATCAGCCCCGCGATACGGAGGTCATCACATGATCGGGTTGCACTCCCCCCGTCGCCGTTCGCTTCTCCTGGCTGCGACCGGCCTCCTGGCGGTGACCCTGACGGCGTGCACCGGCCGCGGCGGTGGACAGCTCCCGCCCCAGGTCGGCGCCTTCAACGCCTCGGCGTCGTTCGGCTTCTCGTTCAGCTGCGAGGACAAGGGCGGCACCAACCCGCAGACCGGGAAGCTCGCCATCGAGCTCTCCTACACCGAGCGCAGCACCGCCGTGCTCACCACGCCGTTCGGCATCCACGGGACCGTCGACACGATCGACCCGGTGCTCGAGTCCGCTATCTGCGCCGGCCAGAACCCGCCCCCCGGCGGCAACGAGCTGATCTTCCTGGGCCAGTACCGGACCACCTCCGCGGCGCCGTTGTTCTTCCCGAAGGCGTGCACCACGAGCACCTCGACGTGCCGGTTCGAGGTCATCGTCCGGGACAACGACAACAACCTGAAGCCGTCCCCCGGCGACTTCTTCCAGATCTCCCTGGCCGGGGCAGGTGCCGTAGGCAGCAAGCTTGAGGGACCGATCTTCTACACCCGGGCCGGCCTGCTGTCATCCGGCAATCTCACGGTCAGCTAGCCCATCGGCTCGGTCAGGACGGCTCAGTGAGGACACAGCGATGAATTCCCACGATCACCCGTTCCGGGGCTGGCAACACAACCGGTCGTCCCGCCGCAGGTTCCTCGCCGGCGCGGCGGCCCTGGGGGCGGGCGCCCTGGTCGGCACCCGGCTGCCGCTCGGCGGCGGCCGGGCCGCCGCCGCCGAGGCGGGGACCGCCCTGCACGGCGCCGAGATGCGCGGCATGTTCCTCACGAGCAAGAACAGGCTCGCCGAGGGCCGGTTCGGGACGATGTTCAAGAGTCTCCCGGCGTACTCGCCGCCCGACGCGCTGCTGGACGACCTGGCGAGCAAGATGGTCGAGCCCAGCACCAGCGACGAGTTCCTCGCCACGAGCCCACGCCTGTTCGCCGGGTTCACGTTCATCGGGCAGTTCCTGGACCACGACGTCACGCTCGACACGACGCCGCTCGACCAGCAGGCGTCCGACCCCGACGCGACGGTCAACTTCCGTACGCCGCGCTACGACCTGGACTCCGTGTACGGACGGGGTCCGGCGCAGGACCCGCAGCTCTACGACCCGGCGGACGGGGCCAAGCTGCTGCTGCGACCGAACGTGAACGGTGTCCTGGACGTGCCGCGGGACGATACCGGCCGGGCCATCATCGGCGACCCGCGCAACGACGAGAACCTGATCGTGCTCCAGTTCCACAAGGCGATGATCCAGTTCCACAACCGGATCGTGGACCACGCGCGGTCCCAGGGCGTACGCCAGGAGTGGCTGTTCGAGACCGCCCGCCGGATGACCCGGTGGCACTGGCAGTGGGCCATCATCCACGACTTCCTGCCACGCTTCGTCGGCGACGAGCTCGTGGGGACCAGCGGCGCGGTGTACAAGGAGGTCGCCGGGAAAGCGCCGGTGATCAACCTCAACTACTACAAGCCGACGAACAAGACCGGCCGGCCGTTCATGCCGATCGAGTTCTCGGTCGCGGCCTACCGGTTCGGGCACAGCATCATCCGGCCCTTCTACGTCCTCAACGACACCGGCGTCGTGGACGTCTTCGGCCCGGCCGGCGGCCGCAACCTCAACGGAGGCCGGCCGCTGCCGGCGGACCTGGTCATCGACTGGAAGAACATCCTGCCGGTCGACCCGAACTTCCCGGCCCGCAAGCCCCGCAAGATCGACACCAAGCTGTCGATCCCGCTCAGCACGCTTCCGGGGTCCGCCGTCCCGCCCCCCGATCCCACGATCAACCTGGCCGTGCGCAACAACCGCCGCGGCAAGAAGGTCGGGCTGCCCTCCGGGCAGCAGGTCGCGAAGGCGATGCGGCTCACCCCGCTGAGCAACGCGACCCTCGGCCTGACCGATCCGGGCTGGGCCGGCGAGGCGCCGCTGTGGTTCTACATCCTCAAGGAGGCGGAGCTCCCGCCGTACAACGGGGAGCGGCTCGGACCGGTGGGCGGCCGGATCATGGCGGAGGTCCTCGTCGGGCTCCTGCAGCGGGACCCGAACTCCTACCTCTACCTGGACCCCGCGTGGAAGCCGGTGGCACCACTGGCGCCGACGGCCGGCAGCTTCACGTTCGCCGACCTCCTGCGCTTCGCGGGCGCCGCCTGACCCGGAGCGGCGGGCACGGCCGGGCCGATCGCGGACGAGGTGCGTGGTCGACGAGGGCGGCTTCGGCGACTCATCCTAGGCTGTCTGAATCAAGGGGTGCCGCCGTCAGACCTCCGCGCATCCTCTCGTCCGGCCGTGAGCGTCTCGTCGGCGTCCGGTGCACTCGCGCAGGACCTTCCAGGCCCGGTCGTACGACGAGGCCGCGCTGGGTCTGCGCTCGATGCTGGGGCGATTGAGCAGGACAGGTCCGCAGCTGACGGCCCCAGCCGGCCTTCGCGCTGTGCGGCCACAGGCAACGCTCACACCGCGGCAGAAGCGGATGTTGCGGGCGCCGGACGGCGTGCTGTCCGCCGCTGTCGAATCCGGCGCCCTGCGTTCGTCATCGCGATGACAGGATGACCGCGCGCAGATCGAGAGGCAGGACGATGACCTACATGCCCTCCTGGGAGGTC
>DATDKW010000066.1:0-5588 GCA_036519715.1 Mycobacteriales bacterium
GGGATGGTGACCGGCCGGTTCACCAGCCCGCAGGAGGTCGCCGACCTGGTGCTGTTCCTGGCCAGCGTGCGGTCCGGCAACGTCACCGGCTCCGACTACGCCATCGACGGGGGCCTGGTCACCACCATCTGACCCGCCGCCCGGTCCCGGCGGTCAGCCGACCGAGTCGACGGCCTGCCGGATCACCTCGGTGACGGCCTCGGGCCGGCTCACCATGACGACGTGGGACGCCTCGACCTCGGTGATCGTCGCTCCAGCCCGCTCGGCCATGCGCCGCACCACGTCGCTGCCGGCGGCCTTGTCGCCGGTCGCGACCACGGCCCAGGACGGCAGCGTCTTCCAGGCCGGGGCGCCGTTGCGCTCGGTGAAGCCGAAGGCGGACACCGGCCGCTGGGTGGCGGCCATGACGGCGGCCTCCTCCTCGGGCACGTCGGCGGCGAAGGCGTCGTGGAACTTGGCCGGGTCGATGGCGAACTCCACCGCGGTGCCGGACCCGTCACCGGCCGGGTACTCCAGCTGCATCAGGGCGCTGTTCAGCACGCCCGGCCGGCTCGGTTCTGTTGACCACCGGGTGAGCCGGTTGGCTGAGCGATCAGCGGGGGAGCAGCTCGACCGGGTGTCCGCCCGGGGGCAGCCGGTCCGCCGCGCCGGACGATTCTGTCGGAGGTGGGGGCTAGACAGTGCACACCACCCGACCTGAGGAGTGATCTGCCGTGCCCGACCGCCGACGGCTCGTCGTGACCGAGAACATCAGCGCCAACGGGGTCATCGAGTTCGCCGACGACTGGTTCGACCCCGGCGACCAGGGCGACGCCGAGGACCTGTTCGCGGTGATGAAGGAGCAGATGGCGGCCGAGGAGGCGCTGCTGCTGGGCCGGCAGACCTTCGAGGAGTTCCGCGGCTACTGGCCGCTGCAGACCGACGACGCCTCGGGCAGCGCCGACCACCTCAACCGGGTGCGCAAATATGTGGCGTCCACGACGATGACCGACCCGGCCTGGGAGAACACGACCGTGCTGTCCGGCCGGCTCGAGGACGAGGTGGCCGCGCTCAAGGCCACCGGCGGCGGGGAGCTCGGGGTGACCGGCAGCGTCAGCGTGGTGCACGCGCTCATGCGGGCCGACCTCGTGGACGAATACCGGCTGTTCGTCTACCCGGTGCTCAGCAGCCGTGGCCGCAACCTGGTGCCCGACGGCCTGTCCGTGCGGTCACTGCAGCCGGCCGGGTGCACGGCGTTCCGGAACGGGGTGGTGCTGCAGGTCTACCGCAGGCCCTGACCGCTGGGGGCGAAGGCGGGGATGCCGGTGATGGCCCGGCCCATGATCAGGGTGTGGATCTCGTCCGTGCCCTCGTACGTGCGGACCGCTTCGAGGTTGATGGCGTGCCGGAGCGCGGAGTGGTCCAGGGTGATGCCGTTGCCGCCGAGGATGGTGCGGGCCTGCCGGCAGACCTCGATGGCGGTGCGGACGTTGGCCAGCTTGCCGAAGCTCAGCTGCTCCGGCCGCAGCCGGCCGGCGTCCTTGAGCCGCCCGGTGTGCAGGGCGACGAGCGTGCCCTGCTGGATCTCCAGCACCATCTCGACCAGCTTCTGCTGGGTCAGCTGGAACGCCGCGACCGGGGCGCCGAACTGGGTCCGGTCCAGCGCGTACGCCAGCGCGTCCTCGTACGCGTCCCGGGCGGCGCCCATGGAGCCCCAGATGATCCCGTACCGGGCCTCGTTGAGGGACGTGAACGGGCCCTTGAGACCGGTGACCCCGGGCAGGACGGCGTCCACGGGCAGCCGGACGTCGGTGAGCGTGATGTCGCACTGGATGGACGCGCGCATGCCCAGCTTGGGCTCGATCGGGGTCGCGGTGAAGCCGTCGCTGCCGGTGGGGACGAGGAAGCCGCGGATGCCGTCGTCGGTCTTGGCCCAGATCACCGCGACGTCGGCGATCGACGCCAGCCCGATCCAGCGCTTGGACCCGGTCAGCACCCAGCCGCCGCGCTCGGACCGGGCCGAGGTGAGCATCGCGGCCGGGTCGCTGCCGGCGGTGGGCTCGGTCAGCCCGAAGCAGCCGATGAGCTCGCCGGCGGCCAGCCCGGGCAGCCAGCGCTGCTTCTGCTCCTCCGAGCCCCAGCGGGAGATCGCGGTCATCACCAGGGAGCCCTGGACGCTGAAGAAGGTGCGCAGCCCGGAGTCACCGGCCTCCAGCTCCATCGCGGCCAGGCCGTACTCGACGGCGCTGCGGCCGGCGCAGCCGTGTCCGGTCAGGTGCATGCCGAGCAGGCCGAGGTCGCCCAGCTCCTTGGCCAGCTCCCGGGGGAAGTGGGCGGCCTCGTACCAGGCGGCGATGTCCGGCCGGACCCGGTCGTCGACGAAGGCGCGCACCTGGTCGCGCAGCGCCCGCTCCTGCGCAGAGAGGAGGCTGTCCAGGTCGAGGTAGTCGTGCGCCAGGTCGGTCATGGGCCGAGCCTCCGGCCGCGGCCCGCACCGCGCAACTGGCTAGCGTCGGGCCATGGAACGGGACCGGATCCTGGGCCGGGCCGCCGGCATCGGCCTCGGCGTCGGCGTGTACGGCGTGTCCTTCGGGGTGCTCGCGGTCGCATCCGGGATGAGCCCGGCCCAGGCCTGCGTGATGTCGCTGCTGGTCTTCACCGGGGCGTCGCAGTTCGCGTTCGTGGGCGTGCTCGCGGCCGGCGGCGGGGCGGTGGCGGCGATGGGCCCGGCCGTGATGCTGGCCCTGCGCAACGCCGTGTACGGGCTGTCGCTGGCCCCGGTGCTGCGCGGCCGGCTGCGCTTCCGGGCCGCGGCCGCGCACCTGGTGATCGACGAGACCACCGCGATGGCCCGGGCCCAGGACGACCCGGCGTCGTCCCGGCGGGCGTTCCTGCTCACCGGGGCCAGCGTGGGCCTCTGCTGGAACGCCGGCACGCTGGTCGGCGCGCTGCTCGGCGCCGGTCTGGGCGACCCGCGGGCGCTGGGCCTGGACGCGATGTTCCCGGCCGCGTTCCTGGCCCTGCTGGCGCCGCAGCTGCGCCGCCCCGGCGCCCCCGCGGCCGCGGTCGCCGGGGCGGTGGTCGCCCTCGTCCTGCTGCCGTACGCGCCGGCCGGCGTCCCGGTCATCGCCGCCCTGGCCGGCCTGGTCCCCGGCGTGCTGATCGCGCAGGGCGTCCGGGCGCCGGAGGTGCGGTCGTGAGCTGGACCGTCCTGCTGGCCCTGGCCGCCGTCTCGTACGGGCTGAAGGCGGTCGGCCCCGTCCTCGCCGGTGGCCGCGAGCTCGGCCCCCGGACCCGCCGCGCGCTCGACCTCGTCTCGGTGCCGCTGCTGGCCGCGCTGATCCTGACCCAGACCGTCGGCGACGGGCACCGCCTGGTCGCCGACGCGCGGCTGCCGGCCCTGGCCGTCGCGGCCGTGCTGGTCTGGCGGCGGGCCCCGTTCCTGGTCGTGGTGCTGGCCGCCGCCGGCACCGCCGCCCTGCT
Source organism: Mycobacteriales bacterium (assembly GCA_036519715.1). GTDB lineage: Bacteria > Actinomycetota > Actinomycetes > Mycobacteriales > CADCTP01 > CADCTP01. The sequence continues at coordinate 3,463 of DATDKW010000066.1, forward strand.
GCGGGCCGTCACCTGAGCGGGGGCGCATACCGGGACCGGGGCCGGGTAGCGCCGAGGTATGGGACAGCCGAAGCAGCAGCAGGAACCGCCGGGCGTGCAGTCGCAGATGGATCCGGTGCCGGACTGCGGTGAGGACAGCTACCGCGGTTCCGGGAAGCTCACCGGCAAGGTCGCGGTCATCACCGGCGGGGACAGCGGGATCGGCCGCGCGGTCGCCATCGCGTACGCGCGGGAGGGGGCCGACGTCGTCATCTCGTACCTCAGCGAGGAGTCCGACGCCCGGGACGTGGCCAAGTACGTCGAGGAGGCCGGCCGGCGCGCGGTGCTCGTGCCCGGCGACCTGTCCGAGGCCCAGCACTGCCGGGACGTCATCGCCCGCACCGTCTCCGAGTTCGGCCGGGTCGACGTGCTGGTGAGCAACGCCGCGTTCCAGATGAACCACGACTCGATCGAGGACATCCCCGACGACGAGTGGGGCTTCACCTTCCGGACCAACGTCGAGGCGATGTTCCACCTGGTGAAGGCGGCGGTGCCACACATGGGGCCGGGCTCGGCCATCATCGGCAGCTCGTCGGTCAACTCCGACATGCCCTCGCCGACCCTCGCGCCGTACGCGGCGACCAAGGCGGCGGTGGCCAACTTCTGCGCCAGCCTGGCCCAGATGCTCGGGCCGAAGGGGATCCGGGTGAACAGCGTGGCCCCCGGTCCGGTGTGGACACCGCTGATCCCGGCCACCATGCCGCCGGAGAAGGTCGAGTCGTTCGGCCAGGACACCCCGCTCGGACGGGTCGGGCAGCCGGCCGAGCTGGCGCCGGTCTACGTGCTGCTGGCCTCCGACGACGGCAGCTACATCTCCGGCGCCCGGGTCGCGGTCACCGGCGGCCGGCCCGTCCTCTGAGCGTCCGGTCCTCGCCGCCGGAGCGGCCGCCACAGTCCCGCTCCAGTACGGGGTCCGGCGGCGAGGCCGGGGGCGTGATCGGGTGACGAGTCTGCGGGCCCGGCTGAACGAGATCGTGGCCTCCCGCACACGACCCGGGTGCTGGAACCGGACGCTGGCTAGCCTGTGCCGATGCGCTTCCTGGACGAGGACCTGAGCGGGGCGGAGTTCCGTGAGTGCGACCTGAGCCGGGCCCGGCTGGTCGGTGTGGTCATGCAGGACGCCGAGATCGACGGCCTGGTCACCAACCTGGTGGTCAACGGGGTCGAGGTCACGGGCTACGTCCAGGCCGAGCTCGACCGCCGGCACCCGGTGCGGCTGCTCATCCGGTCCGACCGGCCGGCCGAGCTGCGGGAGGCGGCGCGGCAGCTGCGGGAGCAGTGGGCCGCGACCGTCGACCGGGTCCGGTCCATGCCGGCCGGCAGCGAGCACCGCGGCGTCGGCGGCGAGTGGTCCATGGTGGAGACGCTGCGCCACCTCGTCTTCGTGCACGACTCGTGGTTCCGGCGCTGCGTGCTCGGCCTGACCGAGCCGTTCACGGCCCTCGGCCTGGGGCCGCCGGAGGCGGACGGTCTCGACCCGTCGGCCCGGCCGAGCCTGGACGAGGTGCTCGCGGTCCGCGACCGGCAGGAGGCCGAGCTGGACGCCTGGCTGGCCGAGGTCACCCCCGAGCGGCTGGCGGCGACCGCGCCGGTGCCGGACGACGGCCGCTGGCCCCCGTACGCGGCGGGCCGGTCGGTGCGAGAGTGCCTCGGCGTCCTGCTGGACGAAGACTGGGCCCACCACGGCTTCTGCGTCCGCGACCTCGGCAAGCTGGCCGCTCAGGACGCCGGCTGACGGACACCCAGGACCGGGAGCAGGTGCGCCCGGACCAGGTCCAGGGCCGGGCGCCAGTCCGGCGGCAGCTCGTCGGCCGGCGGCGGCCCCAGCCGGAACCGCGGGTCGCCGGTCACCACGACCACCGCCCGGGCCCCGGGCACCACCACCACGTGCTGCCCGGCCCAGCCGCCGGCGAAGAAGTGGTCCGGCGCGACCCAGGTCAGGAAGCCGTACGGCCGGTCCTCGGGGGGACCGCCGGCCGAGTGCGGCCGGACCATCTCCGCGACGAAGGCCGGGTCGGCCAGCGCCCGGCCGCCGTCCGGCGCCGACCGGTCGCTGTCCGGCGCCGACCGGTCGCTGTCCGGCGCCG
>DATDKW010000067.1:0-4043 GCA_036519715.1 Mycobacteriales bacterium
CTGGTGGACGCTGGCCGAGTTCTGCCAGCAGGAGCTGCTGCAGTACGTCTTCGCCGACGTCGAGGACGAGCGCAACCAGTACACGATGGTGGTGCACCAGGTCGCCACCCGGCTGCGGACGCTGGGCGCGCCGGCCGGCACCGAGGGCGCCTGGACCGTGGACGGCACGTTGCTGCGGACGTACGACCAGCTGGTCGACTTCGTGGTGGACAAGGTGTCCGAGGACGACACCCGCTACGAGTGGGCCGGGCCGGCCGTCGGCACCGGCACCGTCAACGCGTTCGTCCGGCGGCTGCGCTCGTCGCTGAAGCCGATCCGGCCGCTGGTCCGGGCCGACCTGCCGCTGCGCTCGCAGCACTCGGTCTCCACCGACGGCCAGCAGGTCACCGTGGTCGACCTGCACACGCTGCCGGACCGGGGGCAGCGGTTCGTGGTCGGCGTGGTGCTGCGGGCCGAGACCGAGCGCAAGGAGGCGGCCGGGCCGGGCGGGCTGCTGTTCACGATGCTGGACGAGCTGAACAAGTACGCCCCTCGGGAGGGGTCCTCGCCGATCAAGGAGCTGGTGCTGGACATCGCCGAGCGCGGCCGCTCGCTCGGCATCATCCTCATCGGCGCCCAGCAGACGGCCTCCGAGGTGGAGCGCCGGGTCATCGCCAACAGCGCGGTCAAGGTGGTCGGCCGGCTCGACCCGGCCGAGGCCGGCCGCCCCGAGTACGGCTTCCTGCCGGCGTCGCAGCGGATCCGGGCCACGCTGGCCACGCCCGGGGCGATGTTCGTGTCGCAGCCCGGCATCCCGGTCCCGCTGGCGGTGGAGTTCCCGTTCCCGGCCTGGGCCACCCGGCAGAGCGAGCGGGGCGGGGCGGCGGCCGGGCCGGGCGCCCCGGTCGCGGCCGAGGATCCGTTCGACCTGCTGCCGGGAGACGACGACCCGCCGCCGTTCTGAGTCCTACTGAGGCTGCTGGCCCGCGCTCTCCGCGACCGCCTTGGCGCCGCCCCAACCCTGCCAGCGGTCGATCTCGATCCAGGCGTTGATCCGGGTGTGCTCACGGTCCGGGTAGGCCCGGCCGCCGTACTGGGTGGACAGCCGGTCGATGCCGGACAGGTCGGTGTCCTCGGTCAGCTCGGTGACCCGGCCCTGGAGGCTGACGTGGGTGTACCAGTTGTCGGCGTCCGTGACGGTCAGCGAGACCCGCGGGTCCTTGCGGAGGTGCTCCAGCCGCTTCCGGCGGGCGTCCATGTTGACCAGGATCCGGTCGCCGTCCACCAGATACCAGGTCGCGGCGGTGATGGGCTGGCCGTCGGCGCGGACGGTGGCGATGACGGCGGGGTTCGGCTTGGCGAGCAGCTCGCGCAGCTCGGCGGGCAGCGGTGAGGTCGGCACGAGGAATCCGTTCCCCGCTGCATCGGCGGCCACACACATCGGGCCTCCTCGGCGTGGACGGGCCGTCCGGGGCCGCTGCCGGACGTACGGTGTCGCGGTCCGCTCGGCTCGGAAGGAGGACAGGGTGCGTTTCCTGCACACCTCCGACTGGCACGTCGGCAAGGTCCTCAAGGGCCACGACCGGCTGCCCGAGCAGCAGGCCGTGCTGGCTGAGATCGTCCGGATCGCCCGCGAGCAGCAGGTCGACGCCGTCCTCGTGGCCGGCGACCTGTACGAGACGGCCACCCCCAACCCGGCCGCGCAGCAACTGGTCGTGCGCAGCCTGCTGGCGCTGCGGGACACCGGGGCCGAGGTGGTCGCGATCGCCGGCAACCACGACAACGCGCCGACCCTGGACGCCTACCGCCCGTTGGCCGGCGCGGCCGGGATCACCCTGGTCGGCCGGGTGCGCCGCCCGGCCGACGGCGGCGTGGTCGAGCTGACCGCCCGCTCGGACGGCTCCCCGCTGCGGGTCGCGGCCGTGCCGTTCCTGTCCCAGCGCTGGGCCGTCCGCTCGGCCGAGCTGCTGGCCAACACCCCGGCCGAGAACTCGGCCGGCTACGACGCCTGGGTCCGGCAGATCCTGGCCATGCTCTCGGCCGGGTTCGGGCCGGGCGCGGTCAACGTCGTGCTGGCCCACCTGACCGTGACCGGGGCCGCGATCGACGGCGGCGGCGAGCGCCAGTCCCAGTCGATCTTCGACTACCACGTGCCGGCCGCGGCCTTCCCGGCCGACGCCCACTACGTCGCGCTCGGCCACCTGCACCGGCGCCAGTCCATCCCGGCGCCGTGCCCGGTGCACTACTGCGGCGCCCCGCTGCGGGTGGACTTCGGCGAGGTCGACAGCGACCCGGTGGTGCTGGTGGTCGAGGCCACCCCGGACACCCCGGCCCGGGTCACCGAGGTGCCGGTCACCAGCGCCCGCCGGCTGCGCACCCTGCGCGGCACCCTGGCCGAGCTGGCCGCCCAGGCCGCCACCGTGGACCCCGACGACCTGGTCAAGGTGGTGGTGGCGGAGTCGGCCCGGGCCGGCCTGCGCGAGGACGTGCGGGAGCTGCTGCCCGGGGCGCTGGAGGTGCACCTGGCCCGGTCCGAGACGGCCGCGGCCGCGACCCCCGACCGGGCCCGCACCGACCGCGCCCCGGCCGAGCTGCTGCGCGACTACCTGGCCACCCGGGAGGTCGCCGACCCGCGGGTCGAGGCTCTGTTCGCCCGCCTGCACGAGCAGGTGCTCACCGGCGAGGCCGGCTGATGCGGCCGGTCCTGCTCGACCTCGACGGGTTCGGCTCGTTCCGGCACCCGTGCACGGTCGACTTCCGCGACGCCGACTTCTTCGCCCTGGTCGGCCCGACCGGCGCGGGCAAGTCCACCGTGGTCGACGCGATCGTCTTCGCCCTGTACGGCTCGGTGCCGCGCTGGGACAACCGGCGCGCGGTCGAGTGGGCGCTGGCTCCGACCGCCGGCCGGGGCGTGGTCCGGCTGGTCTTCGACGCGGGCGGGTCCCGCTACGTCGCGGTCCGGGAGCTGCGCCGGGCCGCCCGCGGCGGGGTCAGCGTCCGCAACGCCCGGCTGGAGCGGCTGGCCGACCCGGCCGGGACCGCCGCTGCGCCAGCTGACGGGCGAAACGACCGAAGAACCGGAGCGATCGGCGAGCGCAGCGACGTGATCGCCGCCGACAGCGAGGTCAGCGCCGCGGTCGAGCGGCTGCTGGGGCTCTCGTACGACCACTTCGTGCGGTGCGTGATCCTGCCCCAGGGCGACTTCGCGCGGTTCCTGCACTCGACCGCCAAGGAGCGCCAGGACACCCTGGTCGACCTGCTCGGCATCCGGATCTACCGGGAGATCGCGGAGCGGGCCCGGGCCGAGGCGGCGGCCCAGCGGCAGCAGGCCGACTTCGCCGCCGGCCGGCTGGCCGGCTACGCGGACGCGACCGAGGCGGCCGAGACCGCCGCGGCCGAGCGGGCCGACGCGCTGCGGGCGCTGGCCGCGACCGTGGCCGCCACCGTGCCGCAGCTGGCCGAGGCGACCCGGGCCCTGACCGCCGCCGAGGCCGAGGTCGGCCGACTGACCGGGGAGCGGGACCTGCTGGCGGCGCTGCGGGTGCCGGTCGGGCTGGACGAGCTGGCCGAGCGCGGCCGGACCGCGGCCGCCGCGCTGGCCCTGGCCGACGACGCGCTGGCCCGGGCGGAGAAGGCCGACACCGCCGCCCGCGAGGCCCGCGAGGAGGCCGGCGACCGGGCCGTCCTGGAGCGGGCCCGGGACGCCCACGCCGAGCTGGCCGAGGTCGTCGCCGCGCTGCCGGCCGTGCTGTCCGAGCGGGCCGCGGCCGACGCCCGGGTCGCGGCGGTGGAGAAGGACGGCGCGGCGGCGCGGAAGGCGGTGGCCGCGGCCGGCGCTGAGCGCGAGCGGCTGCGGACCGCCGACCTGGCCGCGGCGCTGCGCCCGCACCTGGTCGCGGGCGAGCCCTGCCCGGTCTGCGAGCAGCCGCTGGCCATGCTGCCGATCGGGCACCCGGCTCCGGACCTGCCGGCCGCCGCCCGCGCCGTCGCGGCGGCCGAGGCCGAGGTCGCCCGGCTGCAGAAGGCCTGGCAGGCGGCCAGCCGGGCCGCCCACACCGCCGCCG
>DATDKW010000068.1:0-2036 GCA_036519715.1 Mycobacteriales bacterium
GCCCGGGAGGCGCTGCGGGACGGGTACGTGTCCGGCGGGACCCGGCGCAACCTGGACTGGGTCCGGCCGCACGCGTCGATCGGGGTCGGCGAGGACGAGGCCCTGCTGCTGGCCGACGCGCAGACCTCCGGCGGGCTGCTCGTGGCCGGCGAGCTCCCCGGCCACCCGGTGATCGGCGAGCTCGTCCCGGCCGGCGAGGTCCTGATCGCGGTGCGCTGACCGGTGCGCTAGCCCGGGTCCACGACCTGGAAGGACGAGGTGAAGGTGTCGTCGGCGACCTCCAGCCGCCACTGGTAGCGGCCCGGCGGGAGCGGCAGCGAGGGCACGGTGAACGCCAGCGCGGCGTCGAGCTGGCTGCCCGGGGCGACCCCCGGCGGCCGCCCGGCCTCGATGTCGCCGCCCATCGTGACCTCCTGGACGCCGTCCGGGGTGCCCAGCGTGACCGGCCGGCCGTCGGAGTCCAGCAGCCGCAGCACCATCGCCAGCCGCTCGTTGGCCCGGTCCCACGGAATCTTCAGCAGCACGGCGACGGACTGCGGGGGTGTCGGGCTGGACGTCATCGACCAGCCCGCTCCGAGCATGTGCAGCTTCCCGGCCGGGTCGGCGACGGCGGCGTCACACAACAGCATCTGCGCATCGATAGGCGAGCCCATGCGTACAGGATCCTCCCGGGGCCGATTTTCCCGGCGTCCGGGCGACCGGGGGGTTGTGAGGTCGCTGTGAAGCCGATATCACTGCGGCAGGGCAACGGTGTCCTGACTGGAGGGCAGCATGCGTACCGGTCGACGCGTCATCACCCTGTTCGCCACCTCCGCGCTGGTGTGCCTCGGGCTGCCCGCGGCCGCCGAGGCGCATCCCGGCCGGCACGCCGATCGCGGCCTGCAGCGGGTGGACCACCTGGTGGTGATCTACGAGGAGAACCACAGCTTCGACAACCTGTTCGGGCAGTGGCCGGGGGTGAACGGGCTGGCCCGCAACCCGGCCCGGACGCCGCGCTCGACCCAGGTCGGGCCCGACCCCGCGCGCACCCCGTACGAGTGCCTGCTGCAGGTCGACGTCAACCTGACCTCGCCGCCGCTGTCCCCGGTCTGCTCCGGGACGATGCCCGACGGGACCGCGTTCGACAGCCACTTCCGCAACCGGCCGTTCCCGATCGACGCCTACATCAAGCCCACCGACACCACCTGCCCGATCCCGGGGGTCTTCGCGCCGAACGGGGTGAAGAAGGGCGAGGGCCTGCCCGGTGGCTGCACCCGCGACCTGGTGCACCGCTTCTACAACGAGCAGTACCAGATCGACGGCGGCCGGATGGACCGCTACACCACCGGCAGCGACGCGGCCGGGCTGACCCAGGGCTACTACAACACCCGGCAGCTGCCGGTCTACCGCTACCTCACCGGGCGGCACGCGCCGCGCAGCGTGGTGCTGGACAACTTCTTCCAGAGCGCGTTCGGCGGGTCGTTCCTCAACCACCAGTGGCTGGTCGCCGCCCGCACCCCGGTCTACCCGGGCGCGCGCGCCGACGGCAGCGCCGACGACCTGCACTCCGTCGTCGGCCCGGACGGCTTCCCGGCCGCCACGCCGCTGCACCCCGCGACGCCGGGCACCAAGGACGCGGCGCTGACCCAGGCGGCCAACCCCGACGGCACCTGCCTGGTCCGTGCCGGCCAGCCCACGCCGCCGGCCGGCACGGTCTGCGGGGACTACGCGGTCAACACGATGCAGCCGCCGTACCAGCCGTATGCGCCGGGCACGCCGGAGGCCCGCCGGCTGCCGCCGCAGACCTACCCGACCATCGGCACCCGGCTCTCGGACGCCGATGTGTCCTGGGCCTGGTACTCCGGCGGCTGGGACAACGCCAACGGCAACGTGCACGGCCGGGGCTGGACCAACGGCAACACCCCGGGGACCTGCACCGACCCGGCCCACCTGGCCACCGCGGTCTACCCGAACTGCCCGGACGCGCTGTTCCAGTTCCACCACCAGCCGCTGAACTACTTCGCCGAGTACGCGCCGGGCACCGCCGCCCGGGCCGC
>DATDKW010000069.1:0-6148 GCA_036519715.1 Mycobacteriales bacterium
CGCACGGCCCTGTACGACGCGCAGTACACCTGCGTGCTGGCGTCCCGGGTCAGCGAGGTGCCCGCGGTGCTGAGCCGGGTCGTCGGCAAGCACTGCGAGAGCGGCGACATCGTCGTGCGCGACACCTGGCTGCCGGCCGACGTGGTGCCGGGCGACCTGGTCGCGGTCGCCGCCACCGGGGCCTACTGCCGCTCGCTGGCCAGCAACTACAACCACCAGCCCCGGCCGCCGGTGGTCGCGGTGGCCGGCGGGAGCAGCCGGCTGGTGGTCCGGCGGGAGACCGTCGAGGACCTGCTCCGGCTGGACGTGCCCTGATGGCCTCCCGCACCAAGCGCAGCACCTGGCTGCTGGTGATCCTGGCCGTGCTGGTCGTGCTGCTGGCCAGCACCGGGGAGGGCGGCGGCTCGATCGTGGCCACCCTGGTCGCCGGGATCGTCGTGGTCTGGCTGGTGTTCGGCGTGATCTTCCGGCGGCGGCGATGAGGATCGCGCTGCTGGGCTGCGGCACGGTCGGCACCGAGGTCGTCCGGCTGCTGGACGAGCAGGCGGCCGACCTGACCGCCCGCATCGGCGCCCCGCTGGAGCTGGCCGGGATCGCCGTGCGCCGCCCGGCCCGCCACTCCGGGGTGCCGGCCGGCCTGCTCACCACCGACGCCCAGGGGCTGGTGGAGCGGCCGGACGTGGACGTGGTGGTCGAGGTCATCGGCGGCGTGGAGCCGGCCCGGACCCTGCTGCTGTCGGCCATGAAGACCGGCAAGTCGGTGGTCACCGCCAACAAGGCGCTGCTGGCCGAGGACGGCGCGACCCTGCACGCGGCCGCCCGCGACGCCGGCGTCGACCTCTACTACGAGGCCTCGGTGGCCGGCGCGATCCCGCTGCTGCGGCCGCTGCGGGAGTCGCTGGCCGGCGACCGGATCACCCGGATCCTGGGCATCGTCAACGGCACCACCAACTTCGTGCTGTCCCGGATGGACTCGACCGGGGCCGGGTTCGCGGAGGCGCTGGCCGAGGCGACCGCGCTGGGCTACGCCGAGGCCGACCCGACCGCGGACGTCGACGGCTTCGACGCCGCGTCCAAGGCCGCGATCCTGGCCGGGCTGGCCTTCCACACCCGGGTCACCGCCGCCGACGTGCACCGCGAGGGCATCGCCGCCGTCACCGCGACCGACGTGGCCAGCGCCAAGGCCATGGGCTGCACGGTGAAGCTGCTGGCCATCTGCGACCGCTCCTCCGACTCCATCGGCGTGCGGGTGCACCCGGCGATGATCCCGCGCACGCACCCGCTCGCGACCGTCGGCGACGCCTTCAACGCCGTGTACGTCGAGGCCGAGGCGGCCGGCCAGCTGATGTTCTACGGCCGCGGCGCCGGCGGGGCCCCGACCGCGTCGGCGGTGCTGGGCGACCTGGTCGCGGTCGCCCGCAACCGGCTCACCGGCGGCCGCGGCGCCGGCGAGTCGGCGTACGCGGACCTGCGGGTGCGGCCGGTGGGGGAGTCGCCGACCCGCTACCACATCTCCCTGGACGTGGCCGACCGGCCGGGCGTGCTGGCCGCGGTGGCCCAGGCGTTCGCGGCCCACGAGGTCAGCATCTCGACCGTGCGCCAGTCCGGGCGGGGCGACGACGCCACGCTGGTGCTGGTCACCCACGTCGCGCCGGACGCGGCGCTGGCGGCCACGGTCGAGGACCTGCGGGCGATGCCGATCGTCCGCGAGGTCGCCTCCGTCATGCGGGTGGAGTCCGCGTAGCGGCGGTTACTCTCTTCGGGTGACCATCGCGGCGACCCGCTCCGTCGGCTGGCCCGGCGTCATCGAGGCGTACCGGGACCGGCTGCCGGTCGTGGCCGGCACCCCGGTGGTGACCCTGCTGGAGGGCGGCACCCCGCTGCTGGCGGCCCCGACGCTGTCGGCGACGACCGGCTGCGACGTCTGGCTCAAGGTCGAGGGACTCAACCCGACCGGGTCGTTCAAGGACCGGGGCATGACGGTGGCGATCACCCAGGCGGTGGCGGCCGGCTCCCAGGCCGTGATCTGCGCCAGCACCGGCAACACCTCGGCCTCGGCCGCGGCCTACGCGGTGCGGGCCGGGCTGACCTGCGCCGTGCTGGTGCCGGCGGGCAAGATCGCGCTCGGCAAGCTGGCCCAGGCCCTGGTGCACGGGGCCAAGCTGCTGCAGGTCGACGGCGGCTTCGACGACTGCCTCACCGTGGCCCGCCAGCTGTCCGAGAACTACCCGGTCACGCTGGTCAACTCGGTCAACCCGGACCGGATCGAGGGCCAGAAGACGGCCGCGTTCGAGATCTGCGACGCGCTCGGCCGGGCCCCGGACGTGCACTGCCTGCCGGTCGGCAACGCCGGCAACATCACGGCGTACTGGAAGGGTTACACCGAGTACGGGCACGGCCGGCCGCGGATGCTCGGCTACCAGGCCGCCGGGGCGGCGCCGATCGTGACCGGGGCCCCGGTGTCGCGGCCGACGACGATCGCCACCGCGATCCGGATCGGCAACCCGGCCTCCTGGGCCCAGGCCGTCGCCGCCCGGGACGAGTCCGGCGGGTCGATCGGCGCGGTCACCGACCGCCAGATCCTGTCGGCGTACCGGCTGCTGGCGCGGTCGGAGGGCGTCTTCGTGGAGCCGGCCTCGGCCGCGAGCGTGGCCGGGCTGCTCACCGCGGGCCTGGAGCCGGGCCAGACGGTGGTCTGCACGGTCACCGGCAACGGGCTCAAGGACCCGGACTGGGCCATCTCGGGCGCGCCCGCCCCCACCACCATCCCCGTCGACGCCACGGCGGCCGCCGCCTTCCTCGGCCTGGCCTGACCGGGCCGGGTGGGATCAGGTTCACCGCCGGCGACCGCGCGGGCCGCGGATCCGCGGTCGCCGGTGGTCGCCCGGTTGGTGAAGGCGATCCACGGCGGCGCGGCGGGACCGGCCCGGTAGCCTGCTCGGGTGGGGAGAGCGGTGGCGCGGGCGTCGCGCGTGGCGTTCCGGGCCGCGCCGGTGCGGGTGCGGGTCCCCGCCACCAGCGCCAACCTCGGCCCCGGCTTCGACGCCCTCGGCCTGGCCCTGGCCCTGTACGACGACGTCGTGGTCCGGGTCGCCGACGAGGGCCTGTACGTCGACGTGGCCGGGGAGGGCGCCGACAGCGTCCCCCGGACCCGGCGGCACCTGGTGGTCCGGGCCCTGCAGGCCGGCTTCGACGCGCTCGGCGGCCAGCCCCGCGGTCTTGAGGTCGTCTGCGCCAACCGGATCCCGCACAGCCGCGGCCTGGGCTCGTCCGCGGCCGCCATCGTGGCCGGGCTGACCGCGGCGCGGGCGCTGGCCCTCGGCGGCGAGGAGACCCTGGACGACGACACGCTGCTGGGGCTGGCGGCGTCGCTGGAGGGTCACCCCGACAACGTCGCGGCCTGCCTGCTCGGCGGCCTGACCCTGGCCTGGACGCCGGCCGACGGGCCGGCCCGGGCCGTGCGGCTGCCGGTCAGCCCGGCGTTGCGGCCGGTGGTGTTCGTGCCGACCGCGACCTCCTCCACGGCGAAGGCGCGCAAGCTGCTGCCGGAGACGGTCCCCCACGCCGACGCCGCCCGCAACGCCGCCCGGTCCGCGCTGCTCGTGCACGCGCTCGCGTCGTCGCCGGCGCTGCTGCTGACCGCCACCGAGGACCGGCTGCACCAGCCGTACCGGGCCCCGGCCCAGGCCCGGACGGCCGGCCTGGTCGAGGCGCTGCGGACCGACGGGGTGCCGGCCGTCGTGTCCGGGGCCGGGCCGTCGGTGCTGGCGTTCGCCGGGACCGCCGACGATCTCTCCTCGTACACGCCCCGGGGCTGGTCGATGGAGGTCCTGGCCGTCGACCAGGGCGGCGCCACCCAGCTCGCCCTGGCCGGCTGAGGCGACCCTCGGAGCGCAGGTCGGGCGCGGGGGTGTCCGGACCGGAGCGCCGCCGGCCCCGGCCTGCGCTGAAGACGCCGCCGCGAGCGCCCGGCCGGACCGGCCGGAGGAGGCCCGGAACACGCTGGTGGGGGTTGTTGTTGCCGCTGTGGCAGCACAGCGTCTAGGCTTCTCGTCACCAGCCGCCCGAGGGTGCGCTCTCGGCGGGGTCTCTGGATCCTGGCATCGAGCCTTGATGCTTCCCGGTACGAGACCTCGCTGTCCTGTGCTTCAAGGAGTTCCGCTCCGTCGAGGCTGCCTTACCGTCCGCCGCGAGGCGGACCCACCGGCCAAACCGGCCGGTAGTTCGACCCCGGCCGCGGGCTGATCCCGGCCGACGAAGGGACACAACCGTGAGCGATACCACGGACTACCTGACCGATTCCGGTCAGGCCGCCGAGCCCGGTCAGAGCGCTGCTCCGGCCGCCGAGACCCGCCCGCGCCGCCGTGCCGCCGGACTGTCCGGCATGCTGCTGCCCGAGCTCCAGGGACTCGCCTCCTCGCTCGGCATCACCGGCACCGGCCGGATGCGCAAGGGCGAGCTGGTGGCTGCCATCCAGGCCCGGCAGGGCGGCAACGGTGCCGGTCAGGGCGCTGCCGGCGGTGCGCCGGAGCAGCTGCCGCTGGGCGGCGGGGCGCCGTCCATCACCTCTGTGCCGGCGAGTGAGCGGCCGGTCGCGACCGGTCAGCCCGACGCCGACGCGGCGTCCGCGGCCCCGCCGGCCCGGACCCGGCAGCGGCGGACCGCGAGTCGGCCCGCCGGCAGCCCCGACGCGTCGGCCGCGCCGGTGACCGAGGACGCCACTGCCTCATCGGGCACGGCCGCTGCCTCTTCGGGCACGACCGCTCAGGACGGCGCCGCTCCCGTCGGGGGCGAGGGTCCGGCAGCCGGCGCGGAGGCCCGCGCGGAGGCGCCGGTGACCGAGCGCCCGGCCCGCCGGGAGCGTGGCCCCCGCTCCGACCGCTCCGACCGCGCGGACGGCGACGGCAGCGACGGCCGCCCCAGTCGGGGGGACCGGACCGAGGGCCGGACGGACCGGACCGACCGCGCCGACCGGACCGATACGCGCACCGACCGCACTGACACGCGGACGGACCGTGGCGACCGGACCGACTCGCGGATCGACCGTGGCGACCGGACCGACTCGCGGACCGAGGGCCGGATCGAGCGTGGGGACCGGACCGACCGCGGCGACCGCGGCGACCGGACTGACACACGTCCGGATCGCGACGGCCGTACCGATGGCCGGTCCGATCGTGGCGACCGGACTGACACCCGCACCGAGCGGATCGACGCGCGTACCGAGGGTGGCGACCGCCCCGAGGGCGACCGCGGCCCCCGCCGCGACCGCAACGACAACCGCAACGACCGCCCGGACCGCGGCGACCGTGGCGATCGTGGCGACCGCAACGACCGTGGCGACCGCTCGGACCGCGGCGACCGCAACGACCGCTTCGAGCGGCAGGACCGCGCCGACCAGGGCGACGACGGCAACGACCGCCGCCGCGACCGCACCGACCAGCGCGCCGCCTCCGGCGACACCCGCGGCACCCGCACCGACACCCGCAACGACCGCGCCGGCGAGGACGACGACGACTTCGACGGTCGTGGCGGCTCCCGGCGACGGGGCCGGTTCCGCGACCGCAACCGCCGGACCCGCACCGGCGGCAGCGACCGCTTCCCCGGCGGCGACACGGCCGAGCCCGTCATCACCGACGACGACGTGCTGCTGCCGGTGGCCGGCATCCTCGACATCCTGGAGAACTACGCGTTCGTCCGGACCAGCGGCTACCTGACCGGCCCCAACGACGTGTACGTGTCGCTGGCCCAGGTCCGCCGGCACGGCCTGCGCCGCGGCGACGCCATCACCGGCGCGGTCAAGCAACCGCGGGAGGGCGAGCGCAAGGACAAGTACAACGCGCTGGTCCGGCTGGACACGGTCAACGGCCTGGACCCGGAGCAGGCCCGCTCCCGGCCCGAGTTCATGAAGCTGACCCCGCTCTACCCGCAGGACCGGCTGCGGCTGGAGACCGAGCCGCACCTGCTCACCCCGCGGGTGATCGACCTGGTCATGCCGATCGGCAAGGGGCAGCGGGCGCTGATCGTCAGCCCGCCCAAGGCCGGCAAGACCATGATCATGCAGGCCATCGCCAACGCGGTCACCACCAACAACCCGGAGTGCCACCTCATGGTCGTCCTCGTGGACGAGCGGCCGGAGGAGGTCACCGAC
>DATDKW010000070.1:0-34067 GCA_036519715.1 Mycobacteriales bacterium
TGGCCAGGTCGACCGCCACCCCGCCGTCGTGCAGCAGGTCCAGCACCCGGTCCAGCCAGCCGAAGTCGTACTCGCCCGGCCGCGGCTCCAGCCGGGCCCAGGAGAAGACGCCGACCGTCGCGAGGGTCACCCCGGCCGCCCGCATCAGGGCGACGTCCCGGACCCAGACCTCCTCCGGCCACTGCTCCGGGTTGTAGTCGCCGCCGAACCACGGCCCGCCGGGCGGGCTCGGTGGGCCGGAGATCGTCATGCCGCCAGCGTGCTCAGACCGTGCCCGATAGTCAACAGCTCTCAACACAACCGCACGTACGGGCTGTTGACCAGGACGCAACGATTCCGTAACGGTAAACGATGTAAAAGACCTCGTGGGGGCTCAACGGGCGAACCGGCCATTGACACCGTGTGGCGGAGGCCACTTCACTGACGATCGATCCTGATGATCTACGTTCGATCTTGTCGGCTAACGAGGGAGAAGACGGCGTCATGAACGAGCGCCCTGTGTTCAACCGGCGGATCTTCCTGGGCGCGGGAGTGGCCGCACTCGGTGCGGCCGGGCTGGCCGCCTGCGGCGGGTCGTCCTCCAGCGGCGGGAGCAGCGGCGGGGGCGGCAACGCGACCGGCGAGGTGACCTTCGGGTCCAACGCGTCCGACGACGTGCCCAAGAAGGCGTACGCGACCACGTTCGCGGCGTACAAGACCTCCGGCGGCGGGGACGTGAAGGTCAACACCGTCGACCACAACACGTTCCAGGAGCAGATCAACAACTACCTGCAGGGCCGGCCGGACGACGTGTTCACCTGGTTCGCGGGCTACCGGATGCGGTTCTTCGCCAAGAAGGGCCTCGTCGGCGATGTCACCCCGGTGTGGGACAAGATCGGCAGCGGGTTCAGCGACGCGATCAAGAAGGCGTCCACCGGGGACGACGGCAAGCAGTACTTCGTGCCGATCTACAACTACCCGTGGGCCGTGCACTACCGGAAGAGCGTCTTCGAGGCCAAGGGCTACGAGCCCCCGAAGACGCTGGACGAGCTGGTCACGCTGGGCGCGAAGATGAAGAAGGACGGCCTGGCTCCGCTGGCGTTCGCCGACAAGGACGGCTGGCCGGCGATGGGCACGTTCGACTACCTGAACATGCGGATCAACGGCTACGACTTCCACATCAACCTGATGGCCGGCAAGGAGGCCTGGGACGGGCCCAAGGTCGCCGCGGTCTTCGACTCCTGGCGGCGGCTGCTCGAGGTCAGCCAGCCCAACTCGCTCGGCCGGACCTGGCAGGAGGCGGCCCAGACCCTGCTGCAGAAGAAGTCCGGCATGTATCTGCTGGGCACCTTCGTCGGCCAGCAGTTCCCCAAGACCGACATCGCCGACCTCGACTTCTTCCCGTTCCCGGAGGTCGACTCGACCGTCGGCGCGGACGCGGTCGAGGCCCCGATCGACGGCTTCATGATGGCCAAGCGGCCGAAGAACCCCGACGGCGCCAAGAAGCTGCTGGAATACCTGGGCTCGGCCGAGGCCGAGAACACGTACCTGGCCACGGACTCCAACGACGTGGCCGTGCACAAGGACGCCGACACCTCGAAGTACAACGCGCTGCAGAAGCGGGCGTCGGAGCTGATCGGCGGCGCGAAGTCGATCTCGCAGTTCCTGGACCGCGACGCCGACCCGACGTTCGCCTCCACGGTGGTCATCCCGGCGTTCCAGAAGTTCATCCAGAACCCGGGTGACGCCGCCACGATCGCGAAGTCGATGGAAGCCCAGAAGAAGTCCATCTACACGAGCTGAGGTCCTGGTGGCGATAACCGAGGCGCCGACGGGGACCCCGCCGGCCGCCCCGCCGGCCCGGCGGGGCCGGCGGTCGGCGAACCGCTGGACCCGCCGGGACAAGACCGTCCTGGGGCTGATGATCGGCATCCCGACGGCGATCAGCGTGCTGTTCGTCTGGCTGCCGGCGCTGGCTTCGGTCGCTCTGTCCTTCACTCGCTGGGACGGCATCGGGCTGGACACGATCAGCTGGATCGGGCTGCGCAACTACCGCGAGATCTTCACGATCTACCCGCCGTTCTTTCCGGCGCTGCGGCACAACGTCATCTGGCTGGCCTTCTTCCTGCTCATCCCGACGCCGATCGGGTTGTTGCTGGCCTACCTGCTGGACAAGGAGATCCGCTTCACCCGGATCTACCAGAGCGCGATCTTCTTGCCTGTGGTGCTGTCGCTGGCGATCGTGGGCTTCATCTGGCAGCTGATCTACTCGACCGACCAGGGCCTGATCAACGCGGTGATCGGCAAGTTCGGCTCGCAGCCGATCGACTGGCTCGGCAACCCCAGGCTCAACCTGTGGGCGGTGCTGATCGCGGCCAGCTGGCGGCACGTCGGCTACATGATGATCCTCTACCTGGCCGGGCTGAAGGGCGTCGACCCGACCATCAAGGAGGCCGCCGCCATCGACGGCGCGACCGCCTGGCAGGCCTTCCGCTACGTCGTGTTCCCGGCCCTGCGCCCGGTCAACATCGTCGTGCTGGTGATCACCGTGATCGAGTCGCTGCGTGCGTTCGACCTGGTCTTCGTCATCAACGGCGGGCGTAACGGGCTGGAGCTGCTGTCGGTCCTGGTCACCCAGAACATCATCGGCGAGGCCAGCCGCATCGGCTACGGCTCCGCCATCGCCTCGATCATGCTGGTGATCTCGACCGTCTTCATCGGGATCTACACCGTGAACGTCTTCCGGGAGGAGCGGCGATGACGGCCGTCTCGACGGCGCCCCCGTCCGGCGCCTCGGCTTCGGACGTGCCGGTCCGCCGGCCCCGCAAACCGCTGACCCCGGGCCGGGTCGTGCTGCACGTGTTCCTGGCCCTGACCTCGCTGCTGTTCCTGTTCCCGCTGCTGTACGCGGTCTACACGTCGCTGCGGCCGTACGCGGAGACCGCGCAGTACGGCTACTTCTCGCTGCCGCGCGGGCTGACCTTCGCCAACTACAGCGACGCCTGGAACCAGTCCCGGGTGCTGCACTTCCTGCTCAACACGCTCATCATCGTGGTGCCGGCGCTGGTGCTGATCCTGCTGCTGTCGTCGTTCGTGGCCTTCGGGCTGGCCCGGTTCCGGATCCGCGGGCGCAAGGGACTGCTCATCCTCTTCACCGCCGGCAACCTGCTGCCACAGCAGATCCTGGTCACCCCGCTCTACCAGGCCTACCGGCTGTGGGACTCGCAGGGCTGGGTCCTGGACAAGCAGGCGTTCATCTACGACACGTACTGGGGCGTCATCGCGATCCACGTGGCCTTCCAGATCGGCTTCTGCGCCTTCGTGCTCACGAACTACATGGAGACGCTGCCGCAGGAGCTGACCGAGGCCGCGCTGGTGGACGGGGCCGGGGTCTGGCGGCAGTACTGGACGATCACCATGCCGCTGTGCCGAGCGCCGCTGGCCGCGCTGGCGACGCTGGAGTTCACCTGGATCTACAACGACTTCCTGTGGGCGCTGGTGCTGATGAACACCGGCGACAAGCGGCCGATCACGTCCGCGCTCAACAACCTGCGGGGCGAGTTCTTCACCGACAACAACCTGCTCGCGGCCGGGTCGGTCATCATCGCGCTGCCCACGGTGGTCATCTACTTCATCCTGCAGAAGCAGTTCGTGGGCGGGCTGACGCTGGGCGCCAACAAGGGATGACGCTCGTACACCTGCAGGCGGCCGGGTGCAGCCTGGTGCTGGACGCGCGCGGGCCGGTGACGGTGCCGCACTGGGGTCCCGCGCTCGGTTCCCTGTCGTCGTCGGACCTGGAGGCGGTGGCCGACTCGGTCGTGGCGGCGGTGCCGCGGGGGTCCCAGGACACCCCGGTGCCGGCCGGGCTGCTGCCGGCCTACGCCAGCGGGGATCCGGGCCGGCCGGGGCTGCTGGGGTCGCGGGGCGGGCGGGACTTCTCGCCGCTGTTCGGCGCCCCGTCGGTGACGCAGGACGGGTCGTCGGTGGTCCTCACCGCGACCGATCCCGCCGCCGGGCTCTCGCTGCGCACCGACGTCGCGCTGGCCCCGGACGGGCTGCTGCGGATCCGGCACGAGCTGACCAACACCGGCTCCGACCCGTACGAGCTGGTCGGGTTGCGGGTGGCGCTGCCGCTGCCGGCCCGGGCCGGGGAGCTGCTCGACTTCACCGGGCGCTGGTGCCGGGAGCGCAGCCCGCAGCGGCACCCGCTGCCGTTCGGGACCTGGGTCCGGGAGAGCCGGGCCGGGCGGACCGGTCACGACGCCACCATCGGGCTGTGCGCCGGCACCCCTGGGTTCGGCTTCGGCGCCGGCGAGGTCTGGGCCGCGCACGTCGCCTGGAGCGGCGACCACGAGACGTACGCAGAACGGACGCCGCGCGGTTCCGGCCGTCTCGGTGGCGGCGAGCTGCCGCAGCCGGGGGAGGTGGTGCTGGCACCGGGGGAGAGCTACGCGACGCCGTGGCTGTGCGCGGCGTACAGCGATCGCGGGCTGGACGGGATCTCGGCCGCCTTCCACGGCTGGCTGCGGGCCCGGCCGGCCCACCCGCCCGCACCCCGGCCCGTCACGCTCAACGTCTGGGAGGCCGTCTACTTCGACCACTCCCTGGACACCCTGCTCCCGCTGGCCGCGCTGGCGGCCGACGCCGGGGTGGAGCGGTTCGTGCTCGACGACGGGTGGTTCTCCGGGCGCCGGGACGACACCGCCGGGCTGGGGGACTGGGAGGTCGACCGCTCGGTCTGGCCCGGCGGGCTGACGCCCCTGATCTCGCGGGTCCGCGAGCTCGGGATGCAGTTCGGGCTGTGGGTGGAGCCGGAGATGGTGAACCCGGACTCCGAGCTCTACCGGGCCCACCCGGACTGGGTGCTGTCGGCCGGCGACCGGCTGCCGGTGCTGGCCCGCAACCAGCTGGTGCTCGATCTCGCCCACCCGCCGGTGTACGCGTACCTGCTCGACCGCCTGTCCTCGTTGCTGGCCGAGAACGACATCGCCTACCTGAAGTGGGACCACAACCGGGACCTGGTCGACGCCGGGCGGTCCGGGTCGGGGCGGCCGGGGGTGCGGACGCAGACGCTGGCCGCGTACCGGCTGCTGGACGAGCTGCGGGCCCGGCACCGCGGGGTGGAGATCGAGAGCTGCGCGTCCGGCGGGGCCCGGGTCGACCTGGAGATCCTGCAGCGCACCGACCGGGTCTGGGCCAGCGACTGCAACGACGCGCTGGAACGGCAGTCGATCCAGCGCTGGACCGGCGTGTTCCTGCCGCCGGAGCTGATCGGCGCGCACATCGGGCCGGCGCGCTCGCACACCACCGGGCGGACGCAGTCGCTGTCGTTCCGGGCCGTGACGGCGCTGTTCGGGCACCAGGGGCTGGAGTGGGACCTGCGGTCGGCGCCGCTGGACGCGGTCCGGTCCTGGATCTCCTTCGTCCGCGAGTGGCGTCCGGTGCTGCACGGCGGGACGGTCGTACGGGCGGACCGGGCCGATCCCGCCTCCTGGGTGCACGGCGTGGTCACCGACTCCGCCGCCCTGTACGCCTTCGTACAGCTGACGACGTCGCCACTGGCGGTGCCGGAACCGGTCCGGCTGCCGGGGCTCGACCCGGCCCGGGTCTACCGGGTCGCGGCGGCGTATCCGGCCGGCGAGCCGGACAGCCTGCAGCTGTCCCCGCCGCCGTGGCTGGCGTCCGGCGTCGAGCTGCCCGGCGCCGTGCTGGCCACCGTCGGCCTCCCCATGCCGGTCCTCAACCCCGAACAAGCCCTCCTCCTCACCGCCCACGCGGTGTGATCATCCGGTCAGCACCGGGTCCACGAAGGTCGTCGACGTCGCCCCGACGTCGCAGGTGATCCGCAGGATGAGGTGCCCGGCGCCGTCGACGTCGACGGCGACGGACCGGCTCGTCCCCGCGGTGAGGACCGGGTTGGTCCTGAGCACGCCGTCGGCGAGGACCGAGACCTGCACCCGGGTCTCCCGCCGTCCGGTCGGCCGCAGGATCGCGGTCAGCGTGCGGTAGCCGGTCGGAGGGATGTCGTAGGAGACCTCACGATCGCGGTCGTCCGACTCGCCGGTGCCGCACTTCATGATCAGCGAGTGGGACCCGGACCGCTGGACGGCGGAGCCGCCCGACGACGGGACCAGCTCCGTGAGGAACCGGTGCGGCCCGGACACCGGCGTGGTCGTCGGCGTGCCGGTCGGCGGAGTCGGGGTTGTCGGCGTCGTCGACGGGGTCGTCGACGGCGTCGGTGGGGCCGGCGGCGCCGGGCTCGGGTCGACCGGCCACCGCCAGGCACCGATGGCGACCAGGACGCCGACGAGCGCTATCGCCGATCCGGCCGAGATCCTTCGCCGGGACCAGCCCGGGCGGCCCAGTGACGTCGCCATGTCGTGCCTTCCCGGTCGTCGCGGTACGCGACGGTCCCCCCAGCTCTGATACGGAGCGGCCGGAGGGTAACAGCGGCATTGGTGCCGCCGGGGCCGTTCGGGATGATCGCGCGCGGATTCAGGAAAGTGACACGTGGAGGCGGTGGCGGACCGTAAGGTGCGCGGCTGCTACATCGTCGCCGTGATGGCGACAGGCCGTACGTCACCGTCCTTTGGGGGGACTCCATGCATCCGACAGGCCGACCGGACCGGCCGGACCCGACGGGGTCAGGCAACCGCACGCCGATGTTCGTCTCGTCGCTCGCGCTCGTCCTGGCATTGCTGGCCGCGCTCGTGTCCGTGGTCGCGCTCGTCCGGAGCGGGGAGGGCGGCTCCGTCGCGGCTGCCAGCACTCCGACGCCGACCGGCACGGCGCCGGAGACGAGCGGCGCCCCGACCCCGACGGATGTCGCCACGGACGATCCGGCCGTGGACCCGACCACCGACCCGCCCGTCGAAGGGACCGGGGAGCCCACCGGAGCGCCGGACCCGACCGGCGTCTACACGCCGGTGTACCAGCAGGAGAAGCTCCGGCTCCAGCCCTGCGCCCGGTACGTGGACCTCGATGAGCCCCGGGCCGGGACCGAGTCGGAGGTGAGCGAGTTCCGGTACTGCGGCGGCAGCGTACGGACCCAGATCGCCTTCAGCGGCGACCTCACGATCGCGGAGACCAAGGACCCGAACGCGACGGCCAACGACTGCGCGCAGGAGATCCGGCGGGCACCGATCAACTCACCGCTGACGCCCGCCGCGAAGCAGAGCCTCTGCATCGTCACCTCGGCATCCGCGGCGGACTCGCAGGGCATCCGGCGCAAGCTGGTGCTGATGACGGTCGACTCGATCGGCCAGGACGACACCATGAACGTCACTGTCACGGCGTGGAACATCCCGCGGTAGCCGGCTCAGCGGAAGGCGGGGGCGAGGGGGAGCGGGTGGTCGCCGTAGGTCTGGTGGAGGGCGGTGGCGACCTCGGTGGCGAGGTCGGCCAGAGGGCCGGTGCCGGGAGCGGTGGTGAAGCGGTGCTGGAGCATCGTCCGGCGCAGTGGGATGCGGTCGTCCCGGACTGAGTCGGCGCCGGCCAGGATGCGGGGCAGGAAGAAGCCGGCGGAGACGAAGGCCCAGGCCAGCGTGGCCCGGTCCAGGTCGGCGTCGAAGCCGGCCGGCACCGGGCCGAACGCCGCCCGCCAGCGGGCCAGCGCCTGCTCGGCCACCGCGTCGGGCAGGGTCCAGGCGCACCAGCAGGTCGGCCAGGGCACCCGCAGGTACGCCGCGTCCCAGGCCGGGTGTCGGAACTCGGCCGCCTCCAAGTCGAACAGCACGTACCCGTCCGGGGTGGCGACGGTGTTGTCCGGGCAGGTGTCGCCGGGGGTGAGCACGCCCGGACCCTCCAGCCGCAGCGCGCGCAGCTCGTCCAGGGCGGCCGGGCTCGGGTGCACGCCCAGCCGGGGCAGGTGCCGGGCCAGCGCGCCGGCCGCCTCGGCCAGCATGTCGGCGCTGCCGTCGGCCGGCGGCGGCCCCAGCCGGGACAGCTCGGCCAGCCCGGCCGCGAATGCCGCGCCCAGCCCCGCCGTCGCCGCCTGCACGGCGCCGAGCGTGCCGGCCCAGCCGTCCAGGGCGGCCTGGGCCGCGGCCGGGTCGGAGCCGAGCAGGGCGTCGGCCAGCGACGGGCCGGGGCCGAGGTCCTCCAGCACCAGCACCGGCGGGTCCCCGGACTCGGCCAGCAGCCGGACCACCCCGGGGACCCCGGCCAGCAGGCGCAGCGCGGCCAGCTCCCGGACCGGCCCGGGACCGGAGTCCAGCGGGGCCTTGAGCACGACCGGGCGGTCGCCGGCCGTGGCCCGCAGCACCAGGCTGCGGTCGCTGCCGCCGAGGGTCTCGCCCCCGGTCAGCTCGGTGCCGAGCGCGGCCGCGGCCGCGGCCAGCACGGCCCGCGGGCCGGTCACGGCGCCGGGACCGCCAGCCACAGCTGCTCGCCGTCGGGGTCGAGCTGTCCGGTCGCGCTCAGGCCCAGGCGGGCCGCGACCTGCTCGGACGGCGTGTGCCCGGGCGCGATGTAGGCCTCGATCCGGCTGACCCCGCGGCCCGCCAGCAGCGCCAGCAGCTCCCGGCCGGCCTCGGTGGCGTAGCCCCGGCCCTGCCACGGGCGGCCGATCACCCAGGCCACCACGGCCCGGTCGCCGTCGTGCACGGTGGCCTGCACGTAGCCGACCGCGGTGCCCTCGACCCGGACGATCCAGTTGAGCCAGACCTGCCGGCCGTCCACGGACCGGCCCACGACCTGGCGGCGGTACTGCTCGGTCAGCTCGTCCAGGGTCGGCGGCGAGCCGCCGATCACCGCGTACAGGCCGGGATCGGCGAGCACGTCCACCATCTCGGCCGCGTCGGCGACCCGCAGCGGGTCCAGCCGGACACGGCCGGGTCTCTCGGGGTCCACGCGGTCACCCCATCACGCCGCGATCCGGCGACGCGAGCGAGTTCCCGACCTCCCGGTGATCGGTGACGGTCCGTGTCGGTCAGCCGGCGGCCAGGAGGTCGTCGGCGTCGACGATCGTGTACGCGTAGCCCTGCTCGGCCAGGAAGCGCTGGCGGTGCGCCGCGTACTCCTGGTCCAGGGTGTCCCGGGCGATCACGGTGTAGAAGTGGGCCGTGCCCTTGTCGGCCTTCGGCCGCAGCACCCGGCCCAGCCGCTGGGCCTCCTCCTGCCGGGACCCGAAGGTGCCGGAGACCTGGATCGCGACCGAGGCCTCGGGCAGGTCGATGGAGAAGTTGGCCACCTTCGACACCACCAGGGTCTTGATCTCCCCGGTCCGGAAGGCCTCGAACAGCCGTTCCCGCTCCTTGGTCGTGGTCGAGCCCTGGATGATCGGCGCGTCCAGCTCCTCACCGAGCGTGTCCAGCTGGTCCAGGTACGCCCCGATGACCAGGACCCGGTCGCCCGCGTGCCGGTCGATCAGCGCCTTGACCACCGGCAGCTTGGTCCGGGCGGTCGCGCCGACCTTGTAGCGGTCCTCGGGCTCGGCGACGGCGTAGCCCATCCGCTCGGCGTCGGTCAGCGTGACCCGGACCTCGGTGCAGTCGGCGGGCGCGATCCAGCCCTGGGACTCGATGTCCTTCCAGGGGGCGTCGTAGCGCTTGGGGCCGATGAGGGAGAACACGTCGCCCTCCCGGCCGTCCTCGCGCACCAGCGTCGCGGTCAGCCCGAGCCGGCGGCGGGACTGCAGGTCGGCGGTCAGCCGGAAGATCGGCGCCGGCAGCAGGTGGACCTCGTCGTACACGATCAGGCCCCAGTCCCGGCTGTCGAACAGCTCCAGGTGCCGGTATTCGCCCTTCCGCCGCGTCGTCATCACCTGGTACGTGGCGATGGTGACCGGGCGGATCTCCTTGCGCTCCCCGGAGTACTCCCCGATCTCCTCCTCGGTCAGGCTGGTGCGGGCGATCAACTCGCGCTTCCACTGCCGGCCGGCGACCGTGTTGGTGACCAGGATCAGCGTGGTCGCGGACGCCTGCGCCATCGCGGCCGCGCCGACCAGGGTCTTGCCCGCGCCGCAGGGCAGCACGACCACCCCGGAGCCGCCGGCCCAGAAGTTGTCGACCGCCTCCCGCTGGTAGCCGCGCAGCTCCCAGTCGCTCTGGTCCAGCTCGATCTGGTGGGCCTCGCCGTCGACGTAGCCGGCCAGGTCCTCGGCCGGCCAGCCGACCTTGAGCAGCGCCTGCTTGAGCCGGCCGCGCTCGCTCGGGTGCACGATGACGGTGTCGTCGTCGACCCGGGCGCCCAGCATCGGGGCGATCTTCTTCTGCCGGACGACCTCCTCCAGCACCGCGCGGTCCAGGCTGACCAGGGCCAGGCCGTGGGTGGGGTGCTTGACCAGCTGCAGCCGGCCGTAGCGGTCCATGGTGTCGGCCACGTCGACCAGCAGCGCGTGCGGCACCGCGTAGCGGGAGAAGCGGACCAGCGCGTCCACCACCTGCTCGGCGTCGTGGCCGGCGGCGCGGGCGTTCCACAGGCCGAGCGGGGTCAGCCGGTAGGTGTGCACGTGTTCGGGCGAGCGCTCCAGCTCCGCGAACGGCGCGATCGCGGCCCTGGCCTCGGTCGCGTCGGGGTGGTCGACCTCCAGCAGCAACGTCTTGTCGGACTGGACGATGAGGGGACCGTCGGTCACGGGACTCCAAGCGAGGGGCGGTAGAGCAACGACCCAGTGTGCAACGCACGGGCCCCCGCCGCGAATCCCGACCCCGGAGGTAAGCGTTGAACGGGGGTGAATTTTGACGGGATCGGTTGCTCGATGCAGCAAGTACGCGGATGCTGCTCAGGGCTAGCTGAGGGGACCGGAGCGTGCGGGAGCGGATGTTGGAGGTGGCGCTGCGCGCCGCCGTGCTCCACGACGCCTCCGGCCGGACCCTGCGCAGCCTCGGTGACCTGGTCGGAGCGCTGCCGCCGGTCGACCCGGACGGGCCCGCGGCCGACCCGCCGGCGCTGCCGGCCGAGCTGGCGCTGGCCGACGCGGTGAGCGCGCTGCTGTCCGGGCCGCACGCCGCGGCCAGCGCGCTGTCCGTGGTCGCGCCGGACGGCCGCACCGTGACGTACTCGGCCCGCGACGTGTTCGCCTCGCTCGCCGCCGCGCTCGCGCACTCGACCCTGTTCGACCCGCTGACCGGCCTGCCGACCCGGCGCTGGGTGCTGGACGAGGTCGACCGGCGGCTGGCCGCGGCCTCCCCGGAGCACCCGATGGGGCTGCTGCAGGTCGAGCTGGGCCAGCTCAAGGACATCAACGACAGCCTCGGCTACGAGCTGGGCGACGCGCTCATCACCGAGGCCGCCCGCCGGCTGGCCGAGGCCATCGGGCCGGAGGACGCGATCGGCAGGCTGGTCGGGGACGAGTT
Source organism: Mycobacteriales bacterium (assembly GCA_036519715.1). GTDB lineage: Bacteria > Actinomycetota > Actinomycetes > Mycobacteriales > CADCTP01 > CADCTP01. The sequence continues at coordinate 11,277 of DATDKW010000070.1, forward strand.
CGCAATCGTGCTGGGCGGGCTGCCGGCCGACGACCCGATCGGCGGCGCGGCCGACTGCGCCCGCCGGGTGCTGGACCTGCTGGCCGTGGGGGTCCGGCTGGGCGAGCACGAGCTGCAGATGCAGGCCAGCGTGGGCGTGTGCGTGGTCGACGGCGGCGGGATCAGTGCCGAGCACGTGCTGCGCCGCGCGGACAGCGCGATGACCAGGGCGAAGGTGTCTGGCCGGGGCCGGGCCGAGCTCTACGACCCCAACGCCGACCGCCCGGTCGACCGGCTGTCGCTGACCCTGCGGCTGCGCGAGGCGCTGGCCGCGGACGCGTTCTCGCTGCACTTCCAGCCGATCCACCGGCTCCGCGACGGGGCCCTGGTCGGGGCGGAGGCGCTGGTCCGCTGGGAGGACGAGAACGGCCGGATGGTGCCGCCGGACGAGTTCATCCCGTACGCGGAGACGGTCGGGCTGATCGTGCCGATCGGGCTGATGGTGCTGGACGCCGCGGCCTGGCAGGCCGGGCGCTGGCAGGCCCGGGGGCTGAAGGTGCCGATCAGCGTCAACCTCTCGCCGCAGCAGATCGTCGGCTCCGACCTGGTCGGGGAGGTGCGGGCGGCGCTGGCCCGGTACGACGTGGCGCCGTCGATGCTGCGGCTGGAGCTGACCGAGACCGCGGCCGTGACCGACTTCCCGGTCACCCGGCAGCGGCTGGCCGAGCTGCGCGAGCTCGGGGTCGGGCTGTCGCTGGACGACTTCGGAACCGGCTACTCGTCGCTGCGGCTGCTGCGCGACCTGGCCGTGGACGACGTCAAGGTGGACCGCTCGTTCGTCGGCGGCCTGGACGTCAACGGCGCCGACGCGGCCATGGTCCGGCTGGTGGTGGAGACCGCGCACGCGCTCGGGCTGACCGTGACGGCCGAGGGCGTGGAGCGGACCGACCAGCTCACCGCGCTGGCCGAGCTGGGCTGCGACTCGGTGCAGGGCTACCTGCTGGGGATGCCGGCCCCGGTGGCCGACTTCGACGTGGTCGGCGACGCCGCCCGGGCGTTGTGCGAGCCCGCGACGGCGCGGGCCGCGGCCCACGCCTGACCGCGCGCGCCATCAGCCGGCGGCCGGGCCCCGGCCGACCGCTGGCCACGCCTGACCGGCCGCCGGACCGGCGAGCGGCCGCCCACGCCGGGCCGGCCGCCGCCCACGCCGGGCCGGCCGCCGCCCACGCCGGGCCGCAGTCCGAGTGGCGAGCCGTTGGCCACGCCGGGCCGGGCGCCGGGCGTTTTCAGCCGGCGGCTGGGCGGGGTGGGCCGGGGTCGGACGCCTCGAGCACGCCTCGGACCAGCTCCAGGGCGCGCTCGGTGCTGAGACCGAGGCCGCGGACGCGGGCGGCGTAGTCGGCGGCCGCGTCCAGGGCCACGGACTCGTCCGGGCCGGCGGCGACGACGGTGCCGTTGCGGCCGCGGGTCACCACCAGGCCGTCGCGTTCCAGCTCCCGGTAGGCCCGGGCGACCGTGTTGACCGCCAGTCCCAGGTCGCCGGCCAGCCGCCGGACGGTCGGCAACCGGGTGCCCGGGGTGAGCTCGCCCGCCTGCACCTGCCGGGCCAGCTGCGCCCGCACCTGCTCGTACGGCGGCACCGGCGACCGCGGGTCGTAGCCGATCATCCGGTCGCCGTCTCGCGGCCCAGGCGGCGGCGCCAGTGCTTCGGGCCGGCGGTGAACTCGTGCAGGATGCCGGCGGCGGGGATCCCGAGCAGCAGCACGACCGGAAGCATGCCCCCGACGTGGCGCAGCGAGCCCCCGATCTCCGTCTCCTTCAGCCCCAGCACGAAGCAGGTCGCCAGCGAGACCACCGCGGTGATGTGCAGCGCATCCCGCACGGCCTGGGCTCGGAAGGCGTCGTCCACGGCCAGGTCGGCGGGAGAGCCGGCGGCCTGGGGGCGCCGGACGACGAACCGGGCCAGCCCGAGCGACACGGCCAGGCCGCCGAGCGACGCCAGTGCCAGGGCCACCGTCTCGATCGTGGAGATCTCGGGGTGGAGGGCGCGCGGCTCCGTGGTCGGCGCCACCGCCCAGAGCACGGCCAGCGCCGGTCCGCAGGCCGCCGCGGCCGCCGCCGCGACCAGCAGCCACTCGGGCACGTAGGCCCGGAGCCGGGCGTCGGTGGCGTGCGCAACCCGGGGCGTGTCCGGCGGCAGCCTCGGGGTTGCCAGCTGGTCGGCGACCGCACCCAGCGCCAGCCCGGCGTAGAGCGGCACCAACCAGGCGTCCACGAACGTCGTCACGATGAGGCCGAGCAGCACCCCGGTCTGCACGAACCGCTGCCGCCGGGCCACTCTGCGGACGAAGGCCTGGTCGACCGCGCCGGCCGGCAGCCCGAACCGGCGCGCGACGGCGGCCGCGTGCCGCCGCTCCTCCGAACGGGTGCCGAGGGCCCCCAGCCGCCAGGAGAACAGCGCCACCAGGGCGAGGAGAATGACCCAGACCGTGACGGCGGCGCTCATGCCGGCACCGGCTCGTGCAGGCGGTCGCGCCACCACCGGCGGGCGCCGCTGGTCCGGACGGCCAGGGCGAGCGCGGCCAGCAGCAACAGCGGCAGCAGCTCGACCCGGCGCGACCATTCCTGCAGGAACGGGTCGTCGGCCCAGCCGAACCAGGTGTCCACCGTGCCCAGGGCGACGATCGTGGTGGCCGCGGTCAGGTGCAGGCAGTCGCGCACGGTCTGGGCCCGCAGCGCGTCGTCCACGGCCAGCTGCTCGGCCGTGCCGGCGACCTGCCGCCCGCCGGCCACCACCCGGGCCGCCCACAGCGACACCGCCAGCGCCCCCACGACGGCCGCCCCGAGCAGGACGGTCGGCACCGCGCCGGCGTCGGTGGGGAAGATCGGGGCGTCCACCCGCGGCGTCAGCGCCCAGGCCACCAGCAGCGCGACGGTCATCGCGGCCCCGGCCACGGCGGTGCCGACCAGCCACGGCGGCACGTACGCGGCGACGCCCCGGCTGGTCGCATGCGCCACCCGGGGCCCGTCCGGGGCCGGCCGGGACGTGAGGTGGCCGACCAGGGCCGCCAGGGCCAGCCCGACGTAGCCGACCGCGATCGAGGAGAAGACGAGGCCCTGGTCGAGCAGGTGTTGCCCGGCGGGGAGGGCGAGGATCACCCCGGCGAGCGCGACCCGGTCCCGCCGGACCACCCGCCGCTCGGCCTCGTCGTCGACCGAGGAGGGCGGGAGCCCGGACCGCCGGGCGAAGCGCGCCACCGCCGCGCGCCGTCCGCCGGCCCCGATGTCGGCCCGGCTCCAGCACACGACCACGGCCGCGGCCACGATGAGCACGCTCGCGAGCAGGACCACGGCGCCTCCTTGTCCGATGTTCGTCTCAACGTAGCAATACAAAGAGACGGCGTACAAGGGCGCGTTCAGTCCGAGCGGGCCTCGTCGGGCAGGATGGAGACCCCGGTGATGCGGTGCAGCGCGAAGGTGCGCATCTCGTCCCGCTGGTGGTCCCAGCCGTGCAGGTAGCCGCCGTTGACCGAGGACGGCTCCACGATCCGCTGCGAGGCAGAGCCCTGTGCATTGACGTAGCCGAGCAGAACCGCCTGGTTGGCCGCGGCCGCGTCCCGCAGCAGCGCCAGCGTCGCCGCCGTGGTCACCCCGGGCACGTCGATCGCCGCCGACACGCTGGTCCGGGACGACCGCAGCGCCCGATCCCCGGCCCGGACGGACCGGACCAGCTCGGCCAGCTGGGCCTCACCCACCGCCGGCGGCTCGACCGCCCGCGGCGCCGGCGGCCGGCCCGCGGTCCGCCGCGCGTCCGGCCGGGTGATGACCACGGCCCCGTCCGGGGACTCGGCCACCGGCGCGTACCCGGCGTCGCGCAGCGCCGCCAGCAGCCGCTCCACCCCGGCCTTGGCGATGACCACGGTCGGCGCGATCCGGCGCAGCCGCACCGACTCGACCTTGCGGTCGGCCACCACCGCGGTCAGCAGGGCCTCGTCGTCGCAGCGCAGGTAGGAACTCGCGGTGCCGGCCCGCAGCGCCCCGTGCCGCCGGGCCACGTCGTCGATCAGGTACGTCAAGGCCTGCGGCACCGGCGTCCGCGACCGGGTCCGGAACAGCTCGTGCAGCTCGGCCGCGGACCGGCCCACGTCCAGCGCCCGCCGTACGGTCCCCTCGGTCACCCGGTAGACGGTGGCCGCGCCGGCCGACTCCACGTCCGCGACCAGGACCATCTCCCGGGCCAGCTCGACCTCCAGCGGACCGGGCGCGACCACGGTCAGGTCGGCCTGCACCAGCACGTGGTCGACCGGGGCCGGCAGCCGCCCGGACAGCGCGGTGGCCACGGCCGGCTCGGCCGCGCCGGCCACCAGCTCTCGCCCGTACGAGGTGAGGGCGCCGCGGCCGGTGACCCCGAGCAGCTCGGCCTCCGCGAGGAACCCCGCCACCAGGTCGGCCCGCTGCCCACCGCGCCGCGGCGACAGCCAGGCCAGCTGCTCGGCGATGTCCGCCGCGCTGAGCACCGAGCCGGCGGGCAGCCCGGCCAGCACGGCCAGCACCCGGCGGCGGGTGCCGGGGGCGCTGGTCCGCTCGACCTCCATCGACAGCGGCGCCAGGGCCCGGCCGCGGTCGTCGCGCTGGCCGATCAGGCCCGGCAGCCGGGTCATGGTCAGCCACGCGGTCGCCAGCCGGACCCAGCGCTGCTCGGCGTCCAGCGACAGCCAGCTGTCGTAGCGCTCGGTCGGCAGCCACACCGGCTCCGGCCCGCCGCCCACGTCGAGCAGCCCGGCGGCCCGGGCGATCTCCAGCAGCGCGGCCGCGGTCGGCTCGTCCGCGTCGATGGCCTTGGCGCTGCGGCGCAGCTCCCGCACCCCGAGGCCGCCCGAGCGCAGCTCACCCGGCGGATCCAGCGCGTACGCCTCCAGCAGCGTCTCCACCAGCCGCAGCACGGTCAGCACCTGGCCGGCCCCGGCGTCGTCGGCGGTGCCGGCGCCGATCTCCTTCGCCTCGGCCGTGGGCGGGTGCAGCCGCAGCGTCCCCAGCGGGGCGTCGCCGCGGACCAGCAGCCCGACCTCGCGCGGCAGCTCGACGGTGTCGGAGTCGATCGCGACCAGCAGCCCGTGGGCCAGCAGCCAGCGCACCGGGGTGTCCGCGTCCTCGGCCGCGACCGGGCGGGTGGCGTCCCGGACGGTGCCGATCGGTGAGCCGGCCCCGAGCTGGGCCAGCACCTCGCGCTCCCGCGGCCCCGCGCTCGCGTACAGGTTCTTCAGCCGCACCGGGTCGGTCAGCGCCTCGGTCAGCATTGCCCCGGCGACCGGCTGGCGCTGGTCGGGCAGGCCCAGCGCGGCCAGCACGGGGGCCAGCTGGGTGCCGGTCGCGATCGTCAGCAGGGTCTGGTACGGCCGGCCCAGCCCGCCGGCGTGCACCCCGACCACCTCGCGGACGGTCCCGGGCACGTGCAGGGCGTCGTCGCCCCAGACCAGGGCGAGCGCGCGCAGCCGGTCGACCGCGGCCCGGACGTCGGCGGCCGGGGCGCCGGGCAGCAGCGCCCGCACGTCTCCGTACGAGCCCGCGGTGCCGGACAGCAGCGTGGCCGCGTAGCCGACGGCGCCGTCGCGCGACCCGCTCGTCTCGGTCGCCAGCAGCACCGCGTCCAGGACCTGCAGCACCCAGGCGTCGAGATCCTCCAGCGCCCGCAGCACCGAGAACCGCACCCCGGCCCGGTTGGCCAGCGCGCCCAGGTCGCCCGCGGCCGGCACGCCCAGGTCGGGGCGGGCCCGGAGCAGCTCGGCCAGCATCTCGTCGGGCTGGGCCCGCAGCCAGTCGGCCAGGCTGCGCGCCCTGGTGTCCCCGCTCCTGCTCATCCGTTCCAGAGTAGTGGTCGGGATCGCCCGGCGCGCTCGGACCGGAGCGGGCGGCCGGGGGTGGGGGCCCTCCACTAGCCTGCGACGGTGGTGGCAGTCGCGACCCGGAGGGCGTACTGATGCGGACCCTGCACCTCGGCCTGCGGGTGGCCGACCTCGACCGGTCCCTCGCCTTCTACGCCGCGGTCGGCTACGAGGTCGTCCTCAGCGTGCCGGACACCCCGCTCGGCGCGCTGACGATGCTCAAGCTGCCCGGCGACGAGTTCGTCACCCTGGAGCTGGTGTTCGACCCGGACCGGGGCGAGCCCGGACCGGGCCCGCACCACTTCGTGATCAAGGTGGAGTCGATGGCCGACACCGTCGCGGCGCTGGCCGCCGCGGGCGTCGAGGCCGAGCCGCCGACCTCGCCGGACGGCTCGGCGGACTTCTGGACCAGCTGGATCACCGACCCGGACGGCACCCGGATCGAGCTGGTCCAGTGGCCGCCCGGACACCCTGACGGCATGACCGCGGCCGGATGAGTGCGCCCCGCCCCGGCGACAGCCACGTGCACAGCGAGTGGTCGTGGGACACGGCGGTGGGTGACATGGAGGGCTCCTGCCGGCGGGCCCTGGAGCTGGGCCTGCCGGCCATCGCCTTCACCGAGCACCTGGACCACACGGTCTGGCGGATCGAGCGGGAGGGCCCGTACGCGGCCGAGCAGCTGACCAGGTTCGCCGACCCGGACGGGCTGCTGACCCCGCCGGCCTTCGACGCCGCCGGCTACCTGGCGGCGGTCGAGCGCTGCCGGGAGCGGTTCCCGGCGCTGCGCATCCTCAGCGGCGCCGAGCTGGGCGAGCCGCACCGGCACGCCGGCCAGATCGAGCAGGTCCTGTCGGCGGGGCCGTTCGACCTGCTGCTGGGGTCGCTGCACAGCCTCCCGGACGGGGACGTCTTCGCCGAGCCGTGGGGCATCTACCCGCACCGCGACGCGGCCGAGGTCATGCGCGCGTACCTGGCCGGGGTGGTCGAGATGGTGGCGATCAGCGGGGTGTTCTCCGTGCTGGCGCACATCGACTACGCGGTGCGGTTCTGGCCGGCGGAGCGGGCCGGGCCGTTCGACCCGGCCGCGTTCACCGACGAGTTCCGCCGGGCCCTGCGGGCGACCGCCGAGTCCGGGCGGGCGCTGGAGATCAACACCCGGCTGCCGCTGCACGCCACCATCCTGCGCTGGTGGCGGGAGGAGGGCGGCGAGGCGGTCACCTTCGGCAGCGACGCCCACCTGCCGCCGCTGGTCGGCCACGCCTTCACCGAGGCCGCCGACCTGGCCCAGGCCCACGGCTTCCACCCCACCGCCGACCCGTACGGCCCCTGGCGTCGCCGCTGACTCCCCGCGCCCGGCGGCGCGGCCGGGTCCGCTCCTCCCACAGGGCTTGGATCACCGCTCCCACGGCGGCCAGCACGCCGACGGCCGCGCCGGCGACCAGGCCCAGCAGGAGGATGCCGGGAAGGTCGAGCGGGTCGTCGTACGTCCGGTCCGGGTGTCCCGGGACCCGCCGCACCAGCACCTCGTCGCCGGGGCGGTATTCGCCCGCACAGGCCCGGAAGTGGCCGGTGCGATCGGGCAGGTCCGGCCGGGGCGTGGCGATGACCAGGCGGACGTCGACCCCGGGGCAGCGCCCCCGTCCCTGGCCGATGTCCCCGATCTCGACGACGTCCTGCACCACGGACTGCTCGTCCGGCTGGCCCAGGACGTGCCGCTCGTCCCAGGCCCAGAAGACCACCGCGCACGCCGCCACGAACGCGAACCCGGCCACGCCGGCGCGTACCAGGCCGGAGAACGACAGGCGCAGCGATTCCCACCGGCCCACCACCGCCACGTGCCGCCCCATGGGACTCCCTGAGCCACGCCGGCGGACGCCCGGCTGCCGGTGCCCTCCAGTATCGCCGTCCGGCCCGTCGCCGGCCGGTGGCCGGACCTGGTAGTACTCGGCCATGACGACACCGCAGCCACCCTCGGACGGCGACAGCACCTCCGACGACCTCCGCCGGCACGCCGAGCCCGCGGTCGAAGGATCGGACCAGACCGACGCGGACCGGCAGGACCAGCCGCGGGAGCACTCGGAGGACCCGGCCGAGGGCTGAGCCCACGTCCTGGCCGGCCGGAGCTACCGGCCCGGGGACCGACGGCGGGGATCAGGCCGTCCCGGCGTCAGGTGGCAGCGAGAGCCGCTGCTGGATGTCGGCGAAGACCTCCGGCGGCGTCCGGGTCGCGTCGACGGTCGCGACGTACTCCTTGCGGCGGAAGAGGTCGAGGACCGGCTGCGTCTTCTCGTGGTAGTCGCGGATGCGCACCTCCAACGCCTCCTCGGTGTCATCCTCCCGGGCCACCAGGACGCCGCCGCAGACGTCGCAGGTGTCGGCGACGGCCGGCCGGGCGGCGATGAGGTTGTAGTCCAGCCCGCACCGGGAGCACAGCCGGCGGGCGAGAACCCGGCGGCGCACCTCGTCGTCGGGCATGTCCAGGTGGACCACGCCGTCGATGTCGTACCCCTCCAGGAAGAACTCGGCCTGGCGGGCACTGCGGGGGAAGCCGTCGACGATGAACCCGAAGTTCCAGTCGTGCCGGTCCAGCCGTTCCCGGACCACCGCCTCCACCAGGTCGTCGTCCACGAGCCGGCCGGAGGCGACGGTCCGGCGTACCTGCGCGGCCAGCTTGGTGTGGGCCTGGACGTTCCAGCGGAAGATGTCGCCGACGCTGATGTGCACCAGGTCGTAGCGCTCGCTCAGCATCCGCGCCTGCGTGCCCTTGCCGCTGCCCTGCACGCCCATGATCACGTACTTCCGCATGGTGCACCCTGGCATGGCCCGGACCGCCGCAGAAGACCGGACCGGCCCGGCCGCTCAGGCCGCGACCGGCACCGGCTGCTCCAGGACCGCATCCGGCGTGGGCGCGGCCGGCCGCAGAACGGTCAGCGTGACCAGCACCGCGGCGGCGACCAGGGCGACCGTCACCCAGAAGGCGGCGTGGTAGCCGCCGGTCAGCGCGTCCCGGGTGGCGGCGCCGGCGGCCCGGAGCCCACTCGTGCGCGAGGTCGACACCGTGGTCAGCACGGCCAGCCCGATCGCCCCGCCGACCTGCGCGGTGGTGTTGATCAGCCCGGACGCCAGGCCCGCGTCGTCCGGCCGGACGCCGGTCATGGCCAGCCCCATCGCCGGCGGGAAGCACAGCCCGGCGCCGATGCCGATCAGCACGGTCGCGGGCAGCACGTCGGTGACGAACCGCGCGTCGGCCGGGGCGAGGGCGAAGAACGCCAGTCCGGCGCCGATGAGGACGAGACCCGGCAGCATCACCTTCTGGGCCCCGAACCGGGTGACCAGCCGCTCGCTGAAGCGCACCGACAGCGTGCCCATGAGCAGGGTGACCGGCAGGAACGCCACCCCCAGCTCCAGCGGGCCGTAGCCGAGGACCTGCTGCAGGAACAGCGCGCCGATGAAGAACGAGCCGAACATCGCGCCGCCGCCGAGGGCCTGGACCAGGTTGGCGCCGGCGACCGTACGGATCCGGAAGATGCGCAGCGGCATCAGCGGGGTGGCCGCGGTGGCCTGCCGGGCCAGGAACGCGGCGCCCAGCGCCAGGGCGACGCCGCCGCAGACCAGCGTGCGCGCCGATCCCAGGCCGTCCTCGGCCGCCGGGACCACGAGCGTGTAGACGCCGAGCATCAGGGCCGCCGTGATCAGCACGGCGCCGAGCACGTCCGCGCCGGTGCGGGGGCCGCGGGCGGCGCCGGCCGGCAGCAGCCGCCGGGCCGCGAGGACGGTGGCCGCGCCGATCGGCACGTTGACCAGGAAGATCCAGTGCCAGCTGACCCACTGGGTCAGCGCCCCGCCGGCGAGCAGGCCGACCGCACCGCCGGCGGACGCGACGAACGCGTAGACGCCGATCGCCCGGGCCTGCTCCCGCGGTTCCGGGAACATCGTCACGATGAGGCCGAGGATCACGGCCGAGGTCAGCGCGCCGCCGGCGCCCTGCACGAACCGGGCGGCGACGAGCATCGCCGGGGTCAGCGCGGCGCCGCAGGCGACCGAGGCCAGCGTGAACAGGCTCAGGCCGGCGACGAACACCGTCCGCTGCCCGACCAGGTCACCGATCCGGCCGGCGAGCAGCAGCAGCCCGCCGAACGCGATCACGTACGCGTTGACCACCCAGGCCAGGCCCGCGGGCGTGAACCCGAGGTCACCCTGGATGGACGGCAGCGCGACGTTCACGATCGTCACGTCGAGCACAATCATCAGCATCCCGGTGCAGAGGGCGTACAGCGCCCGGCGGCGGGTCCGGAGGTCCTGCGGTGTCATGGCTGGTATCTCCTCGTGAGGCGTCGTCACCAACACATCGACGCGCGTACCTCGAAATCGACACCGCCCCCACAACTTTCTCCAGAAACCTCGCAACCGCGTGGTCGCGCTCCCCGCACCGCAGGCCGGCCGGCCGCGGCCCGGACAGGTCGATGGCGGCCACGCCCGGCATCCTCCGCCCCACCGCCGTACCGCCGCCTTCCAGTAGCGGGAGGAGGCTGGCGGGGTGCGGGCGGGGTCGACGGTGGTGGTGCTGTACGGGCCGAAGGCCGCCGGCAAGTCGTGGGTGGCCGGCGAGCTGGCCCGGCGGGCCGGGGTGCGGCACGTCGACGCCGACGCGGTGGTCCTGGACCTGCTGGACCGGGGCGCCCGGCCCGACCCGCGGCTCGGCTGGCTCGACCCGGTGGAGGCGGAGGTCCGCCGCGCCCTGGCCGAGCATCCGCTGGTGTCGGTCGAGGCCACCGGCGCCTGGGACAGCGACTGGCTGCTGGCCGATCGGCTGGCCGCGTCGGGCGTGCGGGTGGTGCCGGTCTGGATCACCGCTCCGCTGGAGGTCACCCTGCAGCGGCTGGCCGCCCGGCGCAGCCGGAAGGTGCCGGTGTCGCGACCGGACGCGGTGTGGATCCACAGCGAGGCGACGAGGCGGGCCGCCGAGCGGTCCTTCGCCGCCGTCCTGGACCTGTCCGGCCCACCGGACCGGAGCACCCTCGACCCGCTGCTCGCCCTCCTGCCCTGACCCAGCGGTCGCGGCCGCTGGGCTCAGTCCGCGGCCCGATCCAGGGGATCGCCGGCCGCCAGCTGCTCGGCCAGGGCGATGATCGCGCCGGCCGGGCCCCGCAGGTAGCAGAGCCGGTAGAGGTCCTCGTACCGGGTGATCCCGCCGACGAGCGTGCCGCCGTGGGCCTTCAGCCGGGCGACGGTGTCGTCGATGTCGTCGACGGTGAACATCACGCGGAACGCGCCCAGCGTGTTCGGCGGTGCCTCCGGATCGCCGGCCAGGGCGGCCGGGCGGTGATACCTGGTCAGCTCGACCCGGCTGTGGCCGTCCGGCGTCCGCATCATCGCGATCTCGCTGCGGACGCCGTCGAGCCCGACGGTGCCGTCCACCCACGGTCCCTCGACCGTTGTCCCGCCCTCGAGCTCCAGCCCGAGCTCGAGGAAGAACGCCTTGGCCGCCTCCAGGTCCTCGACCACGATGCCGACGTTGTCCATCCGTTGAACCGCCATGAGCTCTCCTCGGTGCCGGGGCGGCCACCGCGGCCGCCGCTGTGACCCGGGAACGGAGCCGCGAGCCCGTCCTCGACATGTCCCGATCCCGTCCTGGACCGCCCCTAGGTGGCGAGGATGGCCATGAAGACGACCAGGACGAGCAGCGCGGCGACGACGGCGCCGGCCAGCCATACCATCCGCTGCTCCACCTCGAACCGGGGCTTCTGCACGAAGTCGACGAACACGCACTCCGGGTCGACGTCGTCGCCGCGGACCCCGACCGGCACCCACCACTTCCGCGGCCGCACCCCGACCAGGTAGCGCGGCGGCTGGATGAGCACGTCGAAGTCGTGGGTCTGCCGGGGCCGCAGCCGTTCCGGCGTGCGCGGGTCGCCCCGCTCGGCCCGGATGGCCCGGCGCGCGGCCAGCATCCGCTCGTCCCGCCGCCGCTCGTCGTCGCGCACCCACAGGTCGGTCGCCACCTTCTGCGCGTCCACCTGCAGCTGCACGTTGCCGGTGTTCCGGACGTGCACCCGCAGCTGCACGGTGGCCTCGTTGACGACCGTGTACGGCGTGGCCCGCTCGGCCCGGGCGTTGATGGCCGGCGCCCGCTCGATCCCGACCCGGGCGCTGCAGGTGAACAGGATCTGCTCGGTCTTCTCGTCGATCACCACGGCGTGCAGGTCGTACGCGTGGGCGCCTTCGGGCCGGGTGTCCTCGGGCCGGACCTCGAGGGTGACCTCCTGCTGCCGGCGGGACGGCAGCTCCAGCCGGGGCTGCCGGCGCGGCCGGGTGAAGCGGGCCAGCGGGCCGGCCAGCTCGACCCGGACCAGCCGGGCGACGGTGTCGTGGTTGTCCAGGATGAGCTGCAGCCGGGCCGGGTCGCCGGGGTCGCTGCGCCGCGAGTCGGGCGCGAACTGGGCCCGGACCAGAGAGTCCCGCGGCCATTCGGGCTCGTGCGGTGCGCTCATCTGACCTCCCGGTCGCCGTGCCACGGACGGTTGCCCGGCGTAATCGTGGCAGAAGCGCAGCGGAAGTGGGGGCCGCGGTGACAGGACCCCCCGGGTCGGGGGACACTGCGCCCGTAGCACCGAGACATCGAGGAGGTCGGCGATGGCCGAGGAGGAGTCGCGGGAGCGGCCCGTTCGCGAGGGTCACCTGCCGGTGAGCGAGTTCGCGGCCGAGCGGCCCGGCCCGCTGTCGCCGTTCGGCGAGGACGTGGAGTTCCCGCTGCCGCCGGACAAGGTGCAGTACGTCCACCCCGGGGCGGCCGACAGGCCGGCCCTGGCCGGCGACCCCTACAGCTGGACCTGAGCCCGTGCCCGGGTCGTACGCGAGCGGCACCTCGACCGTGCCGCTGCTGGGCGAGACCATCGGCGACAACCTGCGCCGGACCGTGGCCGCCTTCGGCGACCGGGAGGCCCTGGTCGACCGCGGGTCCGGCCGCCGCTTCACCTACACCGAGCTGTACGACGCGGTCGAGGCGCTCGCGGCCGGGCTGGTCGAGGCGGGCGTGCGCAAGGGCGACCGGGTCGGCATCTGGGCCCCGAACCGCTGGGAATGGGTCGTCCTGCAGTATGCGGCGGCCGACATCGGCGCGATCCTGGTCAACGTCAACCCGGCGTACCGGACCCACGAGCTGCAGTACGTGCTCAACCAGGCCGGTATCTCGCTGCTGGTGTCGGCCCCGGCCTTCAAGACCAGCGACTACCGCGGGATGGTGGCCGAGGTCCGCGGGCAGTGCCCGTCCCTGCGCAACGTCGTCTTCCTCGGCGACCCGGAGTGGGACGCGCTGTCGGCCGGTGACCGCGGCGTCCTGCCGGGGCTGCGGGCGGCGCTGACCTTCGACGACCCGATCAACATCCAGTACACGTCCGGGACGACCGGCTTCCCGAAGGGTGCGACGCTCTCGCACCACAACATTCTCAACAACGGCTTCTTCGTGGGCGAGCTCTGCTCGTACACGGAGGCCGACCGGATCTGCATCCCGGTGCCCTTCTACCACTGCTTCGGCATGGTGATGGGCAACCTCGCGGCCACCTCGCACGGCGCCTGCATGGTCATCCCGTCCGAGGGCTTCGACCCGCGCGCGTCCCTGGAGGCGGTGGCCGCGGAGCGGTGCACGTCCCTGTACGGCGTGCCGACCATGTTCATCGCCGAGCTGGGCGATCCGTCGTTCGGCTCCCACGACCTGTCGTCGCTGCGGACCGGGATCATGGCCGGCTCCCCCTGCCCGGTCGAGGTGATGAAGCGGGTCGTGACCGACATGGGCATGACCGAGGTGACGATCTGCTACGGCATGACCGAGACCTCGCCGGTGTCGACCCAGACCCGGGCCACCGACGACCTGGAGCGCCGGGTGTCCACCGTCGGCCAGGTCCACCCGCACGTCGAGATCAAGATCGTGGACCCGGCGACCGGCCTGATCGTGGAGCGGGGGACGCCGGGCGAGCTGTGCACCCGGGCGTACTCGGTGATGCTCGGCTACTGGGACGAGCCGGCCAAGACGGCCGAGGTCCTGGACGCCGCCCGCTGGATGCACACCGGCGACCTGGCCGAGATGGACGAGGCCGGCTACGTCAACATCGTCGGCCGGATCAAGGACATGGTCATCCGCGGCGGCGAGAACGTCTATCCGCGCGAGGTCGAGGAGTTCCTCTACACCCACCCGGACATCGTCGACGCCCAGGTCATCGGCGTCCCGGACGAGAAGTACGGCGAGGAGCTGGCGGCCTGGGTCCGGCTGCGGCCGGGCGCTTCGGAGCTGACGGCCGAGGCGCTGCGCGAGTTCTGCGCCGGCAAGCTGGCGCACTACAAGATCCCCCGGTACGTCCGCGTCGTGGACGAGTTCCCGATGACCGTCACCGGCAAGGTCCGCAAGGTCGAGATGCGGGCCGAGTCGGTCAAGCTCCTCGGCCTGGAGGAGATCGCCGCCCGCCAGCACGCCTAGCCGCGGGGGCCGCCGTGGCCGGCGGCGTGGGTCAGGACCGGTATTCGGGGTTGGGGAAGTGGAAGCGCGCGCCGGCGTCCCACTCCCGGCGCTGGTTGCCGTGGTCGGGGAAGCCGCCGGCGGTCCTGAGCATCCGGGCCAGGTGCAGCAGGTTCCAGGTCAGGAACGTGGTGTTGCGGTTGGTGAACTCGTTGCCGAGGCCGACCCGGGTGCCGTCCTCCAGCTCGTCGCCGTAGCTGGGGCCGGGGCCGGCCTCGCCGATCCACCCCGCGTCGGCCTGGGGCGGGATGGAGTAGCCGATGTGCTGCAGGCTGTAGAGGACGTTGGAGGCGCAGTGCTTGATGCCGTCCTCGTTGCCGGTGATCAGGCAGCCGCCGACCTTGCCGTAGAAGAGCCACTGGCCCCGGTCGTTCAGCTCCCCGGAGTGGGCGTACAGCCGCTCGATGATCTTCTTGGTCTCGCTGCTGTTGTCGCCGAGCCAGATCGGCCCCGCGATGACGAGGATGTCGGCCTCCAGGACCCGGGGGAACAGCTCGGGCCAGGCGTCCTCGGTCCAGCCGTGCTCGCGCATGTCCGGGTACACGCCGGTCGCGATCCGGTGGTCGACGGCCCGGAACTGGTCGACGGCAACCCCGTGCACGGTCATGATGGCCGCGCTCGCGTCGACGAGCCGCTGGGTGTGGCTGACGCCGGGCGACCGGGTCAGCGTGGTGTTGATGAACAGCGCCCGGAGCGTCGAGAAGTCCAGATCCGTGTCGGTCACCGGGTGACCGTAGCGAAGGCGCTCCCGCCCCGACCTAGGGTTGGGGTATGGGACTCGCGGAGCTGGACGTGCGGCTGGCCGGGCTCGGGTCGGTGCTGGTGGCGTTCTCGGGCGGGGCGGACTCGGCGTTCGTGCTCGCCCGGGCCGCTGCCGTGCTCGGGCCGGAGCGGGTCGTGGGGGCGACGGCGGTGTCGGGGTCGTTGCCGGGCAGCGAGCTGGCGGCGGCCGGCGCGTTCGCGCGCGGGCTCGGGGTGCGGTGGGAGACCCCGCGGACGGACGAGATGGCCCGGGAGGGCTACCGCGCCAACGCCGGCGACCGGTGCTTCTTCTGCAAGGCCGAGCTGCTGGACGTGCTGGGCCCGCTGGCCGGCCGGCTGGGGCTGGCGCACGTGGCGACCGGGACCAACGCCGACGACGTGACGGCCGGCTTCCGGCCCGGGATCCGGGCCGCGGCCGAGCGGGGCGCGGTCACCCCGCTGGCCGACGCCGGGCTGACCAAGGCCGACGTCCGGGCCGCGTCCCGGGCCATGGGTCTGCCGACCTGGGACAAGCCGGCCGCGGCCTGCCTGTCCAGCCGGATCGCGTACGGGCTGGAGGTCACGCCGGCCCGGCTGGCCCGGGTCGAGCGGGCCGAGGCGGCGCTGCGGGCGGCGCTGACCGGGGCCGGGCTGGTCGTCCGGGACCTGCGGGTGCGCGACCTGGGCGAGGCCGGGGCCCGGGTCGAGGTGGACCGGGAGCTGGTCGGTGCGGTCACCGCCCGGCCCGACCTGCTCGCGGTCGTGACCGGCTTCGGGACGGTGACCGTCGACCCCCTCGGCTTCCGCTCCGGCTCGCTCAACGCCGTCCTGGAGGACCGGTTCCGCTGAGCCTCCGGGCGCGTCGTCGGCGTGTCGTTCCGTACCGTGGTCGGCCCGTCACCTCGGGCCAATTCAGGTGGGGGACGGCCGACCCGGACGGCTAGCCTGGTACGTACCGGCGCCGGTCACGGCGCGCGACGACGATGGAACGAGGGCACGTGCCGACCGGCAAGGTGAAGTGGTTCAGCGCCGACAAGGGCTTCGGCTTCCTGTCCCGGGACGACGGCGACGACGTGTTCGTGCACCGGGACGCCCTGCCGGCCGGCATGACCGAGCTGAAGCCGGGCTCCCGGGTGGAGTTCGGGGTGGCCCAGGGCCGGCGCGGCGAGCAGGCCCTGTCCGTCCGGGTGCTGGACCCGATCCCGTCGCTGGCCAAGGCCCAGCGCAAGCCGCCGGACGAGCTCGCGGTCATCGTCGAGGACGTGATCAAGCTGCTGGACGGGGTGTCCGACGCGCTGCACCGGGGCCGCCACCCGGACCGGGCCGCGTCCCGCAAGGTCGCCACCGTGCTGCGCGCGGTCGCCGACGACCTGGAGGCCTGAGCCCCACCCGGACGCGGAACCGCCCGGATCCCTCGGGATCCGGGCGGTACGCCGTGCCTGGGCCGGACCGTCCGGGAGCCCCGGGCGGTCCGCCGGTCAGGGGGTGGGGGCGAAGTAGCGCTGGGCCTGGGTCCAGACGTTCACGCCGGTGAGCGCGCCGAGCGTCCGGCCCTGCTCGTCACCGCTCTGGAAGTGGATCCCGCCGTAGCGCCGGGACATCCCGGCGTCGTCGGCCATGTTGTCCAGCGTCTTCCAGGTGAAGGTCAGCGTCTTGGCCGGCGTCAGGCCGGGCTCGATCTTCGAGCTGCCGGCCGGGATGGTCACCTTCGCGTTGAACGTGTCCGTGCCGAAGAACCGGTTGATGATGGCCCGGCCGGCGGCGCTGAACGTGCTGTGGCCGGAGACGTACTCGGGGAACCCCGGGGTGACGACGTTGAGCGACTGGTACGGCAGCCACCTCTCGCCCGGGACCTTGCCGTAGCCCTTCTTCGGGCCGAGCCAGGACGTGATCAGCTGGCCCCGGTAGCGCTCCCGGATGCCGGTGGTCGGCCGCTCCGAGTCGTACTGGAACTTGCTGGTCCAGGAGAAGATGCTGGCGTCGAACAGCGCGTTGCCGAGGGCGAAGAACAGCTTGACGTCCTGGTCGGCGGTGTCGCCCTTCATCCGGGAGAAGGCCTGCGCGAAGTCCGCCATGTGCCCGGGCGGGAACTCGCTGTTCGGCCCGTCGGCCCAGTATTCGGCCTTCATCTTCTGGGTGTCGGTCAGGTTCGAGGTGAGCGTCAGCTCGTTGGCGATGTCCGTGTTGGCCTGGGTGTGGGTGCGGTCGGCGTTCGGGCCGGGCAGCGAGAACTGCGGCGGGTAGCAGTTGACTCCCGGCTTCGACTTGTCGCAGACCTTGTCGGCCGCTGCGGGGTCACTCGCCGGGCCAAAGGTCTTGATCGTTCCCCACTGCGGGGTGAGCGGCTTCTGCTCGGCGAAGTCGCCGGAGCACTCGGTCGGGAACGGGTCCGGGGGCGTGGTACGGGCAGCGGCGGGCCCGCTCATCACGCACAGCGGCTGCCAGGACCACTTGTCGTTGACCACGTTCCACTTGTTCTTGGAGACGTAGTTCGTGGTGTTGGCGTAGCCGCCGAGCTGGTTGGAGCCGTCGACCTGCCGGTACGCGATCACGGCGGCGGCCGCCGCGTTGCCGACCCCGGCCGGCGTGCCGAGGTCCGTGCTGGTGTAGGTCGGGTCGTACTTCTGGGTGGTGCCCAGCAGGTTGTCCGGAGTGGTGTAGGCGCCGCTGTTGGGGAAGTACTTCGGCCGCCCCGGGGTGGCGGTCGAGTCCCACGGGAAGAGGTCAGCCAGCGTCCGGTACGCCGCGTAGCTCATCGCCTGGTCGCGGTCCGCCGCAGTGCCGTTGGCAGGGAGCGTCGGCGCGCCCGGGGTGGCTCCGACCGCGGTCTGGTCGTACGCGGCCCAGGCGTCGTACATCGCGGTGTGCACCTCGGCCAGCGCGCGGGCGGTCACCGTCGGGCCGGTCTGCCCCGGATAGGCGCGGATCGTCTTCAGCAGCTGCTCGTCCCACAGCAGCACGACGTTGTCCTTCGACTGCGGGATGCCGTACGTGTCGATGGGCCAGGCCGCCCCACCGCCGGCCGCGGCGGCGCGCGGGGAGTGCGTGGAGATCCCGGCGGCAGTGGCTGCGACCAGGGCGGCGACCACCACCGTGGTCTTGGCCAGCGTGATTCTCATCTGCTCCTGATTCCTCGGGCGCGTCGGACTCCGCCGCGATCCGAACGCGGGCGGAGCGGGTTGCCATGTCCCCGACGGGACGAGCGAGGCGTCGTGACGCCACCTGGCCGCGCGCACTCGGCTTGACGCGGGCCGTTGTTTGACGGCCTAGTGAGCCATGTCCGCTCTGCGGATGCAACAGGCCGAAATGACTAAGTACGAATTGGATGTGAAGCGCTACTCCCTGCCATTCGGCTGATCGGGTCCCAGGAGCTGACCGGCGGCCAGTTTCTGGTACAGCGCGTCCCGTTCCAGTAGCTCCGCGTGCGTGCCGACCGCCCGTACCCGGCCGTCGTCCAGCACCGCGATCCGGTCGGCGGTCACGACGCTGGACAGCCGGTGGGCCACGATCAGGACCGTGGTGGTCCGCCCGGCCGCGGCGACGACCTCACGCAGCGCCAGCTCGTTGGCTGCGTCCAGCTGCGAGGTGGCCTCGTCCAGCAGCAGGATGCGGGGCCGGCGCAGCAGCGCCCGGGCGATCGCGATCCGCTGCCGCTCCCCGCCGGAGAGCGTCAGCCCACGGGAGCCCACGGCCGAGTCCGGTCCGTCCGGCAGCCGGGTCAGCACCTCCTGCAGCCGGGTCAGCCGGACCACCGCATCGAGCTCGGCGTCGGACGCCTCCGGCGCGGCCAGCCGCAGGTTCTCCGCCAGCGTGCCGGCCAGGATCGGGGCGTCCTGCTCCACGTACCCGATCGCGGCCCGCAGCTGCGGCAGCGGCCAGTCGCGGAGGTCCCGCCCGTCGACGGTGATCGTGCCGTTGGTGGGTTCGTAGAACCGCAGCAGCAGCGAGAACAGCGTGCTCTTGCCGGTCCCGGACGGGCCGACGACCGCGGTGACCCCGCCGGCCGGGACGGCCAGGGTGAGGCCGCGGTGCACCCAGGGGCTGTCCTCGTCCGACCGGTAGCGGAACCACACCCGGTCGAAGCCGATCGGGGCCGGCCCGGGCGCGGGCGGCCCGGCCGGCCGGCTCGGCCCGTCCACCGGCTCCGCGGGCAGCTCGTCCAGCTCCCGCATCCGGACCACGGCGGCCATGCCGGCCTGCAGCTGGGTGACCCCGTTGGACAGCCCGGTGAGCGGTTCGGAGAGCAGCAGCAGATAGAGCAGGAAGGCGATCAGGGACGACACCGCCAGCTGGCCGCCGGCCACCCGGGCGCCGCCGACCGCCAGCACGGCCAGGAACGACGCCTGCACCGCGAGGCCCGCGGCCGCCTCCATGACCGCGGTCCACCGGGCGACCTCCAGGCCCCGGTGCCAGGCCTGCCGGGCCGCCTCGTCCACGGAAGCGAAGGCCCGGTCCTCGGCCCCGTTGGCCTTGACCGTGCGGAACGCGCCCAGCGAGCGCTCCAGGCTCGTGCCCACCCCGCCGACCGCGGCCTGGGACCGCTCGGTGGCGCGCCGGATCCGGGGCAGGACGACCACCACCGCCAACCCGTTCACCGCCAGCACGGCCAGCGTGACCCCGAGCAGGATCAGGTCCAGCAGCCCCATCAGCACCAGCGATCCCACCAGCAGGAAGATCGCGTTGACCGTCTGGACCAGCCCGTACGTGCTGACGCTGCGCAGCAGGGTGGTGTCGGAGACGACCCGGCTCAGCAGGTCGCCGGGGCTGAGCCGGTCGACCGCGCCCACCCGCAGCCGCAGCAGCCGGCCCACCAGCCGCTGCCGGGCGGTGAGCACCACGCTCTCCGCTGCCCGGCCGAGCAGGTAGGTCCCGGCCGCGTTGAGCAGCGCGGCCCCGAGCAGCACCGCGGTCAGCAGCAGCACCGGCGCCAGCACCGAGCGGCGCTCGCCCAGCGTGTCGACGATCCGCTTGGCCAGCAGCGGCTGGGCCAGCGTGGCCAGGCCGCCGCCGAAGCCGAGCAGGCCACCGGTCAGCAGGACACCGCGGGAGGGCCGCAGGTGGGACAGCAGCAGCCGCCCGGCCGACTGCCGGCGGTGCCGCCGCCCGGCCGGCACGGCCGCCGCCACGGTGGTGTCGGTGCTCGTCACGCCGGCGCCGGTCAGGGGACCTGGAGCAGCGGCCGGAAGTAGTCGGGCGGATAGTCCTCGTCCACCATCGCCCCCTCGGCCTCCACCCAGGCGTGCGCGGCGAACGGCGGCAGCCGCCGCACGCCGACGGACCAGGCCGGCCAGCGGCCGTGCAGCCGGCACAGCAGCACGGTCGCCAGCGACCGGGGCAGGCAGCCCTCCCGGGCGGCACAGGTCAGGCTGACCGCGACGATCGTGTCCCGGGCCGCCTTGGCCTCCTCGTACGTGGCCGGCCGCGCGCCGCGGCGCAGCACTCCGAGCACGGTGCGGATGCGAGCCGGGGAGCGGGTGGCGAGCAGCCGGGCGACCGCGATCACCGCCCAGGCCAGCAGCCGGCGCGGCAGCGGCACCGAGCCGGGGCGGTAGGAGACGGTTTCGGGCCTGGTCACCGGTCGGCCACCAGACGGGCCGAGCGCAGCCCGCCGATCAGGTCGGCGACGTCCTGACCGGCCGTCTCGGGGTCCACCGCGTACTCGTCGGAGAGGGCCCGGGCCGCGTCCTCGGGGGTTCCGCCGGCCAGCAGGGTGTTCAGCACCAGGGTGGCGGTGGGATTGAGCGTGAAGTACTCACCGCTGGTCTCGTCCAGCAGGGTCGTCCCGTAGTCCGTGTCGGCGGTCGACACCCCGGGGCGCAGGGTCAGCGTCATGTCGTTCCTCAGGTCGGGGCGGTGACGGGTTCGAGGGAGCGCAGCCAGACCTCGCACGCGACGAGCTGGTCCAGCACCCCGAACTGGAGCTCGGGGGGCATGGGCCGGGTCAGGGCCTCGCGGACCGCGGCCGCGTCGACGAGCCCGGCCGCGGCCAGCCGGGAGTCGTCCCAGAGCGCCAGCAGCTCGGCCCGGTGCCGGCGCAGGCCCGGTTCCACGTCGGTGGAGCCGTTGGCCTTGGTCTGCCGGGTCCGGCTGCCCTCCGGCACGATCCCGCGCATGGCCTCGACGATCAGCGGCTTGTAGCGCCACGGCGTGACCCGATCCTCGGGCCGCACGGCCAGGCCGGCCTCGATGACCCGGTCGTCGTAGTACGGAGCGGCCAGGGCGATCCCCCGCCCCCCGGACACCTGGTCCAGCTGCCGGGTCATCCGGGACAGGTAGCGCATGGTCTCCAGCTCCCGCTGCTGGCCCCGCCGGGGCGCCAGCGGCTCGACACTGTCGGCCGCGGCCCGGATCTGGGCGCCGACGGCGGCCACCGCGTCCGGCGTGGCCCACGGCGGCATCCGGGCCCGGAATCCCCACTCCAGCAGCGGCTCGGTGAGGCCGGGCGGCGGGGCGGTCAGCGTGTCGGCCACGCCGGCCAGCCAGCGGCCGTACGGGCGGGTGTCGGCCAGCTGCCTCAGCACCGCCCGCCTCGGCCACCGGTACTTGGCGGCGAAGCCGCGCAGGTTCCGGACCGCCGTACGCGGGTCGGCCCGCAGCTGGTCGTGCAGGTGGGCCAGCGAGCCGTAGAGCAGCTCGTCGCCGCCGAAGCCGGTCAGGTGCACCGGCGAGCCGCGCTCGGCCGCCCGCCGGGCGATGGTCAGCCAGCGGGCCCCGTCGACCGTCGCGGAACAGGGCTCGTCGAACCGGCCGGTGACGTCGGTCAGGCCGGCGAAGATCAACGGCATCTCCTCGGCCGGGATGACGTGGTGCTCTACCCCGGTCAGGCCGGCCACCGTCCGCTCCGCCCACGCGACGTCGTCGGCCAGCGGGTCCCGGTTGGCCGCGGTGTACGCGGCGACGGTCGCGCCCCGGCCGGCGGCCAGCGAGCACACCGCGGTCGAGTCCAGGCCGCCGAGGTCGCAGCTGACCAGCGCCCGGCCGTCCACCCGGGCGGCCACGGCGGCGTCGAGCGCGTCCCGCAGGGCCGGCGCCCCCTCGGCCATCGGCAGCACCGGCTCCGGCGGACTCCACCAGCGCACCGCCCGCCGCCCGGACCCGTCCAGGACCAGGTACGAGTGCCCCTCCAGGGCGTCCACGCCGCGCCAGACCGGCAGGCCGGCCACCGGGTAGAGGACGTGCGGGTGCAGCAGGTGCAGGGCCAGGCGGTGCTCGTCGATCCCCGCGCCGGTCAGCCCGGCCAGCACGTCCGCGCGGTCGGCCGCGACCGGAACGCCGGCGACCTCGGCCGAGAAGGCCCGGCGGATGCCGGTGACGGTGCCCTGCACCCGGACCCGGCCGTCGACCGAGGCGAGCAGGTGCACGCTGCCGACCAGCGAGGAAGCCAGCCGGTCAAGGTCGGCGACGGTGTCGATCCGGCCCGCCTCCCGGGCCAGGGCCTCGGCCGACAGGGAGTGCTGGCCGAACACGACCAGGGCGACCCGGCCGGCTCTGGCCTCGACGGCGGTCGCCGCGGGCCAGCAGCCGAGGATCCAGGGCCGGCCGGACGGGTGCTCGATCAGCTGGGTCGGCCGCCACCGGGACTGCACGGCCTCCCGCACCGGGCCGGCCGAGTCCGCGTCCGGAAGGGTCACGAACCACGGCGGGTCGGCTCCGGGGACGCCCGGGGTCAGCACCGTGCGG
>DATDKW010000071.1:0-28117 GCA_036519715.1 Mycobacteriales bacterium
CCACCCTCGCCGGCCTGCGCGCCGGGTCCCGGCGGCCGTCATGCTGACCTGGACCGTCGTGCTCCTGGTCGGCGTGGCCGCCTTCGCCTGCCGGCTCCTGCCGCTGCTCGCCGCCGGCCGCGTGCCGCTCGGGCCGCGGGCCGCCGCCGGGCTGCGGCACGCCGGCTCCGGCGCGCTCACCGCGCTGGTCGTGCTGGCCGTCCTCGGCTCCGGCTCCGGCTCCGGGCCGTCGGTGCCGGTGCTGGCCGCGGTGGCGGCGGGCGGACTGGTGGCGCTGCGCGGCCGGTCGATGCTGTGGGTGGTGCTCGCCGGCGGCGTGGTCGACGCCGCGGTCACCGCCCTGCTGGCGCTGACCTGACCCGGTCAGGTCGCCAGAACCGGACCTCGTCCAGCAGGATCGCGAACGCCGGCTCCCTTCCTCCAGCCGGTCGAGCCGGCGCAGGGCCCCGGCCCGGTCGCCGCGGGGCCAGCAGGTCCTGGGCCGCGCCGAGGTGCGCCTGTTCGTCGGTGGGGTCGAGCGCGACGAGCTCCTCCCACCGGCGCAGGCCCGCAGCAGCTCCCCGGCGGAGCAGGTCGACCCGCTGCCGCGGCTGGAAGGCCCAGGACGCGTACGGCTCGCCGGGGAGGAGCTCATCACCGGCCAGGGCGAGCGCCGCGGCCGGGTCGCCCCCGGCCACAGCCGCCTCGGCCGCCGCCTCGAAGGCGGTCACGTCGACGGTCACGGCCTCCCCGGGAACAGCGACACCAGCTCGGCCCGGAGCAGCACGGCGTCCGGCCGGCCGGTGGCACGGCGGACGTAGTGCGCCGCCTAGTGCAGCTGGTTGGCCGCGACCTCCCCGACGGCGTCCGGCCACAGGGCCTCCATGACCTGCTCGCGGTGCAGCCGGCGGTGCGGAGCGAGCGCGAGGAGCTGGACCAGGCGGGGCCCGGCCCGCCGGGCGAAGCGGTCGCTCCCGACCACCTGGCCGTCGACCTCGACGGCGAAGTCGCCGAACAGACGCACGGTCACCAGCACGACCGCACCGTAGCGCCGGGACGCCCCGGCCGCGGCCGAACGCCGGTCAGGCCGCGGCCGGCAGGGCGGCCAGCAGCTCGACCTCCTCGGTCATCGCGCCGGACAGCGCCCGCAGCAGCCCGCGGACCTCCTCGAGGTCCCAGTCGTAGGCGGCCATCCGCTCCACCGCGGCCAGCATCGGGCCGGCCAGCCGGTCCCGGGTGTCCTGGTAGCCGGCCAGGGCGGCGGCCCGGGCCGGGCCGGGCTCCGGTGCGGAGCGGACCGCACGGGCGAGCAGCTCGGCGTCACGCAGCGCGTCGGTCATCCCGTGCGTGCTCAGCGGGTCCTTCCAGTAGCCGGCGTCACCGACGAGCGCCCAGCCGGGGCCGACGCAGCGGCGCAGCAGGGCGGGGCGGCCGCGCACGTGCCGCAGTCCGCCGACCCGGGTGGCCCCGGCCAGCCGGTCCGCCAGCGGGCCGGCCAGCGCCCCCGCGGCCCCCGCCGTCCCGTGCGCGGCGACCAGCCGGTCCAGCTCGGCCGGCCGGGCGCCGAGGAACGCACAGGTGAGCCCGCCGTTGGTGGGAATCGCGCCGGCCGTGGCGCCCGGCCGGTAGAACCACTCGTAGCCGTCGGTCGGCAGGCCGGCCCAGTAGCCGTACAGGAACGACGACGACGCCCGGCCGGCGTACCGGACCGGGGCGCCGACGGCGGCGGCGACCGCGGAGTCGCGACCGTCGGCTCCGACGACGAGCCCGGCCCGGTCGACGCGGACGGTGCCGCTGCGGTCCCGGGTCAGCACGCCGGTGACCCGCCCGTCCGGACCCCGGAGCAGTCCGGTGACGGCGGTGCCGAAGCGGACGGTGGCCCCGGCCCGGGCGGCCGCGTCGGCGAGCAGGCCGTCCAGCAGGAGGCGGCGGGGCGCCCGCAGCGCGTCCACGCCGTGCGCGGGCCGGATCGTGACCGGCACGGCCTCGGTCCCGTAGTGGAAGACGGTCCGCCGGACCGCGGGGGTGCCGGCGGCGACCACCGCGTCGAGCAGACCCCAGCGCTGCAGCTGCAGCACGCCGCCGCGCATCAGGGCGTGGGTGGACACCGTGTCGCTGCCGGCCCGGGCCCGGTCCACGCACAGCACCCGCAGCCCGGACCCGGCCAGCAGGAGCGCGGTGGACGCGCCGGCCACCCGGGCCCCGACCACGACGACGTCCCAGTCCCGGGTCACGCCGCTGCCCCCCGCCGGTCGGTGGCGCCGAGGTCGGCGAGCACCCGGGTCGCGACGGTGGCCGCGTCGTGGCGGACGCCGTCGAGGAAGGAGGAGTTGCGCCGCGACTGCCCGCGCATGCCCAGCACGTACAGGCCCGGGGCGGCGGTGGCCCCGCGGGCGTGCCGGATCTCGCCGGCGGAGTCGAGGACGGGGACGTGCAGCCACGGGTACGCGCGCCGGTAGCCGGTCGCCCACACCACCGTCTCGATCCCGGCCGCTCGCAGGTCGACCTCGGCCGGGCCCGCGGCCCGGATGCCGGTGACGGGTGCGGCCGGGTCGATCTCGCCGGCCAGGCCGGTGCGGAGCGCGTACGCGTCGATGCGGGCCAGCAGGCGCCGGAGCCGGTCGTCCGCCGCAGCCGTGGACGCAAGCAGGTCGTCGGCGAACACCAGCCGGGAACCGTCCACACGGGACAGCCGGCCGGCCAGGGTGACGCCGCGGCCGGCCAGCGTGGGCAGGTCGACGTCCCGCCCGTCCGGGCGACCGGCGAGCTGCAGGGACGGTGGGCCGGGCCGGCCGGCGGGCACCGGGCGGTCGAGGACGCCCATGGCGTCGAGCCACCACAGGATGTCCAGGCCGCGGTACCGGCGCGGCAGCCGGGTGTGTGCGCCGACCGCGAGCAGCACCGGCCGCCCGCTCGCGGCCAGCTCGTCGGCGAGCTGCACACCGGACGCGGACGCGCCGACGACCAGCACCCCGCCGTCGGGCAGGGCCGAGGGCCGGCGGTAGGTGGCCGGCGTCAGCTGCCGGACCGAGCGGGGCAGCCCGGCCGCGACCGGAGGGACGTACGGCCGGTCGCACCAGCCGGTCGCCACCACCACGGTCCGGGCGTTCCAGTCGCCGGCGGTCGTGGCGACCCGGTAGCCGTCGCCGGTACGGCGGACGGACAGCACCCGGGCGCCGCCGACGACGGGCGCCCGGGAGGCCGCGGCGTACGCGGCCAGGTGCCCGGCGACCTCGCCGGCGGTCATGAAGCCGGCCGGGTCGGGCCCGGTGTACTCCCAGCCGGGCAGCCGGCTGAGCCAGTTGGGGGTGAGCAGGCGCAGCGACTCCCAGGACTGCGACCGCCACCGCTGGGCGGGGCCGCCCCGGTCGAGGACCACGTGGTCGACGCCGGCGGTGCCGAGCAGGAAACTGAGGGCGAGGCCGGCCTGGCCGGCTCCGAGAACGACGGCGGACGTGGTCTGCACGGGGGACGCTCCAGCGGTCGGGGCGGCCCGGCCGGGTCCACGCGGACCCGGCCGGGAGCCGGCGGACGGGATCAGGGGGCCGGCGGGGTGTCGACGTCGATGACGATCTCGGTGCCGTTGGTCAGCACGTCGTAGACGGCCGACCGCTGCCGGGACTGCTCGACCAGGGCGGCCAGCTCGGCCGGCGACGCGTCGCCCTCGACCGAGAAGCGGACCCGGATCTGCCGGTAGCCGTTGCGCACGTCCTCGGCCATCCCGAAGATCCCGAGCAGGTCGATGTCTCCCTCCACTGTGGACTCCACCCGGTGCAGGGTCACTCCGCGGGCCGCGGCCACGTTGACCAGGCCGGCGGTCAGGCAGGCCGCGATGGCGTGCAGCAGGAACTCCACCGGGGTCGGCGCGGTGCCGCCGCCGACCAGCACGGCCGGGTGGTCGGCGTCGTACGTGAACGGCTCGGTGCGGCTGGTGTCCTCCTGGCCCGCGCCGTGGAAGCCCTGAATGGTCGTCCGGCTGTGGACGCCGTCCCCCTGCCAGGTGTTGCGGGCCCGGAACTGGAACTCCGCCAGCTGGGGCGCGCCCCGGACGGCGTCCAGGGTCGCGAACAGCGTCGGCACGTCCACGCCGTTGCGGGCGGGGCGGGCCGGGCGGGTGGTGGTCTCGGTCATCGGAGGTCCTCTCGTCGCGGTGGTCGATGACGATGCGGACGCTAGGAATCGGCCCTTCCCCGGACCTTCCCGCCCGGTCCGGAGGTCCGGACGCCTCCGGAAGGTGCGGGGAAGGCGGTCCACGGAGCCTCGGCGGCAGCCCGGACACGAGGTCCGGGAACCAAGGGAGGCTTCATGAGTCCCGCCACCATGCCGGCGGTCGCCGCCATGACCGTCCGCGCCGCGCACCGGCCCGGCCTGCGGCTGCCCGCCGTGGAGCTCCGGCCGCTGACCCCCGGGGACACCGGCACGGTCGAGGAGGTGTTCGCCGGGATGTCCGCGGAGTCCCGCCGGCTGCGGTTCCTCGCTCCGCTGCCGCGGCTCGGCCGGCGGTTCCTGGAGCGGCTGGCCGACGTCGATCACGACCGGCACGGCTGCTGGGTCGCCGCCGTCGGCGGCGCACCCGTCGGCCTGGGCCGCTACGTGCTGCTGCCGACCGAGCCGGCCGTCGCGGAGCTGGCGCTGGAGGTCGTCGACGCGGTGCAGGGCCACGGGCTCGGGTCGCTGCTGCTGGACGTCGTGTCGGTCGCCGCCGCGGACGCCGGCGCCCGCCGGCTGCTGTGGGTGACGGACCCGGCCAACGTCCGGGTGCGCCGGCTGGCGCGGCCCCTCGGGGCGCGTTTCGTCTCCGGCGGGAGCGCGCTGGAGGCCCGCACCGGCCTGCCGGCCGTCCGGGACCTGGACACCGACCGGATCGTCCGGTCGGCCCGCGCCGCCCGGTCCGCCGCCGTCCTGCCGGCGGTGGCGTGATGCGCGGGGGAGCCCCGACGGGCACGCTGCTCGGGATCTGGGCCCACCCGGACGACGAGGCGTACCTGTCCGCGGGGGTCATGACCGCCGCCCTCCGCGCCGGGCACCGGGTCGCCGTGGCCACGGCCACCCGCGGCGATCTCGGCACCGACGACCCGGCCGGCAGCCCTCCGGACCGGCTTGCCCGGCTGCGGGAGGAGGAACTGGCCGTCAGCCTGGCGGCGCTCGGCGTGACCGAGCACCGGTGGCTCGGTCCCGGCGGGCAGCCGCTGGTCGACGGGACCCTGCACACCGTGCCCGAGGAGGAGGGCGCCCGGCTGGTGGCCGACCTGCTGGCCGAGGTACGGCCGGACACGGTCGTCACCTTCGGGCCGGACGGGCTGACCGGGCACCCCGACCACCGCGCGGTCTCCGGCTGGGTCACCCGGGCCTGGCACGAGGCCGGCCGGCCCGGACGGCTCTGGTACGCGGCGCTGACCGCTGACTTCCTGGCCCGCTGGGGCCGAGTCAGCGCGGAGGTCGGGGTGTGGATGGACGGCGGGCCGCCGCGGCCGGTTCCGCGCCGGGCCCTGGCCCACCACCAGGTCTGCACCGGCGACGTCCTGGACCGCAAGTACGCCGCACTTGTCGCCCACGCCTCCCAGACCGCACGGCTCATCGACCACGTCGGTCCTGAGCGCTACCGGCAGTGGTGGGCGACCGAGGCGTTCGTGGCCGCGCCGCTCGCCCTCGAGGAGGTGGCCTGAGATGCGCGTCGGGGACACGGCGAGCCGCACCCGTGCGGTGACCGCCCGCGACATCGAGCTGTTCACCGAGCTCACCGGCGACCGCAACCCGCTGCACTACGACGCCGAGCTGGCCGGCCGGTCCCGCTTCGGCGGCATCGTCGTGCAGGGCGGGGTCACCAGCGGGCTGCTCAACGCCCTGGTCGCGGAGGACCTGCCGGGACCCGGCAGCGTCTTCCTGCACGTCGACTGGACGTTCGCGGCGCCGGTGCGGCCCGGCGACGTGCTCACGGCCCGGGCCGTGGTGACCGCCGTCCGGGCCGACAAGCCGGTCACCACCCTCCGCACGACCGTCACCGACCAGGACGGGACCGAGGTCCTGCACGGCACCGCCGTGGTCTGGCGCGACCCGACCGTCGCGGCCGCCTGACCGCCGCGGCCGGCTGACCGTCGGGCCCGCGACCACGCCGACCACAGCCAGGACCGCCCGTACCGCTGTCCCCGTGACGCCCCCGACCTCGCCTGCTCTCACGGAGGTCGGGCCCCGCCCTCCTGATACTCCGACCGTCGGAAATGCGGGTCGTTCTATTGCATCAATGGGCTCTGGTCGGGATTGGCCGGGAGGTCTAGCGTCCGAATTGCTGTCCGAGGATCTCGCCGACAAGGAGAGACGATGCTCGAGAACGGTACGGTCACCGCCAACATCCCGGCCGCCGACCTGACGCGGGCGCGCCAGTTCTATGCGGACAAGCTGGGCGTCACCCCGTATTCGGAGATCGACGGGGTGATGCTCGTCTACCGGACCGCCGGCGGCACCGTCTTCAGCGTCTACCAGACCGAGTACGCAGGTCAGGCCGGTCACACCATCGCCCAGTGGCACGTCGACGACGTCGAGGCGGAAGTGCGGGACCTGAAGTCGAAGGGGATCGTCTTCGAGGAGTACGACCTGCCCGGCGTGAAATGGCAGGACGGCGTGGCCTCCATGGGAGAAATGGGAAAGGCCGCCTGGTTCAAGGACAGCGAGGGAAATACGCTCTGCATCGACAGCGGCATGCCGGGGGTCTGAGCCCAGCCGGCTCAGGGGTCGTGCGATCCTCTGTCGGCATGAGCGTCGAGTCGCGTGTCCCGGAGCCGCCGGACGGGGACGAGCGCAGCGTCCTGCTCGGCTGGCTGGCGTTCCACCGCAGTGCGCTGGCGGCCAAGTGCGCCGGCCTCGACGCGGAGCAGTTGGCGACCCGGTCCGCGCCGCCGTCGCCGCTGTCCCTGCTCGGGCTGGTCCGCCACCTGACCGAGATGGAGCGCGTGTACGCGGTGTGGGCGCTCGGGCCCAAGTCCGAACTGCGATTCGTGTGGGGCCAGTACACCGACGACGGGCCGGAGTGGGACTTCGACGTGGACGCCTCGATGCTGGCGGAGTCGATGGCCGGGTGGGAGCGGGAGAAGCAGGCCGCCGACGAGCGGATCCGGCAGCACGCGGAGCTGGATTCCGTCGGCGCCGGCAACGGCTACAGCCTGCGGTGGAACCTGCAGAAGCTCGTCGGCGAGTACGCCCGGCACAACGGCCACGCCGACCTCATCCGCGAGCGGATCGACGGCCAGACCGGAGAATGACCATCCGGCGTCCTCGTGACGTCGCCATCGCGAGCCGTCCCCAACGGCCGGTCCGCGGGTACGTGGAGAATCGAGCCATATTCTCGCCCGATGCAGCCCACGCGCAGCGGCCATCTCCCGGTCAACGGACTCCGGCTCTACTACGAGGTCCACGGTGAGCTGGACGCCGCGGAGACGACGCCGCTGCTGCTCATTCCCGGGGGCTTCCTGTCCACCGAGTCGATGGCGCAGTGGGTGGCCGGCTTCGCCGCCCGGCGCCCGGTCGTCGTCTTCGATCAACAGGGGCACGGCCGTACCGCGGACACGCCGCGCGCGATGTCGTACGAACAGTTCGGCGACGATGCCGCCGGCCTGCTGGCCGCCTTGGACATCGACCAGGCGCACGTGATGGGCTATTCGCAGGGCGGTGGAGTCGCGTTGCAACTGGCGCTGCGCCACCCACAGCTCGTCACCAAGCTCATCATCGTGTCCGCCACCTACCGGCAGGACGGCTGGTACCCGTCGGTGTTGCAGGAGATCCAGGATGTGTCCGCCGGCTTCTTCGCGAACACGCCGATCGAGGAGGCCTTCCGGCGGCACACGCCCGATCCCGCGGCGTTCGATGCCTACGTCGCGAAGATGAAGGTGCTCGGCTTCGAGGACCAGAACCTCAGCGACGAGCAGATGCGGTCCATCCGAGCCGGCGCGATGGTCGTCGTCGGAGACGCGGATGCCGTGCGGCTCGAGCACGCGGTGGCGATGTACAGGCTGTGGGGTGGCGGCGACGACGCAGCGGAGACCGAGGTGCCCCGGGCTCGACTGGTCGTGCTCCCGGCCACCTCGCACGTCTCGATCTCGGCCGCCGTGCCGGTACTGGAGCCGATGATGACCGCCTTCCTGGATGACGTGCCTCCGGCCAACCCGTCCCTGTGGTGATGACCCAGCGCGTCGGTGACCGGCCCGGGCGGCTCAGCGCGGTACCGGCGCCGGCATCCCGTGGGGGTCGGTCGGAACCCTAATTGACTCGCTCTGGACCGACCGACCGGCCCAGGATGCGGACCGTGCAGAGCCAGCCGCAGTCGCAGGCATCACCCGAGCCGGCCCGGGTGGTGCGACAGGGCACCTTCCGGTTGCCGTGCGACCCGGCCACCGCGCTGCCGCTGTTCACGCCGGAAGGCGAACGGCACTGGGTCGACGGCTGGCATCCGCGCTACCTGTCCGGGGCCAGCGACGAGGTCGGCGCAGTCTGGCGTACCTCCCACGGCGAGGACACCACCACGTGGATCACCACGGACCGCGACGAGGACCGAGTCCGGTACGCCCGGATCTCCAGCAACGGCACCGCCGGTCTCGTGCAGGTGCGCTGCACGCCCGCCGGCGGCGGCACCAGCGTCGAGGTGACCTACGACCTCACCGCCTGTGCCGCCGCCGGCGTCGGTGCCCTCCAGCGGTTCGCGGCCGACTTCGACGGCATGCTCGAACACTGGCGGCAGGCCACGACCTCAGCCCTGGCCGGGAGACCGGTCGCCGGGCAACCCGGAGACCACGGCCGATGAGGACCGGCTAGGCGCCGCGATCCGCCGTCGTCGGGACCGTCGTCGCCGCGTACGGGAAGGCGATGTCGGCGGCGGGGTCGTCATCGCCGGCCGCGTCCACGTCGGTGAAGTAGACCTCCCGGGGCGGCAGCGCGAGCCGCTGGTCGCGGTGCTGGAGCCAGTCCGCGACCGCGTCGTACGCCCGCAGGATCTCGGGGAACCGGAGTTGCCGCTTCGGGATCCTGGTGTAGGCCTCGGTGTGCGCCGGTTCCAGCCGGACGCCCAGCGTGCCGGCCGGCTCCAGTGCTCCGGTGAAGGGGACGCACACCTCGACCGGTCCGTCAGAGTCCTCGGTCACCTCGCCGTGGTAGACCACGAACGCCGCCCCGGTGACCGGAACCCCACCGGCCTCGAGATGACCGAAGATCCGGGAGCAGGCCTCGTCGATGAAGCCCGGCAGATCGCCGGCGGTGATGTTGCGCTGGGTGCTGAGCACCTTCTGCTCGGGTACGTCGCGGGTCTCGATGTCGTACACGGCGCCGTCCTTTCCGGTGAGGAGATCCTGCAGGTAGCGGACGAGCCGCCGGCGCTCGGCATGGGTGTCCTCGGCCGCTCGCCAGGTCTCGCCGAGGGCCTTCGCCGCCGTGCCCGGGTCCAGGTCCAGCAGCACCGCGATCTGCCCGAGGGGCAGGTCCAGGCGCCGGAGGAGGCCTATCAGCCGGGCCCGGCGCACCTGCTCCGGCGCGTACGACCGGTAGCCGGTGTCCGGGTCCACCTCGGCCGGACGCAGCAGGCCCTGCTCGTCGTAGAGCCGGAGTGCCTTGCGACTCAGCCGGGTCCGCGCGGCGAACGCCCCGCTGCTCATGCGCTCATCCATGGCCTCACCCTCACCCCGGCCCCGAGGGCCAAGTCAACCCCGCCCACCGTCCAAGACTGTCGGTGCTGGCGCCTACGGTCTCCGCGTGGCGACTTTCGCGGTACGAATCGTTCACGGGCCGGCGTGGGATCCCCGGCGGGAGATCCGCGAGCAGCGGGACTGGGACGGTCACGCGGCATTCATGGACGGCCTCGTCGACGCCGGGTTCGTGGTCCTCGGCGGTCCGCTCGGATACGACCACGGCGCGCTGCTGCTCGTGGAGTCGACCGGCGAGCAGGACATCAGACAACGCCTTCAGGACGACCCGTGGGTGCCGGCCGGAATCGTCGGCGTCGGCTCCGTCGCACCGTGGCTGCTCTGGCTCGGCAGCCGGCCGTCGGCGGACTGACCGGCACGGACCGCCGACTTCCGGCTCCGGTGGTCAGGACGGGTCGGGGTCCATGGTGGTGAGGTGGTCCTCGACGGCTGCGGTGGTGCGCTTCTCGTCGCCGGTGGCGAGGAGGTCGAGCAGGGCGCCGCGCAGCACGGCGAGGGTGAGGGTGCGTCGGGCCAGCCCCGTCGGGGTGTCGCGTTCGCCAGGCGGCTGGGCCCGGGCCAGCAGGTCGAGCCAGTCCTCGACGGTCCCGCGGGCGAAGCCGGCCCAGGGGCCGTCGGATTCGACCAGGGAGTGGGCGTACCCCTCGACCCACAGGGTCAGCAGCGGCCGGTGTCCGGGCGCGGTCAGCCAGGACCAGAGCTGCCGGGCGGTGCCCGCGAGCCCGGCGCCCTGGCTGATGCCGGCCAGCAGCGCGAGTTCGTCCGCGCGAGCCCGGGCCAGCAGTGCCTGCACCAGCGCGTCCTTGCTGCCGAAGAGGTAGAGCAGCACCCGCGGACTGGACCCGATCGCGGCGGCCAGCGGCCGCAGGGACACGCCGACCAGGCCGTGCGCGAGGACGTACCCGTACGCAGCCTCCAGTAGGTCGGCCTTGCGGGCCGAAGGGGTTGCGTCCGGACCGGTCATGCCGCCAGTCTGACACCACTGAAACGACCGTTTCAGTGGGAGGGCGGTGTGAGGGATGGCTGAGACGACGCTGCGCAGGCTCGGCATGGCCGGCGACCTGGGCTGGGTCGTGCTGGCGCACGGCGAGCTCTACCAGGCCGAGTACGGCTGGGACACCAGCTTCGAGGCCCTGGTCGCCCGGATCGTCGCCGACTACGCCACCACCCACGACCCGGACCGGGAAGCGGCGTGGATCGCCGAGATCGACGGCCGCCGGGTCGGGTGCGTCTTCTGCGTCGCCGCCGGCGACGACACCGCCAAGCTCCGGCTGCTGCTCGTCCACCCCGACGCCCGCGGCCTCGGCCTCGGCGCCCGGCTGGTGGAGGCCTGTACGGCCTTTGCCCGCGCCGCGGGCTACCACCGCGTCACGTTGTGGACCAACGACGTCCTCACCGCCGCCCGCCAGATCTACCAGACCGCCGGCTTCCGCCTCGTCGCCGAGGACCGCCACCACAGCTTCGGCCACGACCTCACCGGCCAGACCTGGACCCTCGACCTCTGATCGCGGTCGAGGAGGGTTCCCGAGGTTCTGGTCGGCCAGGGGTTCCGGGGAGGCCGGGGGAGAACTAACTGTGGCCCATGCCGGGTCCGCCGAGGCTGGCCGCCGGCCACGGCCGTGCTGACCCCGTCGTCCACTGAGGACGGTGACGGACCCACGGTCGAGCGGACGGGTTCAGGCTTGTACGAAACCGAGTTCGTTGCCGTCCGGGTCGGTGATGGTGAACTTGCGTGATCCGTACGGTGTGTCGAAGAGCGGCTCCACCACGTCGGCTTCGCGGCCCAGTCGGGACCACCAGGCGTCGACGTCGTCGACCTCGAAGTTGACCCGTGCGCCGACCGCGGGGGCGGGCTCGTACTGCCCGAGCCCTAGCTGCGCAGGGCCGAGCGTGAAATGGACGTAGGTCGGCTCGTCCGGCGGCCAATGCCCCTCGGCCGGCACGCCGAGGACACGCTCGTACCACTCGACGGATCGGGCGAGGTCACGCACGTTGATCCGGAGATGAGTCAGCCGGGGAATGTCCACCGGAAAACTCTAGGCGCCGAGCACGGACCGGCATGAGGGTAGTTCCGAGCACCCAGCGGTAGCGCATGGTCATGCGAACGCCGCCGCGGCGGCCGCGACGATCTCGTCCCGGGGAACGTCGCGCAGGTGCTGTGTCACGTTCCACCGGTGTCCGAAGGGATCTTCGAGCTGCCCGTGCCGGTCGCCCCAGAAGGCGTCGTGCAGCGGTTGCCGCACCTCGGCGCCCGCCGTCACCGCTTGGGCGAACACCGCTTCGGCGTCGTCGACCTCCAACGCCAGGACGACGGGAGTGCCGCCGATCGCCCGTGGCCCCAGGACCCCCAACTCGGCGAACTCGTCCGCGACGTGCAGAACACTCTCGCCGAGGCGCAGCTGGACCGACATCAGACGACCGTCCGGGGTGGGGATGCGCTCGAGCTCCTGAGCGCCGAACGCGGACCGGTAGAAGTCGGCGGCCTCGGCCGCCCCAGCGACCACGATGTGTGCAGAGATCAGCATGGGCCGACCGTAGGAGCGGCGGCGCCGGCAGGTCTTGGACGTTCTTGCGGGCTAGAATCGGGTCCTTGACCGAGACACCCCTCCGGATGTGGCGCGCGGGCGAGCTGGACCGGGTCCTGTTGATGGCCGGCCGCACCACGCACTACGAAGTCAACCCCCGAGGGGAGTACGTCTTCGGTGTCCTCGCCGATGGGCTCATGCGCTCCCGCCGCGGGCCGGAGCGACGGATCGCGCATACCGGCGATGTGGTGGCCTGGGATCCGTCAGCCACCCACTCGGGCAGCGCGGTGGACGGCCGCCCCTGGACATCGCGACTCCTGGTCGTCGAGATCGCCGACCTGGCAGCGCTGGCTGACGATCCCGAGGGTGATCCGCTGGCCGACGTCGCGTTCCCCGTACCCGTGTTCAGCGACGACGAGCTGGCCCGGGACTTCCTGCGGCTGCACACTGCCCTCGAGCTGGCCACCACGATGCTGGAGCGCGACGAACACCTCTCCGGTTGGCTCCGTCGCCTGATCGACCAACGGTCGGCGACCCGCCGGCGCAGTCCGGTCGCCGCCCGCACCGACGGCGGCGCTCTTCGCCGGGCGCTGGAGCTCCTGGCCGACCAGCCCGAACGCAACATCAGCCTGGACGAGCTCGCCGCCGCCGCCGGAATCGGCAAGTTCCGGCTGGTGCGGCTGCTCCGCGAACGGACCGGTCTGCCGCCGCACGCCCTGCAGATCGCGTACCGGATCCGGATCGCCCGCCGCATGCTCGAAGCCGGTGAGAGCGTCGCGACGACCGCGCATGCCACGGGCTTCGTCGACCAGAGCCACCTGCACCGTCATTTCCATCGCACCCTCGGCATGACTCCACTCGCTTATCAGCGTCACTTCCGGCACCCCGCCGGGAGCCGGGGTCACTCCGAAGGGTGATCGACGGCCCGCGCGGCCGGGCGAGCACGATGGGGGAGTGAGTCACGAGGGCGAGGACGCCGGTTACCTGCTGGACAATCGGCAGGCCGAGGCCGGACAGCGGTTCGACGCGCTCGCCCGGCTGCTCGACCCGGTGACGTTCCGGCACCTCGACCGGACCGGCGTCAGCGCCGGTTGGCGGTGCTGGGAGGTCGGCGCCGGCGGCGTCAGCGTCCCGGCCTGGCTCGCCGACCGGGTCGGAGCAACCGGCCGGGTGCTCGCGACGGACATCGACACGTCCTGGCTGTCCGCCGACCTCGCCGGTGTGGAGGTCCGCCGGCACGACATCGGCACCGACCCGGGCCCGGACGGCTCGTTCGACCTCGTCCACGCCCGCCTGGTCCTCGTGCACGTCCCGGCCCGCGCGGCTGCGCTCGCCACGATGATCCGCGCCCTGCGCCCCGGGGGCTGGCTGGTCCTCGAGGACGCCGACCCCGGCCTGCAGCCGCGACTGTGCCCGGACGAGCACGGTGAGGCGGAACGACTGGCGAACCGGCTGCGCCGAGGGTTTCGCACCCTGATGGCGGAGCGCGGCGCCGATCTCGCGTTCGGCCGCACGCTCCCGCGCCTGCTGCGCGAAGCAGGCCTGCTCGACGTCGAGGCCGACGCCTACTTCCCGGTCGCCTCCCCGGCCTGCACCGCGCTGGAGACCGCGACCGTCCGGCAGATCCGTGGCCGGCTCGTCACTGCCGGCCTGGCCACGGACGCCGAGATCGACCAGCACCTGGCCAACGTCGCCACCGGCCGCATGGACCTCGCGACCAGCCCGCTGATCTCCGCCTGGGGCCGCAGGGCGACCTGACGCACCGCGGCCCGCGAAACCCACTTGAGCGTCACCGTAGCGGCGTAGTACGCAGGCGCCCTGTCAAAGGAGACCCACGTGCCCTCTGCCCAGTTGACCGAACCGGTTCCGCCGGAGCTGAAGACCGAAGAGTTCGCCCTGCGTCCGATCGTGGTCGGCGACACGGACATGGACTATGCCGCCGTGATGGAGACGCGGGAGCACCTGAGGTTGTGGCGGCAGTCGACGTGGCCCGAGGACGACTTCACGGTCGAGGAGGATCGGCGGGATCTCGTCGACCTCGAAGAGCGCCATGCCGCCCATCGCGCGTTCACGTACACGGTGCTCGACCCGGATGGCACCAGGTGTTTGGGCTGCGTGTACGTATTTCCCACGAGCGCGACCTTCCTCGCGAAGTCCACGGTGATTCCCGTGGGCGAGGACGCGTGGGCGGACGTGCAGGCCGTCGTCTTCTTCTGGGTTCGACTGTCCCAGATGGAGCTGGGAATGGACGAGCGTCTTCTGGCGGCGCTCCGGGCCTGGTTCACGGACGAGTGGAAGCTCGAGAAGACGGTCTATGCGACGAGCGAGCAGTTCGCTCAGCAGGTTGATCTCCTGGACCGTACGGATCTGAACCTGAAGTTCGAACTGCTGGAGCCCGACAAGCCGGGAAAACGCCTCATCTTCGGTTGAGCGGAGTCCGCCTGACGAGCGGCACGCAGCAGCCGCCGCCCTCCACGTCGACCCGCACCGTCCCCCCGACCGCCTCGATCTGCTCGACAGCCGCAGGCGTCACCCCGAAAGGCGGCAGAACCGTGGTCACCCTCGGGTAGTACCATCGCACCCCGACAATTCGCGACGACGCCCGACTCGACAGCACCCTGCGTCCCACGGACGGACAGGTGCCCGCACCGCGGGTCAGTCGGCGGTCACGATGGCGAAGGTCGCCACCGCGGACGCCACCGCCTGCCCGTCCTGCTCGATGTCGCCGTCGCACACGACCAGGTGCTGGCCCTGCTTGCCGACGCGGCCGGTGACCACCAGCCGCCCCGGGCGGCCCGGCCGCAGGAAGGTCACGGTGAGCTGGCTGGTGGCCGGGACGTCATCGCGGGTGCTGCGTACGGCCTGACCCATCGCGGTGTCCAGGAGCGTGGCGAGCACGCCGCCGTGCACGGTCCCGGCCGGGTTCAGGTGCCGCTCGTCCGCGTCCAGCTCCAGCCGCGTCACACCGTCCCCGACGTCCGTCGACCGCACCCCCAACGATCCCGCGAAGCCATCCATGCGGGCGCCCCTACCCGTCCGGACGCTGCCCAGTCGGCAGCCCGGCACCGTCTCCGGCGCCGGACCGCGCCGGCGGACGGATGCGGTGGACCGAGGTCCACGTCGCCACGGCCAGGGCCAGGCCCCACAGCAGGAACCACAGGTCCCAGCACAGGACGTGCCAGCGAAGGGCCCGGCGATCGACGGGCCCCCCGGGGTCCAGCACCCCGGTCAGCACGAGCGCGCCGACCGTGACGAGCAGACCGCCGTAGACGGTGAGCACCGCAGCGCCGACAGCCGCGGCGACGACCACCACCCGGCGCCGGATCCGGCCGCCCGGAGGCCTGGCCAGTGCCAGCGCGACCACTCCACCCACGCTCTTCACCGCGACGACCAGGAGCCCGACCAGCACGGCCGGAACAGTCCGGCTCCGGGCCAGCTCCTCCGCATAGCCCCCCACGGTGTCGAGCAGGGCAGTGCCGCCCGCGGTCCAGTACGCGGTCACGGCGGCGGATGCGAACGCCAGCCCGGCAGCCACCGCCACCGCCGGCCGCGAACCCTCGCCCGTCACGCCCCCATTGTCCGACGCTCGGCGCACCAGCCGAGGTGGCCTTGTCAGGTCGTGACGATGACCGCCGGCGTCCCTCACTGCAGAAAACGCGGTGGCGGGTGCCTGATTCACTGGCCGGGATGTCCACGACACTCGTCAACCCGCCGAAGGCCCTACCCGGGGACAGGGTGGCGGTGCTGTCTCCGTCCTTCGCCGCGCCGGGGTTCGCGCCGGAGGTGCACGAGCAGGCGATGCGCCGGCTGACGGAGGTCACCGGTCTGCATCCGGTCGAGTATCCGACGACCCGGCGGCTGGGAGCGTCGTCACCCCGGCGACCGGGCTTCAGGGCTTGTCGAGCTGGAAGTGCCAGATGGTGGTGGCCGGCGTGTCCCAGGCAGCGCGGGACGCGGCGGGGATGAGCGACAACAGGCTCCAGGGCCAGTCCGCCCACTCGCCCACGGTGATCTCCGCCGGCGGCGGCGCCGGCTGGCCGGCCGGCGTGGGTCGGGGTTCCTCGCAGCGCAAGACCCGCAGGCCCGCCGACAGCGCCGCGCGCAGGTAGTCACCGGTGCTGTGCCGGTAGGTCGGAGCCAGGCCCGGCTCGCCCGCCGGGCCGGGACTGTGGACGACCGAACCCAGCAGCGCCAGTCGCGGTGCACATCGGAGATCGCCAGGTGGCCGCCGGGGCGGAGCACCCGCGCGAACTCGGCCATGACCGGGGCGGGCGACCGGACATGGACCAGCGCCAGCGCACACACGACAACGTCGACCGTGTGGTCGGCCACGGGCAACCGGTGCAGCTCGCCGCGCAGGAAGGTGCCCTGCGGCACCCGGGCCCGCGCCCGCTGGAGCATCTCCGGTGAGCTGTCCAGGCCCAGGACGCGGTGCCCCCGGGCGGCCATGCGGGCGGCGTACCGGCCGGTGCCGCATGCCGCGTCCAGGACGGTCCCGGGGGGCAGCGGATCGAGGATCTCGTGCATGACCGGCTCGTCGACGTCGAAGAGGGCGTTGCGCGGCTCGTCGTACGTCGCCGACCACCGCCGGTACGCCGCCGGTGTGCCGCCCCGGAGCACGGCGACCCCGGCATGGTCGGCCACCGCCGGCTCGTCCAGCAGCCGGCGCACCTCGGCCAGCCGTGCCCGTACGAACGCCTCGTCGTAGTCACCGGCCCACGCCCGCAGCAGGGCCAGCCCTTCGATTCCCAGCAGGTAGCCCAGCGGATGCTGATAGATCACATCGGCACGGTAACCAGGGCTCCTGAGCTGCTCGATGCAATTACAGCCCGAACCCGGCCGGACGGGGCGCCGGTGCCGTCGCCGCCCGGCGAGGAAGATGACGGCATGGTCTCGCTCCCACCCACGGACCGCACTCGAGTCACCCGCCTGCAGCACCTCCAGATCACCGACCGCCACGTGCTGCATGAGGTGCTGGATGCCGGCCTCGTCGCTCACGTGGGTCTGGTGCGCCGCGGCACGGCGGTCGTCCTGCCGGTCGGCTACGCCCGGGATCAGGACAGCATGCTGCTGCACGGATCCACCGGCGGCGGTCTGCTGCGCGAGGCCGCCCGGG
Organism: Mycobacteriales bacterium; assembly: GCA_036519715.1. Classification (GTDB taxonomy): domain Bacteria; phylum Actinomycetota; class Actinomycetes; order Mycobacteriales; family CADCTP01; genus CADCTP01. The sequence continues at coordinate 17,304 of DATDKW010000071.1, forward strand.
GCGTGCCGCTGACGGCGACGGTGACCCTGCTGGACGGGTTGGTGTACGCGCGGTCGCTGTTCGACAGCTCGATGAACTACCGCACCGCGGTCGTGTACGGCACGGCGGTCCCGGTCGAGGGCACCGCGAAGGTGGCGGCGCTGCGACTGCTGTCCGACCACCTCATGCCGGGCCGGTGGGAGGAGGTGCGCGAGCCCACCCGCCGGGAACTGGCCGCCACGCTGGTGCTCCGGCTGCCGCTCACCGAGGCCAGCGTCAAGCTGCGGGCGGCCGGAACCGAGTCCGAACCCGACGACGGCGAGGATCGGACGGTGTGGGCCGGGGTGCTGCCGCTGGCCCTCGCCGCCGGCCCGCCCATCGCCGATCCCGACGTGCCGACCGGCGTCCCAGTCCCCGCCAGCGTCACCGCCGCCCGCACCCGGCACCGCGGCGCCGCCCCCGGCCATACCGCCGGCTCCACGGACCGTGGATGAGCGCCGTTGGGGATTCACCGCTCACGGCCTGTCTCGCGACCCGGAGGATCCATCGCGCTCCGAGCGAAGGCGGTATCCCGAGCGCCGTCACCAGGAGCAAGTCACCGGATCCGAGCAGGGCGCTTCGCAGACAACGCGGCAGAGCCGCACGCTGGGCGGCATGTGCGAGCCTCCGACGGAGGCGGATGCCAGGATGACCCGCCCCCGACCCGATCGGAGCTGTGATGCTGGTCCGTGTCTGGGAGTACGAGGTAGTTCCCGGTCGTGAGGCGGAGTTCGAGCGGCTGTACGGCTCGGCCGGCGCCTGGGCGCAGCTGTTCGCTCGAAGCACCGGCCATGTGAGCACCGAGCTGTATCGCGGAGTCAACCAGCCCGCCCGCTACATGACCGTGGACCGGTTCTCGGATACCGATTCCTGGCAACGGTTCCTGAGCGAGCACGGTGGCGACTACGCCGAACTGGACTCGCGTTGCGCCCACCTGACAACGTCGCAGGTGGAGATCCGCTGAGCCGACGCGGCGGGCACCGAACGCGCAGCAGCGTTCCTCCGGCCGGGCGGCGAGCGAACAGCGTCATGGTCGCGCGTCCCGCGCGCAGTGCGGCAAAGTCGTACGTTGGAGACAGCGCCGACCGACGCCGAACGCCGGTGGGTCGGTGACTGCGGTTGAGGGTGCTTGAGGAGAGGCGGGCAATGCGATACGTCGAGCTGCGCCGGCACACCGACAACGACGGTGACGCGCTCACGCCGGACGGGGTCGCCGCGGCGGAGGCGATCGGTCGGGACCGGCTGCACCCGCCGTACGCCGCGTTTGTCTCCACCGGAGCGGCGCGGGCGAGCAGGATGCTGGAGATTCTGCGGCACGCCGCGGGTCAGGACGACGCGGAGATCACGGTGGTGACCGGGCTGCGGTCGTCGGTGGAGGACCGCTGGCGGGAGGCGGCCCGAGTTGCTGGCAGGGGCGCCGACGTGGAGGCGATGCGGGCGGTCGACCCGGATTTGGTCGAGCGCGACTCCTGGTTGCTCGGTGCGGCCCTGCGGCAGGTGGTGGAGAGCCTGCCCGACGGCGCCCGGGCCCTGGTGGTCGGTCACAGTCCGACGAACGAGGCCGCCGTCTTGGGACTCGCTGGCCGGGTCGTCCCGCCGCTCGGCAAGGGCGAAGGCGTCCTGCTGATCGAGGACGACGGGCAGTATCGGGTGGAGTCGCTGGACTGACCCACCGTTCTGAACCGCTCGTCTGAGAGCAGTCCGGCGGCCGGATCACAGGCGGTCGCGGCTGCGCCGGTGGCTGTGCCGATGCAGTGCAACGTTCGGGGACGTTCGGCCCTGTCGGGTCGGCAGGACCCGCGGTGGTCTAGGGGGAGGAAGCTATCCGTACGGAGGAGCGGCTATGGAACCGACCCGAAGGCTGTACCGCAGTCGCAAGAACCGGAAGATCGCCGGTGTCTCCGCGGGCCTCGCCGAGTACCTGAGCGTGGATCCCACGGTCATCCGTGTCCTGTTCATCGTGTTCGCGGTGATGGGAGGCGCCGGTGGTCTGATCTACCTGGCGATGTGGTTGGTGGTCCCCGAAGAGCCCTAGCAGCAAGGAGGGCTGGCGCGGGGACGGTGCGGTGGCCGCCCGTCAGCGTGCCTCGGGCGACTAGCCGCGTTCCTTCGCTGGTGGAGCCCACAACCAGATGTCCGACCGGAAAACGCCCCTCCACCCCCGGCCGCGCTTCATCCGTGACGTCACCGGGGTGCTGAGGAAGCGCTGGCCGGCTGGACGCCGGCGACCGGGACCAGCAGGTCGGCGACGGATCAGGGCGCTGCGGTGCCGGCGCCGCGGTGCTCGCGGACGGCGGCCACCGCCTCCTGCTGGCTGAGCGTGGAGCCCGTGGCGTACGGCTGGTCGAACTGGTCCGGCCCCAGCGCCTCGCGGACCTGGGCGACGAGCTCGTCCTCGTCGCGGCGCATCAGCGGCCAGGGCCGCAGGCCGACCCGCCGGCGCAGGCCGTCCACGGCGCCCGTCAGCAGGGCCGCCCGCTCGGGGTCGCCCTCGACGAAGGCCAGCCGGGCGAACGCGGTCAGGCACAGAGTTACGCCGCGGGTGCTGTGGGCGGCCAGGCTCCGCTCCAATCCCTCCTCCATCGGCGCCTCGGCCTCCGTCAGCCTGCCTTGCGCCACGGCTACGGTGCCCAGGTAGACCCGGGAGACGGCGCCGAGCCAGGGGTTGTCGAGGTGCTCGGCCAGGTCGCGCATCTCGGTCAGGTGCCGTAGTGCGTCGTCGTACCGGCCGACGTTGAGCTCCAACAGGCCGGTGGTGTAGGCGGCGAGTGCGGTCCAGAACGGCTCGTCCTGGACACGGAGCTGTTCCAGGCAGACCGACGCCCGATCGAGGGCACCGTCGAAGTCGCCGACGATCCCCGAGGACCACGCCATGACCAGCCGGGACACCGCGCGCAGGTAGGGGTCCTCGATCCCGTCCAGCAGCGGCGAGAGGCGCTCGCCGGCGGTCAGCGCCATGTGGTCGTCGCCCACCTCGAGGCCGGTCGCCGCCGCCGCCGTCGCCAGTTCGATCTGGTCGTCGAGGTCGAACGAGTCGGCCCTGGGAAGTAGCCGGCCGATCCAGGTGCTGGCCTCGCCCAGGTGGTCGCGCAGGAACCAGAAGAGCCAGAGGACGCGGAACAGGTGCGGCAGCGGGCGGGTGTCGTTGTCGAGGTACCAGCGCACGGCGGTGGCCAGGTTGCCCTCGTCGGTGTCCAGGCGCTGGCACCAGTCGCGCTGGCCGACGCCCCGCAGCGGCCGGTCGGCCTGCCCGGCCAGCGCCCGGAAGTAGTCGGCGTGCCGACGGCGGATCTCGGCGCCGTCGGGTCGGGCCGCCAGCCGCTCGGCCCTGAACGCGCGGATGGTCTCGAGCATCCGCAGCCGGGCCTCGCCGGCGGGGTCGAGGTAGACCAGGCTGTGGCGGGCCAGCGCCTCGAACCGGTCCAGCGCCTCGTCGTCGTCCAGGCCGGCCACCTGGGCCGCGGCCTCGGCGGTCCAGCCGTCCACGAACACCGCCGCGGTCTCCAGCAGCGACCGCTCGGCGTCCTCCAGCAGCCCCACGCTCCACTCCACCGTGGCGCGCAGGGTGCGCTGCCGCTCGGGCAGGTCCACCGCGCCCGTTCCGAGCGCGTCCAGGGACCTGGCCAGCCGGCCGAGCAGAGCGTTCGGGTCGAGCAGCCGCGTCCGGGCGGCCGCCAGCTCGATCGCCAGCGGCAGGCCGTCGAGCCGGCGGCAGATCTCCGCCACCGCCGTCGCGTTGTGCTCGGTGAGAGCGAAGCCGGGCCGAACTGCGCGGGCCCGGTCCACGAACAGTGCGACCGCCGGCGATGCGGCCAGCTCGGTCATCGGCGTGCCGGAGAGGTGGGCGGGCAGCGACAACGGCGGAACCGGGTACTCCCGCTCCGCCCGCAACCCCAGCACGGTACGGCTGGTCGCCAGGATCAGCACGCCCCGACAGCGGCTCAGCAGCGCGTCGATGTCGCCGGCCGCGTCGACCACCTGCTCGAGGTTATCGAGGATGAGCAGCCACCGGTCGTCGCCGAAGTACTCGGCCAGGGCCTCCAGCGGCGAGCCCGACCCCGCCAGCTCGACCCCCACCGCCCGGGCAACAACCGCCAGTACCAGCTCGGGCTCGGTGACCGCCGCCAGCGCAACGAACGCGGTCCGGGCCTCGAACCGGTCGGCCAGCCGCTCACCGACCGCCACCGCCAGCCGGGACTTGCCGATCCCTCCCAGCCCGGTGAGGGTCACCAGTCGCACGTCATGGTGCCCGGCCAGAGCGGTTACCTCATCAATGGCCCGCTCCCGCCCGACCAGCGACGTCGCGTCCACCGGCAGCGGGTGCGGCCCGCGCGGGCGCGGCGGCGCCGTGGCCGCGGCCGAGGGGTGCGCGGCGGCGAACTGCTCACTCAGCAGCATGGCCAGGTCGTCGCGTACCAGCCGGCCCAGCTCCCGCGAGGTGCGGAAGTGACGGTAGGAGACCGCGCCGTCCGCCTCGATGCGGGCCAGCATCTCGGTGAGGCGCGGCTCGCGATCCGGCGCCGGCACCTTGACGTACAGCAGCCGGGGAAACGCCCGCGAGAGCTGGAACTCGTCCTCCAGACCCGAGATCTCCATGCCCGGACCGACCCACCCGTACCGCTGCCAGTACAGCCCGACGAACACATCACTCTGCGCCAGGTACGCACGGTAGAGGTCCTGCGGCGGGTGCGGCCGCGCCCCCACCTCGAACATCACCGCCGTCAACCGCAACGCCGAGATGGCGCGCGACACTGCCTGCCGCTCCTCCGCCAGCTCGCCCAGCGTGGAACTCACGAACACCCGCAGACGCCGGTCCGGAGTCCGGATGACCGCGTCCCCCGCCAGCCCCTCGTTCCCCGATCGCCCCGTCTGAGGTTCCACCGTGCAAGCCTCGAACGAGTCGGCCCCATAGGCAAGACCGAACGCCCCCGCCAACCTGTCGGTGCGCCGCCACGCTCGGGCGTGGCTACGGCCCGCGACGAGCGCGCCCGCGCCAGACGGCAGAGGGCTCACAATCTGCCGATGAGGACGACCAGGCCCGCGTAGAGCCCGACGGCGACGACCTCAATGCCGGCGGCCACCGCGACCTTCGCCCGCCCGCCTCCGGGCTCCTTGGGCAGCTCCGCCCCACCGCTCAGCAGGCGCGGCCTGCGAGTACGGGCGCTCGACGACCACAGCGCGCCCCTCGACCGTCACCTCGTGCCGCACAGCGCTGAGCCTGCCAGCACGACCCACCATCCGGTACGCGAACTCTGAACTGACGCGGCGGACACCGCGCCTCGCGCGGCGGAGGACGCACCGGAGGCTCAGGAGCCGTCGGGTTGGAACTCTACGACGTAGATGAACGCCTGGATCTGGCCCTGCGCGATGCGCACGGTCGTCGGGACGCGGACGTAGCCGGGTCCCTCGAACTCGTCGATACGGGACCAGTGGGCCGGCAGATCAGCCGACTCGAAGACGGCGACCTCGACAGCCGGGCCCTCCGGCTCGAGTACGAGCGCGGGGTAACCGAAGCTGGCGCCCCAGCCGGCGTCCACGAGCCTTCCGCGGACGTGTCCGCGTGACCATCGGCCTTCCAGACCGTCGAGCTGATGGTGATTCGGACGACCCGGCGCCAGCGTTCCGTACGTCGCGAGGCGGTATCGGGGATCATCGGCGCAGGCCCTGCGGCGGCCGCCTTCACCGGCGTCGGGCTCGCCAGTCACAGCCTGATCCTGCCACGGCTCTCCACCATCCCGACGACCAACCAGCGGCATGGGCGGATGTTGGTCAAGAGCCGGTGATCCGGGCGAGGAGGTCGCGGCGGGATCGGGTCGCGGTCTTGGTGAACACGGATTTGAGGTGGTCCTGCACGGTGTGCTCGGACAGACCCATGCGGTGCGCCACGTCGCGGGTGTCGCCGCCGGTGGCAAGGTGACCGACGAGCTCGGTCTCCCGCCGGGTCAGCGCGCAGGACCGGCAGAACAGCGCCCGCCGCTCCTCGGGCGACGCGGGCTCGATGGTGACCGCGATCGCGCCTGTTGACGCTGTCGACGTCTCGGCTAACCGGGCCGCGCGCAGGCTGAGCCACTGTCCGGCGCGCAGGTGCACGCGGGCGACGGGAGGATTGCCGTCCACGCCCGCCTCGATAGCCAGCAGCTGGGCCCCGACGTTGTACGCACCGGCCGGCACGGGAGCGGCGCCTCCCTCCGGCGGCACGAGCTCCCGCAGGTACGCGTCGGTCTGCGGCGTCTGCGCCAGCAGCGACAGCTCGGACGACAGCAGGAGCACCACCGGCCCCGGCGGCCGACCCTCGGGCGTCGAGGTGAAGGTCGCGGCCTGAGCCCGCCGCGCCGCGGCCGTGACCGCGGGCACCACCTCGGCCAGGAAACCGGCCTCCCGGCCCGAGAACGCCGGCGCGGCCGCGCCGATCCGCCACAGATCCAGGAAACCCCAGCACCCGTACGGGTCGCGGAACACCACCGACAGCACGTCGGCAACCTCATGGCCGGCCAGCAACTCCCGCCACACCCGGCTGCGGGGACGGTCACCCGAGGTCGCCGCCAGCAATGACGCCACACCACCGGCCGGCAGCCCGGTCCACCGGTTCACCGGCGTCAGGTACTTCAGCCGGATCAACCGGGGCAGCTCGGGCAGGCAGGGCACATCCGCCAGCGGCGCCGACCCGACCGACGTCTCCGGGTCGGTCAGCAACCACGCGTAGGCGTCGAAGCCGACCACCCGGCCGAACTCCGCCAGGAGCTCCAGCCGCAGCGTCCGCGCGTCCAGCGCGGCCGAGCAGAGCCGGACCACCCGGTCCAGCACCACCCCGTCCACGGACCGCCCCACCGGCAGAGCGTACGCAGCACCCCCAGCAACCTGGGATATCCCGGGGCGCCGATCGTCCCTACCGTCACGGCGAGAGCGACCAGGAGGAACCATGCCGAACCTGCACATCGAACACGCCATCACCGACCTCGTCACCTGGCAGGCTGCGTTCGACCGCTTCGCCGAGCGTCGCGCCGCCGCCGGCGTGACCGGCGACCGCGTCTGGCAACCCGTCGACGACCGGCACTACATCGTCATCGACCTCGACTTCGACACCACCGACCAGGCCACGTCGTTCCTGCACTTCCTCCGGACCCAGGTCTGGGCCTCCCCGCAGAACGCACCCGGCCTCGCCGGCGCACCCCGGACCACCATCCTCGAACCCGTACCGGCAGCACCGACACCGAGCTGACGACCGGCTCGCGGCAGATGACTAACACCCGTTCTCGCGGCCAACGCCATTCGTTCGGTCGCGCCTGCTATTTCGGCAGGTCGGCTAGGTGGGACCGAGCGCGGCCGCCGTGGCCTGCTGCCAGTCTCGCGTAGGAAGGGATCTGGTAGAGGGTGATCCGGTCGTCGAGGAAGTCGCTGTAGGCGAGGGTGCGGCCGTCCGGGGAGACGTCGAGCCCGGTCGGCTGGTTGCCGCCGACGATCGCGTCAAGGATCCGGCCGGTTTGCGTGTCGATCGCCAGGATGGAGCCCCACTCCGGGCCGGGCAGGTAGTAGTTGCTGCCGTTCCTGCCGCGGTTGGAGACGTAGAGCACTCGCCCGTCCGGGCTCAGGTCGATCGTGTTCGGGGTGTGGCCGGTGTCTGCGAGTTTGCGGACGGTGCTGGCCCGCAGATCCACGACGAAGGCCTGGTTGGTCCCCATGTCGTCGGCGTAGAGCCGGCCGTGGATCGGGTCGGCGACGAGGTGGCGCATGGCGCCGCCGGTGTGCAGCAGCACGGTCGACCGGCCGGTGGCGAGGTCGACGGAAGCGAGCTCGCCACGCGCGTAGCCGGCGACGTAGAGCCGCCTGCCGTCGGCCGTGGGATAGAGGCCGCGCGGCGTCGTGACTGTCGGCAGCAGCCGGCGCACCCGTCCGGAGGCGAGGTCGATCTCCGACACGTCGTTGCTGACCCAGTTGGCGACATACATCGTGCGCTCGTCCGCCGACAGGGCCATCACCTTGCTCCACGTGCCCTTGGTGGGCAGCTGCCGGCGGACCCGATGGGTACGCCGGTCGATCTCGAAGACCGACGCCGTCTCCATCTGGCTCGCGTACACCGTGCGCCCGTCGCGGGTGAAGACGACCTCGACCGCGCCATGCGAACCCAGTCGAACGTCAGCTGTCGGACGCATGGTGGCTCGGTCGAAGACCTGCAGGCCGTGGCCGCCGAGAAGGCTGACCCAGATTTCCCGACCGTCTGGGGTGAAGGCCACCTGTTTCGGCGCGGGTCCGGTGTGGAGCACGCCCACCTTGTGGTGCAGCAGCCCGGCCGGATCGAGCCACCGCTGCACCGTGCGGTCGCGGTCCAGGTCAAGGTGCTCGACGAGGGGGTTGTAGCCGGGCATGGTCAGGGTCAGACGCAGGCGTCCACCGACCACCCTCCCCGAAAAGGGAGTCCGCATGACGGTGGTCACGCCGTCCTCCCGCGCAATGCGTAACTGGGCACCCGCAGGATCGCTGGTCACCGTGAGCCGGTGCGGTGTCGGCGCGATTCGCGCCACCCCAGGCCGGCTCGGAACCTTCTCCTGCGGCGACAAGACCCGCACCGGCGCCGCAGCATCGCCGGACCTCCCCGGCGCCAGCTCGACCCGCCCGGTCGCTGCAAGCACCCCGGCAACAAGGACACCGGCCGCCGCGACGGTCATGATGGTCCACCTGCCCACACCTGGCATGGTCATCGCCTCGATACAAGTCGCGCCGAACGACGCACCCTAGCCGACGGGGCTCTGCTGCTGTCCGCGGGTGATCGCCTCGATACAAGTCGCGCCGAACGACGCACCCTAGCCGACGGGCATGGTCGGTCGCCCCGGTTGGGCGATCGGCTCTGCTGCTGTCCGCGGGTGGCTGGTGAGGACCGCTTGGGGGCTGCGACCAGGCGGCCTGTGGTGGGTGCACCGTCAGACGGTCAGGACCAGCTTCCCCCGGGGATGGCCGCGCTCGAGGTGGCGTAGGGCGTCGGCCGCCTGCTCCAGCGGGTACGTGCGGTCGACCACCGGCGTGACCGTCCCCGCCTCGATCATGGTGGCGAGAACCTCCAGGTCCTTCTGTTTCACCGTGGCAAGAAACATCCGGGCCTTCTGCGGGCGGCCGAGGGAGGTCGCGAACCCGCGGAGCTGGCGGTCCATCCCGCCGGTCCAGCGGCCGCCGTCCTCACCGCCGACGAACACGACCGTCCCGCCCGGCGTCAGCACGCTGCGCAGCAGGGCGAGCGACCGGTTGCCGCCGTTGTCGAGGACCAGGTCGTAGCGCCGGCCCCCGGCGGTGATTTCCTCGCGGGTGTAGTCCAGGACGTGGTCGGCACCCAGAGAGCGGACGAGTTCCATCGCGTCGGTCCGGCAGACGCCGGTGACCCGCGCCCCGTACGCCTTCGCCAGCTGGACGGCGAACGTGCCCACCCCGCCGGATGCGCCGATGACCAGGACCTCCTGACCGGCCCGCACCCGGCCGCTGTCCCGGAGGGCCTGCAGCGCGGTACAGCCGGAGATCGGCACGGCGGCGGCCTGCTCGAAACCGAGGCCGGCCGGCTTCGGGGCGAGCCGATCCGGCCGCGCCAGCGAATACTCGGCGAAGGAGCCGACGCAGGTCCCCATCACCTCGTCGCCCGGCCGCAGCCCCAGCACGCCCGGGCCGACCTCCTCGACGACACCGGCCACCTCCGAACCGCGCACCCGCTGCCTCGGCCGCCGCAGCCCGGAGCCTGCCACCCGCATCAAATACGGCCGGCCGGTCATGAAGTGCCAGACGCTACGGTCCACCCCGGCGGCACGGACCCGGATCACCACCCGGCCGTCCCGGACCTCCGGCCGGTCGGTCTCCGCCAACCGCAAGGCATCCGCCGACCCGTACGCGTCCTGCACGATCGCCCTCATGCCCGACAACTCTGTCGGTCTGGAGCCGCCGTGGAAAGGGCCCGGACGCGGTGCCTGACCGCCGGCGGCAACAGACCCGGGCGCGGTCCTCCGGCAGCCGCCTCCGCCGGTGCCTCAACCGACCCCGCACCGTCGTGGTTGGCTGCGCGACCGTGCATCGAGCGACGCGTCATCCAGCGGCCGGTACCGTAGCGCCATCCGCAGCAGCACGCGGCGACCCGACGGCTCCCCAGCGCGGCCCACGCCGATCCAGCGTGATCTCAGTGACGGCGTAGCGCGACGGAGTTCCTACCCGACCGGGAACTCCGGCCGGCATGAGGTCGTTCGCGCATCGCCAAGGTCGGGCGACGCCCGCGCGCCGCGGCATGGGTGTGCGCGCACTGGTCGCGCCATGGCAATAGCCGGTACGTGTCCCGAACGGCGTCGGGTCAGCCTTCGCCGCAGGCGCCCGACGGCGCGATCGGACGCGCCGCAGGGCGTGGCTGCTTGATCAATCCCTCAGTCGGAGGCGGGTCCTGGTCCAGCCGATGACTCGTGTCGACGCTCCACGACCGCATCCGGACCAGGAAAGACGATGGCCGTGTGCCCGTCTGCATAGCGGACGAGGAACGGCGGTCCGCCGTCAACGCCGCGTACCTCGACGATCTCCACCAAGTGGTCGGCGTGGCCCACCGTACGCCCGTGCACCCGGAGTCGATCCCCTACTCGTGCCTGCATGATCCGCCTCCGTCCGCAGATCCCATCAGCCTGCTCCGGCTTGCCGCAGGACGAAAGAGCAGACGCCCAGTGGAGCCGGCCGGGGCCGAAGGCCACCGTACGATCCGGACCGTCATCCGGACGGGCGAGCAAGGGGCGCGATAAGCGGTAGCAGGGTGTTGGTGGCGGGGGCCAGCATCGCGAGCATGCGGC
>DATDKW010000072.1:0-6348 GCA_036519715.1 Mycobacteriales bacterium
GCCGCCGCCGACGTCGGGGGCGACCACGCGCAGCTGCTGCTCGGGGATGTTGCAGGTCAGCGCCAGCATCAGCCGGAGGATGTGGGGGATCTGGGTGGCCGAGTAGACCGTGTACTCGTCGCCCTCGGTCAGCGGCTCGACGACCACCGCGCGCGGCTCCATCGCGGCCGGGATCAGCCGCTGCTGGATGTAGCGGCGCTTGACGACCACGCCACCCTCGGCCTCGGCCCGGGCCCGGGCGGCGTCGTAGTCGCCGGAGTCGAACGGCCACAGGAAGCTCTTGTTGGTGCCCTTGTCCGAGTGGACCAGCGTCTCGTCCTTGAGCGCCTCTTCCATGTCGGTCACCGCGGGCAGCGGCTCGTAGTCGACCTCGACCGCCTCCAGCGCGTCGGCGGCCGAGTAGCGGTCGCGGGCGATGATGACGGCGACGGCCTCGCCCACGTGCCGGACCTCGTCGGTGGCCAGCGGGTGGTGGTCGGGGTGGACCATGTCCGGCGTCACCGGCCAGGCGCAGGGCAGCACGCCGAGCGCGTCGCCGAGGTCGGCCGCGCTGAACGCAGCGATCACGCCCGGGCGCTCCAGCGCCGGGCTGACGTCGATCCGGTTGATCCGGGCGTGCGCGATGGGGCTGCGCACGATGGCCATGTGCAGCAGGCCGGGGATCTGGATGTTGTCGGTCCAGCGGGTGCGCCCGGTGATGAGCCGGCGGTCCTCCTTGCGGCGCAGCGGGCGGCCGATGTGCTGGGTCGGGTCCGGCGCGTCCATCGACTCCGGGTGCTCGGTGACCTGCTCGGCGATGAAGCCGGCGTCCAGCTGCTCGGTCATGCGCTCACCTCGCTCGCGGCGGCCGGGGCCTGGGCGGCCTCGTCGGCGGCCTGCCTGACGGCCCGGACGATGTTCTGGTAGCCGGTGCAGCGGCAGAGGTTGCCCTCCAGGCCGTGCCGGATCTCGTCGTCGGTGGGCTGGGGATTCTCATTGAGCAGGTCGACCGAGGCCATGATCATCCCCGGGGTGCAGAAGCCGCACTGCAGCGCGTGGTTCTCGTGGAAGGCCTTCTGCATCGGGTGCGGCTCGCCCTCCTGGGCCAGGCCCTCGATCGTCACGATCTCGGTGCCGTCGGCCTGCACGGCCAGCATGGTGCAGGACTTCATGCTACGGCCGTCGACATGCACGGTGCAGGCGCCGCAGTTGGAGGTGTCGCACCCGACGGGGGTGCCGACCTTGCCCAACCGCTCGCGCAGGTAATGGACCAGCAAGAGCCTGGGCTCCACCTCATCCCGGTACCGGACGCCGTCGACGGTGACTTCGATCCTCGCCATGGGCGATCTCCCCCACTGCTTCAGCCGGTGATGCCGATCACCCTAGGTCTGGGGTGGGGGGCCGAAAAGTCGAGTCTCGTCGGCTCAATTCCGCTGGTACGGCATTCTTTGCGTTGTGTCTCCGCAGGTGCGGCGGTTTGGGCGGCTCACCGCCGCAATTCCGAATGTCTGCGGGTGCAACGAAGGGCGCGCTTCGGTCAGCGCTTACGACGACCGGCGGGCAGGAGTCGCCTGCGGGCAGGGGTTTCCGCCGCCGGCTCGGCACCGGACCCGTCCGCGGCGGCAGGTGCGGCTGGCGGCTCGTCCGCGTCGGCGGCAGCGACGCGTGCGGCCGACTCGTCGTCGGGCCGGTCCGGCTCGTCCGCGTCCGCGGCCGCGGTGGGCGCAACGGGCTCGTCGGCCGGCTCGCCCGGCTCGTCCGCGTCGGCGGCCGCGGTGGGCGCAACGGGCTCGTCGGCCGGCTCGGCCTCGGCCGGATCCTGACCGGGCTCGCCGTAGGCCAGCTCGTCGTCGGCCCGCTCGGCCGCGGCCAGGTCGTCCTCGGCCGGATCGTCGTCGGCCACCTCGTTTGCGACCGGCTCGTCGTCGGCCACCGTGCTCGCGACCGGCTCCTTGTCTGCCAACGCGTTCTTGGCCGGTTCGTCGGCGGCCGATTCGTTTGCGACCGGCTCATCGTCGGTCGCCTTGATCGTGACCGGCTCGTCGCCGACCGGCTCGTTCGCGACCGGGTCATCGTCGGTCGCCTTGATCGCGACCGGCTCATCGTCGGTCACCGTGTCCGCGACCGGCTCGTCGTCGTCCGCGTCGTCCGCGTCGTCCGCGGCGTCCGCGTCGTCCGCGTCGTCCGCGGCGGCGGAGGTGAGGCCGCCCTTGGTGGTGTCCTTCTTCGTGCCGTCCTTGTCGGCCGCGGCCGCAGCGGCGGTCGCGCCGGCGACAGTGGCGGTCGCGCCGGCAGCAGTGGCGGTCGCGCCGGCGGTGGCAGGCTCGTCGTCGTCGGACGCCTCGACCTCGGCGCCGTCCGGGGTGACCAGGACCATGCCCGGCTCGACCTCGCGCTCGCGCGGCCCCCGGTGCAGCAGGAAGTAGACCAGCGCCCCGGCGAACACGAGGATCGACGTCCACACGTTGAGCCGCAGCCCGAGGATGTGGTTGGCGGTGTCGATGCGCAGCGCCTCGATCCAGACCCGCCCGGCGCAGTAGCCCATGACGTACAGGGCGAAGACCCGGCCGCGGCCCATCTTGTAGCGCCGGTCGACGTAGATCAGGACCGCGGCCAGGGCGAGATCCCACAGCGACTCGTACAGAAACGTGGGATGGTAGGTCGTCGCACCGGGCACGGTGCTCGGCCGGTCGGGGTCGATCTGTACCGCCCAGGGCAGGGTCGTCGGCCGCCCGAACAGCTCCTGGTTGAAGTAGTTGCCCCAGCGCCCGATCCCCTGCGCCACGGCGATCCCGGGCGCGACCGCGTCCGCGAACGGCGGCAGCGTGATCCCGCGGCGGTGGCAGGCGATCCAGGCGCCGACCCCGCCCAGCGCGATCGCCCCCCAGATCCCGAGGCCGCCCTCCCAGACGTAGAAGGCCCGCCACGGGTCGCGGCCGGCCCGGAAGTAGAGCTCGTTGTCGGTGATCACGTGGTAGAGCCGGCCGCCGACCAGCCCGAAGATGACGGCCCAGACCGCGACGTCGGAGACCGTGCCGTTCTTGCCGCCGCGGGCGACCCAGCGCCGCTCGCCGATCCAGATCGCGGCGATGATGCCGGCGATGATGCACAGCGCGTACGCCCGGAGCGGGATCGGCCCGAGATCCCAGACGCTGCGGCTGGGACTGGGGAACGACGCAAGAATCACCCGCCGAGTCTAGGGCGGCCGGACTACGCCGTCCCGATCCACCCGCACGGGTGATCCCCGGACTACTAGGGTTCGGGTCATGGGCGAGGTGATCCGGGCCGCCGCGGCGGTTCTCTGCGACCGTGAGGGCCGGGCGTTGCTGGTCCACCAGTCCGGCGGCCAGCACCGCTGGGGCCTGCCCGGCGGGAACATCAAACCCCGCGACCTGCCGGGTGCCGCCGCGCTGCGGGAGCTGCGCCGGGAGACCTCGCTGGAGGCCCGGATCGTCGACCTGATCGGGCTCTACACGCTGTGCGGGCAGCTGCCCGGCGACGAGGAGGACCTGCCCGACCTCCTCACCTACGCGTTCCGCTGCGAGCTGGTCACCGGGGAGCCGGTGCTCAACGGGGTCGGCCGCATCGACGACCTGGGCTGGTACGACGCGGCCGCGCTGCCCGGGCGGGTGACCGCGACCGCGACCGCGGCGGTGGCCGACTGCGCCGGCCGCCTCTCCGGCGTGGTCCGGACGCTGACCCGCGAGGGGGCGCCGGCCTGATGCGGGCCGCGCTGATCCGCTCCTACGGCGGCCCCCAGGTCGTCGAGGTCGCCGAGCTGCCCGATCCCGAGCCCGGCCCGGGCCAGCTGCTGGTCGACGTGGCCGCGGCCGGGGTCAACTTCGTCGACGTCTACCACCGCACCGGCGCCTACCCGGGCGAGCTGCCGCTGCAGCTCGGCACCGAGGGCGCGGGCACGGTCGCGGCGGTGGGCGACGGGGTCACCGGGGTGTCGCCCGGCGACCGGGTGGCCTGGGCCATGCGCCCGGGGGCGTACGCGACCCGGGCCGTGGTCGCCGCCGACGTCGCCGTGCCGGTGCCGGACGGGGTGACCGACGAGGTCGCCGCGGCCGTGCTGCTGCAGGGCATGACCGCGCACTACCTGACCACGGCGACCTACCCGGTCCGGTCCGGGGACACCGTGCTCGTGCACGCGGCCGCGGGCGGCACCGGGGCGCTGATCGTGCAGCTGGCCGTGCGCCGGGGCGGCACCGTCATCGCCACCACCTCGACCGAGGAGAAGGCCCGGCTGGCCCGGGAGGCCGGCGCGACCGAGGTCATCCGCTACGACCAGGCCGACGTGGCCGCGGAGGTCGAGCGGATCACCGGCGGGGCCGGGGTCGCGGCCGTGTACGACGGGGTCGGCGCGTCCACGTTCGACGCCAGCCTCGCGAGCCTGCGGCCGCGGGGCTACCTGGTGCTGTTCGGCGCGTCGAGCGGGCCGGTGCCGCCGGTCGACCCGCGCCGGCTGCAGGCCGGCGGGTCGCTGTTCCTGACCCGGCCGACGCTGGCGCACTACATGGCGACCCGGGCGGAGCTGCTGGAACGGGCCGGCGCGGTCTTCGACGCGGTCGCGTCCGGCGAGCTCACCGTCCGCGTCGGCGGCCGCTACTCCCTGGACGAGGTCGGCCGGGCCCACACCGACCTGGAGTCCCGCCGCACCACCGGCAAGCTCCTGATCATCCCCTAGGCCGGCCGCCGGCGGCGGACTCCCTCGGCCAGGTCTGCGGCCAGCGCCGCCACCGCCCGGGCCGCGTCGGCGTCGGAGTCGGCATCGAGGACGGCGCGCACGAAGGCGGACCCGACGATGACCCCGTCGGCGTACCCCGCGACCTCGGCCGCCTGGTTCCCGTCGGAGACGCCCAGCCCGACCCCGACCGGCAGGTCGCTCACCGCCCGCACCCGCGCCACCAGCCCCGGCGCCGCGGCCGACGTCTGCTGCCGGGCCCCGGTCACGCCCATCACCGACGTGGCGTAGACGAACCCGCGGCACAGCGCGGTGATCTGGGCGACCCGCGCATCCGTGGACGACGGGGCGACCAGGAACACCGGGTCGAGGTCGTGCTTGTCCGCGGCCGCCAGCCACGGCCCGGCCTCCTCCGGGGTGAGGTCGGGCGTGATCAGCCCCGCTCCCCCGGCCGAGGCCAGGTCGGCCGCGAACCGGTCCACGCCGTACTGCTCGACCGGGTTCCAGTAGGTCATCACGACCACCGGCACCCCGGTCCGGGCCACCGCCTCGACCGTGCGCAGCACCGTGGCCGGCGTGGTCCCGGCGGCCAGCGCCCGGTCGACCGCCTGCTGGATCACCGGCCCGTCGATCACCGGGTCCGAGTACGGCAACCCGACCTCGAACACGTCCACGCCGGCGTCGACCATCGCGGTGAACGTCGCGTCCGGCGTCGCCCCGGACGGCAGGTAGCCGACCAGCGTGGCCCGGTCCTGCGCCCGCGCCGTCGCGAACGCCTCACCCAGAGTGGTGCTCATGTGGCCGCATCCGGTTCGAGGAGGTCGAACCAGCGGGCCGCGGTGTCCATGTCCTTGTCCCCGCGCCCGGACAGGCAGACCAGCACGACCTGGTCCGGCCCCAGCTCCCGGGCCAGCTCGACCGCGCCGTGGACGGCGTGCGCGGTCTCGATCGCGCACAGCAGTCCCTCGGTGTGGGCGAGCAGCCGCAGCGCCTCCATGGCCTGCTCGTCGGTCACCGACCGGTACGTCGCCCGGCCCGAGTCGTGGAGCCAGGCGTGCTCGGGCCCGACCCCGGGATAATCGAGCCCGGCCGAGATCGACGCGGTCGGCAGCGTCTGCCCGTCCGGGTCCTGCAGCAGGTAGGTGCGCATGCCGTGCAGCACGCCGGGCCGGCCGGCCGCGATCGTGGCCGCGTGCATCGCGCCCTCGACCCCGGCCCCGCCCGCCTCGTACCCGATCAGCTGCACGGTCGGGTCGGGCACGAACGCGGCGAAGATCCCCATCGCGTTGGACCCGCCGCCGACGCAGGCGGTGACCGCGTCCGGCAGCGCGCCGGTCAGCTCCAGCACCTGGGCCCGGGCCTCATCCCCGATCACCCGCTGGAAGTCGCGCACGATCATCGGGAACGGGTGCGGCCCCATCACCGAGCCGATCACGTAGTGGGTGGAGGCCACGTTGGTGACCCAGTCCCGCATCGCCTCGGTGATCGCGTCCTTCAGGGTCCGGGTGCCCGTCTTCACCGCGACGACGGTGGCGCCGAGCATCCGCATCCGGGCCACGTTGAGGGCCTGCCGGACGGTGTCCTCCTCGCCCATGTAGACCACGCACTCCAGGCCCAGGTACGCGCAGGCGGTCGCGGTCGCGACCCCGTGCTGCCCGGCCCCGGTCTCCGCGATCACCCGG
>DATDKW010000073.1:0-2447 GCA_036519715.1 Mycobacteriales bacterium
CCTGCGGATCAACCCGGGTTTCTGGACCATCGTGATCGCGCACGTGATGTTCTGCGTGTCCTTCGTGGTGGTCACGGTCAAGGCGCGGCTGGCCGGCCTGGACCCGCGGCTGGAGCAGGCCGCGATGGACCTCTACGCCGACGAGTGGCAGACCTTCCGGCGGGTGACGCTGCCGCTGGTCGCCCCGGGCATCCTGGCCGCCGCGCTGCTGGCATTCGCGCTGTCCTTCGACGACTTCATCATCACGAACTTCAACTCCGGCGGGGTGACCACGTTCCCCAAGTTCGTCTACGTCTCGGCGACCCGGGGCATCCCGCCGCAGGCCAACGTGATCGGCACCCTGATGCTGGTGGTCGCGCTGCTGGTGGTCGTCGTCGGGCAGCTGCTGGCCGCCCGCCGGCGCGCCACCCGCTGATCCCCGGCGACGGAGCCGGTCGTGTCGCGAGTCCGGTCCGGGCGAGGCGGCGCGCTGGTCACGCTGCTGCCCGGCGTCGGGCGCCTGCGGGGGTACGAGCGGAGCTGGCTCCGGGGCGACCTGCTCGCCGGCATCACCGTCGCGGCCTACCTGATCCCGCAGGTGATGGCGTACGCGGTGATCGCCGGCCTGCCCGCGGTAGTGGGTCTGTGGGCGATGTTCACCTCGGTGCTGGTGTACGCCGTCCTCGGCTCCTCCCGGCTGCTGTCGGTGGGGCCCGAGTCGACGACCGCGCTGCTCACCGCGGCCGTGGTCGCCCCGCTGGCGGGCGGCGACCCGGGTCGGTACGCGGCCCTCGCGGCCGCCCTCGCCCTCACCGTCGGCGGGCTGGTCCTGCTGGCCGGGCTGGCCCGGCTCGGCTTCGTCGCCGACCTGCTCTCCAAGCCGGTCCTGGTGGGGTACCTCGCCGGGGTGGGCGTCCTGATGATGGTCAGCCAGCTCGGGAAGCTGACCGGCGTCCGGGTCGAGGGCGAGACGGTCGTGGCGCAGCTGGGCTCGTTCGCCTCGAACCTCGACCAGCTGCACGTGCCGACCCTGCTGCTCGGGCTCGGCACCGTCACGTTCCTGCTGGCCGCGGCACAGCGGTTCCCGCATGCGCCGGTGCCCCTCGCCGGCATCGTGCTCGCCACGCTGGCGGTGGCTCTGCTGGACCTGACCGACCGGGGGATCCGGGTGGTGGGGCCGGTCTCGGCCGGACTGCCCTCGGTCGGGCTGCCGGACGTGTCCGCTGCCGACCTGCTGGCGCTCCTGCTCCCCGCGGCCGGAGTCGCGATCGTCGGCTACACCGACAACGTCCTCACCGCACGCGCGTTCGGCGGCCGAAGCCGGTCCACAGTGGACGCCAACCAGGAGCTGCTCGCGCTCGGCACCGCCAACCTGGCCGCCGGCGTCATCCACACCTTCCCGGTGAGCAGCAGCGGCAGCCGCACCGCGATCGCCGCGGCCTTGGGCGGCCGCACGCAGCTGTACTCCATCGTGGCGCTGGCGACGGTGGTCGGCACGCTGCTCTTCGGCCGGCCGCTGCTCGCGGCCTTCCCGGTGGCCGCCCTGGGAGCCATCGTGGTGTACGCGGCGACCCGCCTGGTCGACCTCGGCGAATTCGGCCGCTTCGCCCGGTTCCGCCGCAGCGAGCTGGTGCTGGCGCTCGCGGCGACGGCGGGGGTGCTGGCCGTCGACATCCTCTACGGCGTGCTGATCGCCGTCGCACTGTCCATCCTGGACCTGCTGCGCCGGGTGGCCCGGCCGCACGACGGCATCCTCGGTTACGCGCCGGGTGTTGCCGGCATGCACGACATCGACGACTACCCGGGGGCCCGGACCGTGCCAGGCCTGGTCGTCTACCGGTACGACGCGCCGCTCTGCTTCGCCAACGCCGAGGACTTCGTCGCCCGCGCGCTCGGCTCGGTGCAGGCCGCCGGCGGCGACACGGACTGGTTCCTGCTCAACGCCGAGGCGAACGTCGAGGTGGACATCACGTCGGTGGACGCTCTCGAGGACCTGCGGGCCGAGCTCGTCCGTCGCGGGGTGGTCTTCGCGATGGCCCGGGTCAAGCAGGACCTCCGGCTCGACCTCATGGCGGCCGGCCTGGTGGACCGGATCGGAGCGGACCGCATCTTCCCGACGCTGCCGACCGCCGTCGACGCGTACGTCGCCTGGTACAGCGAGCGGTACGGCGGGCCACCGGTCGGCTTGCGACCGCCGGGCCCACCCGTGCCGGACCGGCCGGCGACCCGGCGCGAGGACCCGCCGGAGACCGGGCCCGAGGACCCGCCGGAGACCGGGCCCGAGGACCCGCCGGAGACCGGGCCCGAGGACCCGCCGGCGACCCGGCCCGATGACCCGCCGCCGGGAGGCCCGCAGGGCGCGCGGGCCTGATGCCGCAGCGCGCCTCGCCACCGGCCGGGTGGCCCAGACGGTGGTGGCTGCCCGTCCTGGCGATGGGGGAGGATGCAGGGATGACCGCTGCGACCTT
>DATDKW010000074.1:0-2709 GCA_036519715.1 Mycobacteriales bacterium
ACGGCGTCATCGACTACCTCAACGGCCTGCAGAAGAAGCAGATCCGGGCCGGCTCCGGCATCTCGATCAAGCCGATCAGCGAGGAGGGCTCGGCCCGCATCATCCGCTACGCCTTCCAGTACGCGAAGGACAACGGCCGCAAGCGGGTGCACTGCATCCAGAAGTCCAACATCATGAAGTTCACCGACGGGCTGTTCCTGTCGGTCTTCCGCGAGGTGGCCAAGGAGTTCCCGGACATCGAGCCGTGGGAGAACCTGGTCGACGCGACCTGCATGGGCCTGGTGCAGCGGCCGGAGGAGTGGGACGTGCTCGTCCTGCCCAACCTCTACGGCGACATCCTGTCCGACCTCACCGCCGGCATGGTCGGCGGCCTGGGCGTGGCCCCCGGCGCCAACATCGGTACCGACACGGCGGTGTTCGAGGCCACCCACGGCTCGGCCCCGAAATACAAGGGCCAGAACAAGGTCAACCCGACGGCGATGATCCTCTCCGGCAAGTTGATGCTGGCCCACCTGGGCGAGGAGGACGCGGCCCGGCGGCTGGAGGACGCGGTCGCCGCGGTCATCGCCGAGGGCAAGAGCGTCACGTACGACATGAAGCCGCGGCGGGACGACCCGTCGGCGGTCGGCACCGCGGAGTACGCGGACGCCATCATCGAGAAGCTGGGGTCGTCACGGTGAGCCGGCGAGGGAGTGAGCATCGCAGGGCCCCCGAGCGGTGGTCCGCCGCATGGTCGCCCGAGGAGCGGAGCGACCGACGAGGCGAACGAGAGGCAGCACAGTGAGCGGCAAGGTCTCCGTCGTCGGGGCCGGCTTCTACGGCTCCACCACGGCCCAGCGACTGGCCGAGTACGACATCTTCGACACGGTCGCGCTGGTCGACATCATCGAGGGCAAGCCCCAGGGCATCGCCCTGGACATCAACCAGTCCCGCCCGGTCGAGGGCTTCGAGACCAAGCTGGTCGGGTCCAACGACTATGACGTGACCGAGGGCTCGGACATCGTCGTCATCACCGCCGGCCTGCCCCGCAAGCCCGGCATGAGCCGGATGGACCTGCTCGGCACCAACGCCAAGATCGTCCGGGAGGTCACGGAGCGGCTGGTGGCCGGCTCCCCGGACGCGGTGATCGT
This sequence comes from Mycobacteriales bacterium, assembly GCA_036519715.1. GTDB lineage: Bacteria > Actinomycetota > Actinomycetes > Mycobacteriales > CADCTP01 > CADCTP01. Next base: position 1,131 of record DATDKW010000074.1, read on the forward strand.
CGTGGTGTCCAACCCGCTGGACGAGATGACCGCGCTGGCCTCGATCGCCTCCGGCTTCCCCAAGTCCCGGGTGATGGGCCAGGCCGGCATGCTCGACACGGCCCGGTTCACCCACTTCGTGGCCGAGGAGCTGTCGGTCCCGGTCAAGTCGGTGCGGACGCTGACTCTGGGCTCCCACGGCGACACCATGGTGCCGGTGCCCTCGGCCTGCACGGTCGACGGCAAGCCGCTGGCCGAACTGCTGCCGGCGGACAAGATCGAGGAGCTGGTCACCCGGACCCGCAACGGCGGGGCCGAGGTGGTGGCGCTGCTCAAGACCGGCTCGGCCTACTACGCGCCGTCCGCGGCCGCGGCCCGGATGGTGCGCGCGGTCGCCCTCGACTCCGGCGACGTGCTGCCGGTCTGCGCCTGGGTCGACGGTCAGTACGGCATCTCCGGCGTCTACCTCGGCGTCGAGGCCGAGCTCGGCGCCGGCGGGGTCAAGAGGGTCGTCGAGCGCGACCTGACCGAGAGCGAGAAGGCCGCGCTGGTCGAGGCGGCCGAGGCGGTCCGGGCCAAGCAGGCCGACGTCGCCGACATGTAGTACCCGCTGGTCGTACGAGGCCCGCTCCCTCCGGGGGCGGGCCTCGTCGCATTTCCGTACGCCCTGACCGTCTTGCGTACAGGTCGGTGGGCGGCGGGAGACCGATCCCGTCCGAACGCGTACCACTCGGAGTGGTATTTACCTCGCTGAGTAGTACGCGTTCCGGCGAACCAGCTCAGCCGGCCAGCATCAGCCGCTCGGCGCCCAGGTCGAGGACGGTGTCGCCGGGCTGCTCGACGGTGTCGTCGTGGGTCACGCAGACGACCACCCGGCCGGCCAGGGCGGCGCGCAGGTCGCGGACCAGCGCGGCTGCGGTCGGCGGGTCGAGGTGCGCGGTCGGCTCGTCCAGCAGGACCACCTCGCGGTCGGCCAGCAGCGCGCGGGCCGCGGCCAGCCGCCGCCGCTCGCCGCCGGACAGTCCGGTGCCGCCGGCGCCGACCGGCGTGTCCAGGCCGTCCGGCAGCCCGGCCAGCAGCGGGCCGAGCCCGGCGGCGGTCAGCGCCGCGGTCATCCGGGCGTCGCCGTCCGGGCCGGTCAGCCGGCCCCGGGGCGCGGCCAGCGCGAGGTTGGCCCGGATGGTCGAGGCGAACACGTGCGCCTCCTGCGGCAGCCAGGCCGTACGGGCCCGGACCGCGTCGCCGGTCAACCGGGCGGTGTCGACGCCGCCGGTGGTGTAGCAGCCGGACCAGGGTCGCAGGGCGGCCAGCAGCACGGCCAGGAACGTCGACTTGCCGCTCCCGGACGGGCCGCGCACCACCAGCCAGCCGCCGCCGGCGGTCGCCGCGGCGCTGAGGCCGCGGAGCACGTCCGGGCCGCCGGGCCAGCCGGCCGTCAGCTCGATGACGGCGACGTCGCCGACGGTGGCCGGGGCCGGCAGCGGGTCGGCCGGGTCGGCCGGCACCGGGGCGGCCAGGACGGCCCCGAGGCGAGCCCGGGCGTCGGCCAGCGCGCCGCGCCGCTGCAGCGCCGGCACCAGCCCGCCCAGCGGCTCGGCCA
>DATDKW010000075.1:0-16897 GCA_036519715.1 Mycobacteriales bacterium
GCCCGCAGCTGCTGGGCCATCGTCATCCGCGGCGCCATCCGGCGGGTGTAGAAGAAGTTGATCGTGATGATCACCGGGAACACCACGAAGCCGACCAGGGCCAGGACCGGGTCGGTCAGCAGCAGCGCGACCGCACTGACGATCAGCATGACCAGCGTGCCGCAGGCGAACGGCAGCGGCGCCATGACGTACCAGCTGGCCTCGACGTCAGCGTTCGCGTTGGACAGCAGGGTGCCGGTCGGGTGCTGCTGGTGCCAGGACAGCGGGAGCCGGAGGTATTGCCGGACCACCCGGCGCCGGTACGACGCCTGCAGCCGGTACTGCACGACCCCGGCCATCAGCCGGCGGGCGATGATGCCGATGACCTTGAGCACGGCCACGCCCAGGATCAGCGCGGCCCCGCCGGCCAGCGCCCCGGCCGTGGTGTCGCCGCGCTCGAACGACGGCACGATCACCCGGGAGGTGACCCGGCCCAGCACGAAGGCGCTGGCCACGGTCATCCCGCCGTACAGCGCGCTGCCGATCACGGCCAGCGAGAAGACCCGCCACTGCTCCTTGATGCCGATCCCGAGAACACGTAGGCCGCGCAGGAGTACATCGGTGGACGTCCTGGACAAGCAAGCTCCTTCCGCGGCACAAGCCTTCCCAGCCTACGACCGGATCGTTAGTAATGCGAACGATCGTAGGATCAGGGGGTGACCAGCACCGCTGACGCCGAGCGCGCCGCCCTCTGTGACCTCCTCGACGAGCTCGGGCCGTCGGCGCCGACGCTCTGCGCGGGCTGGGACACCCGGGACCTGGCCACCCACCTGATGGTCCGCGACCGCGACCCCAAGGCCTGGGCCGGGATCGCGGTGCCCAAGCTGTCCGACCTCGCGTCCCGCGCCATGGAGTCCCAGGCCGACAAGCCCTATGACGAGATCGTGGCCGCGGTCCGGGCCGGCGCGCCGAAGTGGTCGCCGTTGGGCCTGCCGGGGGCGAAGGACGTGGCCAACCTGCTGGAATACGTGATCCACCACGAGGACGTCCGGCGGGCCCAGCCGGGGTGGGGGCCGCGGGCGGTGCCCGCGTCGCTGGCCGACTCGGTCTGGAAGGCCATCCGGCTCAGCGCGCGGGCGACGCTGCGGCGGGCGCCGGACGGGGTGGTGCTGCGCCGGGCCGGGACCGACTCGTCGGTCCCGGCCAAGAAGGGCGCGCTGACCGTGACGGTCGTCGGCGACCCGGTCGAGCTGGCGCTGTTCACGTCCGGCCGGCAGCGCGCGGCCCGGGTCGACCTGTCCGGCGACGACGCCGCCGTGTCCCGCCTGGTCAGCGCCGACCTCGGCTTCTGAGCGCCGGGCCGGGCCGCTCGGGTCAGCCCGCCTCGCGGTCGGGCCGGGCCGCTCGGGGCCGCTATCGGCGGACGGTGACGCCGGCGGTGGCGAGGGAGTCCTTGACGTCGGCGATGCGGAGGTGGCCGAAGTGGAAGACGCTGGCGGCCAGGACGGCGTCGGCGCCGGCCGCGACGGCCGGGGCGAAGTCGGCCAGCTCGCCGGCCCCGCCGGAGGCGATCACCGGGATCGTGACCCGGGCCCGGACGGCCTCGATCATGGCCAGGTCGTAGCCGGACCGGGTGCCGTCGGCGTCCATCGAGTTGAGCAGGATCTCGCCGGCGCCGAGGTCCTGGGCGGTGGCGGCCCACTCGACGGCGTCGATGCCGGTGCCGCGGCGGCCCCCGTGGGTGGTCACCTCGAAGCCGCCGCCCTCCGGTCGCCGCCGCGCATCGATCGAAAGCACGATGCACTGAGAGCCGAAGCGGTGCGCGGCCTCGCGCAGGAACTCGGGCCGGGCCACGGCGGCCGTGTTGACGCCCACCTTGTCCGCGCCGGCCCGCAGCAGCGCGTCGACGTCCTCGACGGTCCGGACCCCGCCGCCGACGGTGAGCGGGATGAACACCTGCTCGGCCGTACGCCGGACCACGTCGTAGGTCGTCTCCCGGCCGGAGGAGGACGCGGTGATGTCGAGGAAGGTCAGCTCGTCGGCGCCCTCGGCGTCGTACACGCGGGCCATCTCGACCGGGTCGCCGGCGTCGACCAGGCCGGTGAAGTTGACCCCCTTCACCACCCGGCCCGCGTCCACGTCCAGACACGGGATGACCCGTACGGCCACGCTCACTGTGCCCGCTCCTCGGACAGCCCGCCGGGCGCAAGCGCCAGGCGGCCGGCCCTCGTCGCTCCCCGCGCGCCCTGCGGGCACTCGGGCGTGCTCATGAGACGGCCGCCAGGGCTTCGGGGAGGGTGAACGCGCCGGCGTAGAGGGCCTTGCCGACGATCGCGCCCTCGACGCCCAGGGGCGCCAGCGCCGCCAGCGCGCGCAGGTCGTCCACAGAGGACACTCCCCCGCTGGCCACGACCGGGGCCTTGGTGGCGGCGCAGATCCGCTCGTACAGGCCGACGTTGGGGCCGCCCATGGCGCCGTCGCGGCGGATGTCGGTGACCACGTAGCGGGCGCACCCGGCGGCGTCCAGCCGGTCCAGCGCCTGCCACAGGTCGCCGCCGTCGCGGGTCCAGCCCCGGGCGGACAGGGTGTCGCCCCGGACGTCGAGCCCGATCGCGACCCGGTCGCCGTGCTCGGCGATCACCGCGGCGACCCAGTCCGGGTCCTCCAGGGCGGCGGTGCCGATGTTGACCCGGGCCGCGCCGGTGGACAGGGCCCGGCGCAGCGACTCGTCGTCCCGGATGCCGCCGGACAGCTCGACCGCGACGTCCAGGCTGCGGACCACGTCGGCCAGCAGGTCGGCGTTGCTGCCCCGCCCGAACGCCGCGTCCAGGTCGACCAGGTGCACCCACTCGGCGCCGTCGCGCTGCCAGGTCAGGGCGGCCTCGCGCGGGTCGCCGTAGCGGGTCTCACTGCCGGCGGCGCCGTGCACCAGCCGGACCGCGGTGCCGTCGGCGACGTCGACGGCCGGCAGCAGAACAAAGCTCATCGGGAACTCCGACCCAGGATCATGGTGAGGATCGCCGGCGCGGCCAGCAGCGCGACCAGCATGACGGCGATGCGCTGGCCCCAGGAGTCCAGCAGGACGTAGGAGCCGACGGCGATGGCGAGGAGCAGGACGACGGTGATCGCGCGCTGCTCGCGGGTGCGGCGGGAGAACCGCTGCCCGCTGGGGCGGACCGACCGGAGGGCGGCGGTCCGGCGGGCACGCCGCCGGCCGGCCGCGATCTGCCGCTCGTTGCGGGCCTCGGCCGCGGCGACGCGGCGCGCGGACTCGGCCTCGCGCGCCTCCCGGCGGCGGGCCCGCTCCTTGCTCACCGGCTCCCCCGGTTCGCTCCGGTCGGCCGCTGCCGGTGGCTCCCGCTCACAGGGTCCGGAGCCAGTTGTGCAGGAGGGCGGCGCCGGCGTCGCCGGACTTCTCCGGGTGGAACTGGGTCGCGCACAGCGAGCCGCGCTCGACCGCGGCCACGAACGGCGCGCCGTGCGTGGCCGTGGTGACGAGCCCGTCGGTGCCGGCGGCCGCGTACGAGTGCACGAAGTAGAAGCGGGTCCGCGGGTCCAGCCCGGCGAACAGGGCCGAGCCGGGCGGCGCGGTGACGGTGTTCCAGCCCATGTGCGGCAGGATCGGGGCGTCGAGCCGGCGCACCTCCCCCGGCAGCACGCCCAGCCCCTTGGTCACCACCCCGTGCTCGTCGCCGGCCTCGAACAGGATCTGCATCCCGACGCAGATCCCGAAGACCGGCCGCCCGGCCGCGACCCGGTCCCGGATCACCGGCCCGGCCCCGAGCGCGTCGATCCCGTCCATGCAGGCCGCGAACGCGCCGACGCCCGGGACGACCAGTCCGTCGGCGCCCGCGGCCGCGGTCAGGTCCGAGGTCACCGTCACCGATGCGCCGGCCCGGGCCAGCGCCCGCTCCGCCGATCGCAGGTTCCCCGACCCGTAGTCCAGGACAACCACGTTCACAGTGCCCCGCTCGCGCGGCGAGCCCTCGCGCTCGCTCACAGGACGCCCTTCGTGGAGGGGATGCCGACGACCTTGGGGTCGTACGCGGTCGCGTCCCGCAGCGCCCGGGCCACCGCCTTGAACTGCGCCTCCACGATGTGGTGCGCGTCCCGCCCGCCCAGCACCCGCACGTGCAGCGCGATCCGGGCGGAGTGCACGAAGGACTCGAAGACGTGCCGGGTCAGCGTCGTGGCGTACAGCGGCCCGATCGTCGGCGGCATGCCGTCCGGCTCGGAGTGGACCAGGTACGGCCGGCCGGACAGGTCGACCGCGACCTGGGCCAGCGCCTCGTCCAGCGGCACCAGCGCATCGCCGAACCGGCGCAGCCCGGCCTTGTCCCCCAGCGCCTGCCGGAACGCCTCGCCCAGCGCGATCGCGGTGTCCTCGACCGTGTGGTGCGCGTCGATCTCCAGGTCGCCCTTGGTCCGCACGGTCAGGTCGAAGCCGCCGTGCTTGCCCAGCTGGGACAGCATGTGGTCGTAGAAGGGGACGCCGGTCTCGACGTCGGTGCGCCCGGTGCCGTCGAGGTCGACCTCGATCAGCACGGACGACTCCGTGGTCTCCCGCTCCACCCGCCCCGTGCGACTCATGACGTCTCCACCTCTCGTACGACCTCGGGTACCGCGGACAGGAAGCCGTCGACCTCCCAGGAGACCCCGGCCGTGACCCGCAGCCAGCCCGGGATGCCGGGATCGCGGACCAGCACCCCGCGGTCCAGGAACGCCCGCCAGGCCGCGCCGGCGTCGGCGAACCGCCCGAACAGCACGAAGTTCGCGTCGCTCGGCACGGTGACCAGCCCGGACGCCGGCAGCGCGGCGACGATCCGGTCCCGCTCGGCCTTGATCGCCTCGACGCTGGCCAGCAGCGCCGGCGCGTGGGCCAGCGCCACCCGGGCCACGGCCTGGGTCAGCGCCGAGAGGTGGTAGGGCAGCCGTACCAGCTGGACGGCGTCGACCACGGCCGGGTCGGCGGCCAGGTAGCCCAGCCGCAGCCCGGCCATCCCGAACGCCTTGGACATCGTCCGGGTCACCACCAGGCGCGGGTGCCCGGGCAGCAGGGTCAGCGCCGACGGCACCCCGGCCCGGGCGAACTCCGCGTAGGCCTCGTCGACCACGACCATCCCCGGCGCCACGTCCAGCACGGCCTCGACCGTCTCCAGCGGCAGCGCCGTGCCGGTGGGGTTGTTGGGGCTGGTCAGAAACACGACATCGGGCTTGTGCTCGGTGACCTGCGCGGCGGCGTCGCGCGGGGTGATCGTGAAGTCGGCGCCGCGGTGCCCGGCCAGCCAGCGCGTGCCGGTGCCGGTCGCGATGATCTCGTGCATGGAGTACGACGGGGTGAAGCCCAGGGCGGTGCGGCCCGACCCGCCGAAGGTCTGCAGCAGTTGCTGCAGGATCTCGTTGGAGCCGTTGGCCGCCCAGACCTGGGCCGGGTCGATGTCGCCGGCCGGGCCGCCGAGGTACGCGGCCAGGTCGCCGCGCAGGGCGGTCGCGTCCCGGTCGGGATAGCGGTTGAGCGTGCTGGCCACGGCCGCGGTCGCGGTCGCGATGTCGGCCAGCAGCGCCGGCGGCAGCGGCGAGCTGTTCTCGTTGGTGTTGAGCCGGACGGCCACGTCGAGCTGGGGCGCGCCGTACGGGGTGCGGCCGCGCAGGTCGTCCCGGAGCGGCAGCTGGTCCAGGCCGGTCACCGGTCGGCTCGGCGGGTTCGGCGGGTGATCGCGTTGGCGTGCGCCGGCAGGTCCTCCGCGTACGCCAGCGTGACGACGTGCTCGCCGATCCCGCGCAGCGCCGCCTCGTCGTACTGGACGTAGTTGACCCCGCGCAGGAACGTCTCGGTGGACAGGCCGGCGGTGTGCCGGCAGCTGCCGCCGGTGGGCAGCACGTGGTTGGAGCCGGCCGCGTAGTCGCCCAGCGACACCGGCGAGTGCGGGCCGACGAAGACGCAGCCGGCGTTGCGGACCCGGCGGGCCACCGAGGCCGCATCCGCGGTCTGGATCTCCAGGTGCTCGGCCCCGTAGGCGTCTGCGACGTCCAGGGCCTGGTCCAGGTCGCGGACCAGCACGGTGCCGGACTGCGGGCCGGCCAGCGCCTCGGTGACCCGGTCGACGTGCCGGGTCGCGGCCACCTGGGCCTTGAGCGCGGCGTCGACCGCGTCGGCCAGCCCGACCGAGTCGGTGACCAGCACCGAGGCCGAGGTCGGGCCGTGCTCGGCCTGGCTGAGCAGGTCGGCGGCGACCAGCTCGGGGTCGGCGGTCGCGTCGGCGACCACCATCACCTCGCTCGGGCCGGCCTCGGAGTCGATGCCGACCACGCCGCGCAGCAGCCGCTTGGCCGCGGTCACGTACACGTTGCCCGGACCGGTGACCAGGTCGACCGGCTCGACCCCGGCCACCCCGTACGCGAGCATCGCGATCGCCTGGGCGCCGCCCACCGCGTACACCTCGTCGACGCCGAGCAGGTGGCAGGCGGCCAGGATGGTGCGGTCGGGCCGGCCGCCCTCGTCCGCCCGCGGCGGCGAGCTGACGGCGATCGACCTGACGCCGGCGACCTGGGCCGGGATCACGTTCATGAGCACGCTGGACGGGAGCGGGGCCAGGCCGCCGGGCACGTAGAGCCCGACCCGGCCGACCGGCAGGTGGCGGCGGGTGACCGTGCCGCCCGGCACCACCTCGACCGTCGTCTCGGCCGGAACCTGAGCCTCGTGCACGATCCGGATGCGGCGGATGGCCTCGGTCAGCGCGGCCGTGACGGCCGGGTCGAGGCTGCCGGCCGCGTCGGCCAGCGCCGCTGCCGGCACCCGCAGGTCGGACAGCCGCACGCCGTCGAAGCGCAGTGTCGCCTCCCGGACCGCGTCGGCGCCGCGGGCCCGGACCGCGTCCAAGGTGGGGCGGACCAGATGGGTGGCGGCCTCGATGTCGACCACGGCGCGCGGGAGCACGCCGGCCAGGCCGCCGGCGGACGGCCGGTCGGTCAGGTCGAGGCGGGTCAGCACGCGACCCAGTATCCCTGGGTCTCCTCTAGCCTGGGCACGTGGCCGACGCGCTCCCGCTGTTCCCGCTCGGTCACACCGTGCTGTTCCCGGGCGTGGTGCTGCCGCTGCACGTGTTCGAGGAGCGCTACCGGGAGCTGGTCGGCAGCCTGGTCGACCGGCCCGACGGGGAGCGCCGGTTCGGCGTGGTCGCCATCCGGCAGGGCTGGGAGGTCGGCGCGGAGGCGGCCGAGGCCCTGTACGAGGTCGGTTGCGCCGCCGAGCTGCGCCGCGTCTCTCGCTACCCCGACGGCCGCTACGACATCGTCACCGTCGGCACCGAGCGGTTCCGGCTGCTGGAGGTGGACCGGACCGCGCAGTCCTTCCTGGTCGGGTCGGTGGAGTGGGTGCCGGACGACCCGCCGGCCGGACCCGAGGACGCCGCGCTGACCGCGGGCGTCAGCACCCTGTTCGCCGAGTACGTGCTGGCCGCGGCCGGGCTGCAGGCGCAGCCGGTGGAGACGCCGGAGCTGCCCGACGACCCCAGCGAGCTGTCCTACCTGGTCGCCGCGGGCGCGGTGCTGGCCCTCGAGGACCGGCAGGCGCTGCTTGAGCTGGGCACGGCCCGGGCCCGGCTCAAGGCCGAGCTGCGGCTGCTCAAGCGGGAGACGACCATGGTGAAGCGGCTGCGGGCGCTGCCGGTGCCGATCGCCGAGCTGCAGGTCACCCAGTCGCTGAGCTAGGCGCCTGCTGCTGGTCGCGGTGCCGGCCGGCGCGGGCCGGGCCGCTGGGATCCCGGTCGTGGCCGTCGCCGCCCGGGTCGTCGCCGCCCGGGTCGTCGCCGCCCGGGTCGTCGCGGCCGGGGTCGTCGTGGCCCGGGTCGTCGTGGCCCAGGTCGTTGCGGGCGGAGAAGCCGACCGCGAGCAGGTAGACGATCACCGCGGCGGCCGGCTCGACCACCAGCGCGGCCCGGGCCCGCAGGGTCAGCGGCTGGTAGAGCACCTTGCCCACCACCTGGAGGTCGGCCGGCTGGTAGCCGGTGCCCAGGCGCAGCCCCAGCCGCCAGGTCACGACCGCGCCGAGCAGGCCGCCGGCCGCCAGCGCGACCATGACCAGCGGGCCGCGGCTGCGCCGGACCAGCCAGCAGCCGAGCGCGGCCAGCACGCCCAGGGCCAGCGTGAGGAACACGAACCGGCCGTCGGCGCCGACGTACTCCTCCGCCTCCGGGACCACCGGCAGGGCCCGCCCGGGCTGGTCGACCCGGAACGCCAGCCGCGGGGCCAGGTGCACCCACAGCGGGGCGATCGCGGCGCCGGCCGCGACCAGGGCGACGACCGCGCCGAGGGCGGTCGTCCACTCCGGCCGCGACGGGGGCCACAGCCGGGCCTTGGCCGCTCCCGGTGGGGGCGCGCTGAACGTGCCCGGCGCCAGCAACCGTCCCGAGTCGCCCCCCGCGTACGCGCCCGGATACGGCCCCTGCGCCCCACTCCCCGGGTACGAGTACTGCTCCCCACCCTGCCCGGCGCCCGGGTACTGACCCGGCGGCGGGTACTGCCCCGCGGCCGGGTACTGACCCGGCCCCCGGCCCTGGCCCGCCACCGGGTACTGGCCAGCGGGCGGGTACTGCCCGGAGTCATCGTCCTGACCTGCGGCCGCGTACCGGTCCGGAGGCAGGTACCGGCCGGGCGCACTGTCGTGAGCGGCGGACGGGGTGGGGGGCGGGTAGTGGCCGGGGGCACCGTTGTGGCCGGCCGGCGGGTACTGGCCGGGCGGCGGGTACCGGTCCGGGCCCCTGTCCGAGCCGGCCGGCGGCGCGTACCGGCCCGGGTGCGGCTGCGCGCCGGGGGTGGGCGGGTCGTCCGGCCCGGGCGCGGCGCTCGGGGTCGTCTCCGGTGGCCAGCTCACAGGCCCAGTGTGTCAGGCGCGCCCTCCGGCGGTTCCACGAGCCGCCCGTCGCACACGACCGCGCGCGGCACCCGCCACACCCCCGGCTCGACCAGGGGGTCGCTGTTCAGCAGCACCGCCGCCGCCGGCTGCCCCTGCTCCAGCCGCCCGGTCCGCAGCCGGATCCCGGCCAGCCCGGCCGCCCGCTCGGTCGCCGCCCGCAGCGCCCCGAGCCGGCCCAGCCCGGCGTCGGCCAGCCGGTCCAGCTCGCGCGGGTCGACCCCGGTCCGGGTGCCGGCGTTGCCGAGGTCGGTGCCGTAGACCAGCGGCACGCCGGCCCGGTGCAGCGCGGCCGCGTTCTGCCCGGCCGCCCGCCCCTGCCCGCCGGAGAAGAACGTCTGCAGCGTCGACACCACCGGGATCCCGGCCGCGGCGACCCGGTCCACCAGTGCCTCCGGCAGCGGCTCGACCGGCACGTGGGCCAGCTCGTCCACCCCGGCGTCGAGCACCCGGCCGACGGCCTCGGCGGTGAGCGCGTGCGCGACGACCTTGAGCCCGGCGCCGTGGGCGGCGTCCACCACCGCCCGCAGCACCGCCGTCCGCGGCACCGGCCAGGCCCCGTTCGGTCCCCGCTCGACCGCGACCTTGACCAGGTCGACCCCGTCCCCGGCCAGCCCCCGCACCGCCAGCCGGGCCTGCGCCGGCGTGGTGAGGAAGGACGCGAACCCGTCCGCGCCCCAGCTCCGCGACGGGTACCCGCCGGTGGCGGTGAGGATCGGCCCGGCCACCCCCACGTACGGCAGGCCCGGCTGCGGGCGCCGGTGCCCGGTCCGTACCCGCAGCGCGTCCCGCCGGGGCGAGCCGAGGTCGCGCACCCCGACCACGCCGCCGCGCAGCGCCTCGGCCGGCGCCCCGAACGCCAGATGCACGTGGGCGTCGATGATCCCGGGCCCGACCCAGGTGTGGGCGGCGCCGATCACCCGCACCCCGACCGGGATCGGCACCTGGGCCGGCGGGCCGATCCGGTCGATGATCCCGTCCGGCCCGATCAGCACCACCCCGTCGTACGGCTGGGTAGCGCCGCCCGCCCACACCGTGCCGCGTAGCGCGACACCACGCCCGAGGGACCCGAGGGAATCGTCGGCAGCGCGCTCGTCCCGACGTGGCGCCCGTACGCCGGACACCGCGATGCGGACCGCGTCCCGCAACCGCCCGGCCGCGCGCGCGACCCGCACCCCGGCCGGATCCGTCATGCCCCCATGATCCCTTGTCGGGACGATTCCGCTCACGAGGACTCGTCGATGTCCAGACCTTGTTCGATCGCGTAGCGGGTGAGCTCGACCCGGTTGTGGAGCTGGAGCTTGCGCAGCGTGTTCTGGACGTGGTTCTGGACGGTACGGTGGGACAGCACCAGCCGCTCCGCGACCTGCCGGGCAGACATGCCCTTGGCCACCAGCCGGAGCACCTCGACCTCGCGCTCGGTCAGCTTCGGGGCGCCGTCGTCGACCGGTCCGGCCGACAGCCGGCGGAACTCCCCCAGCACCAGGCCGGCCAGCCCGGGCGAGAACACCGCCTCGCCCCGGGCGGTCTTGTCCACCGCGTCGAGCAGCTCCTCGCGGCCGGCCGACTTGACCAGGTAGCCGGTCGCGCCCGCCTTCACCGCGGCCAGCACGTCGGCGTCCTCGCCGCTGGCCGAGAGCACCAGCACCCGCGCCGACGGGTCGGCGGCCAGGATCTCCCGGGTCGCGTCCACCCCGGAGCCGACCGGCAGCTGCAGGTCCATCAGCACGACCTCGGGCCGGGCCGCGGCCGCCCGCCGGACCGCGGCCGGGCCGTCGGCGGCGGTCGCGACCACCTCGTGCCCGGACTCGGCCAGGTCGCGGGCGACGCCCTCGCGCCAGATCGGGTGGTCGTCGACGACCATGAGCCGGACCATCATTGCCCTCCCCGGGGTACCCGGAACTCGACCTCGGTGCCCTCACCCGGGACCGTGTGCACCGACATGGTGCCGCCCAGCTCGGTGATCCGGCCGCGCATGGACGACGCCACCCCGAGCCGGCCGTCGGCCTCGGCCTGCTCCAGGCGGCCGGCCGGGATGCCCGGCCCCTCGTCCCGGACGCTGACCGCGACCTCGGCGCCGAGGTCCTCGACCAGCACCCAGGCCCGTCCGGCGCCGTGCGCGGCCACGTTGTCCAGCGCCGCCGCCACCGCGGCGGCGAGCTCGCCGGCCACGTCCCCCGGCAGCAGCACCGGCTCGGCCGGCCCCGACACCGTGACCGTGTCCGACCGGCGGGCCCCGACCAGCGCCCGCAGGTCCACGTCCCCGGAGGACGGGGCGGGTGACTGGGTGGTGATGAGCGTGCGCAGCGCGGTCTCCTGCTCACCGGCCAGGGCGGCGAGCTCACCGGCCGGACCGCCCAGCTCGGCGCCGCGGCGGCGGACCAGGGCGAGCACCTGCAGCACGCCGTCGTGGATGCCGCGGGCCAGCCGTTCCCGCTCCCGGGTCGCCGCGGCCAGCCGGACCGCCTCGGCCAGCCGGCGCTCGGCCGCGACCGCGAGCCGGGCCACGTACCCGCCGACCCCGCCGGCGAGCAACAGCAGCACCACGTTGCCCAGCGTGGCCAGCGGGATCTCACCCCGGACGGCCACCGAGGCCGCGCCCTGGACCAGCGCCCCGGCCAGGCCGCCCCACGGCCCGCCGAGCAGGGCCGAGGACAGCACCGGGGCGGCGGCCCAGGCCGTGGTCAGCGTGGGCGCGCCGGACGCGATCTCGCCCGCCCCCTGCACCGGGATCGAGGCGACCGTCAGCGCCGCGCACACGACGTGGTCGGTCAGCACGACCGGCCAGACCCGCCCCCGGTCCCGCGAGTTGGCCGCGGTCAGGACGGCGGTCCACACCACCATCCCGGCGATCACGCCCAGCGCGGCGGCCGGGTGGGCGAAGTCGCCCCGCACCCCCAGCGTCAGGGCCACGGCATAGACCAGGGCCGCGATCCGGTACGCGACCACGCCCCGCCACAGCTGCGTCCACACCCCGGCCCCGCCGCCGGCGCCCCGGCCGCGGCGGCGCCCGGGGGCCGGTGCGCTCACCGGCCGGCGGTGGCCCCGTCGAGCACGCGCAGCGCCCGGTCGAGCTGGGCCCGCGGGAGCACCCGGTCGATCTCGATGTCGCGCAGCCGGGACCGGTCGTCGCTGCGGGAGTCGGACGAGCCCGAGCGGACAGCCGAGCGGGAGATCGCCAGGGCCGAGCTGGGCATGCCGACCCGGCGCAGCTCCCCGCGCAGGTTGGCCTTGCCCGCCTCGACCGCGGCCCGCAGGTCGTCCTCGACCGGGCGGTAGCGCCGGGGCAGCGTCCGGCGCTCGATCAGCCGGACCGCGACCAGCCGGCCCGCGATCAGCAGCAGCCCCAGCACGATCACCGCCAGCCCGATCCAGCGCGGCTTGACCAGCAGCAGCACCAGCCCGACGACCGGGACGGCGAAGGCCCAGCGGGTCAGCGCGCGGACGTGGTCGACGGCGAGCAGGCCGAGGAGGTAGCGCAGGATCGTGGTGTTGCGGCGGCCGCCGTCGGCGCCGGGCACCACGCCGCGGACCTTCCAGGTGCCGGTGTCGCCCGGGTCGAAGGCGACCTCTTCCTCGGCCGCCACGGGCTCCTCGGCGGCCCGCCGCCGGTGCCACCGCGGCTCCACGGCCGTCCCGTCGCCGGCCTCGCGCCGGTCGGCCGACTCCCGCAACGCCCCGTACAGCTCGCTGCCGCTGTCCGACACCCGCCCCACCGGCCCGGTATCGGTCACCCGCCCCACCGGCCCCGTCCCCGGGCCGGAGTCCCGGCCCAGCGGCCCCGTGTCCGTCATCCGGTCCAGAGGCCCGGTGCCCGGGCCGGAGTCCCGCCCCTCCGGGCCGAAGCCGGCGTTCCCGCCCGCAGGTCCGAAGCCGGAGTCTCGTTTGACCGGGCCGAGGCCGGCGTCCCCGCCGACGGAACCGAAGCTGGCGCCGCTGCCCGCCGGACCGAAGCCGCCGTCCCCGCCCGCCGGACCGAAGCCCCCGTCCCCGCCCGCCGGACCGAAGCCGGCGCCACCGCCCGCCGGACCGAAGCCGGAGTCCCGGCCGGCCGGGCTGAAGCTGTGGCTGCCGGACGACATGTCCGGGGTCCAGCGGGTCGCCCCGGCGGCGGACGGGCCGGGAGAGAAGGGCGCGGGTCCGTCGTCGACGACGCGCTCGATCGGGCCGGTGTCGTCCGCGGCCGACTCGCGGGCCCGGCGCCGCTCGGCCCGGGTCGACCCGACCGCACCGGCCGGCGGGCTCCACTGCGTGCCGGCCCCGTACGCGACCGCACCCACCGCCGGTGACGACGGAGCGTCGTCACCTGGGGTCCCCGGTACCGGATTGGCGTACCACTGCCGGTCGGTCGCGGGGTCCTCGCCACGCTGCGTCGTCACAGACGCATCATTCCCCTGTTTGGTGGGTGCCGATGCACGTTCATCCGCTCGGCCGCACGGCGTGTCGCAACCGACGCGCCGAAAACCGACGAAGAGGGCTCAGCCGGCCAGGCAGGTCGGCCCGAGCAGCGCCTTGAGATCGCCCATCAGCGCCGGCGTCGCCGCCACCCGGAACCCGTCCGCGACCCGCAGCGCCGTCCGCCGCTCGCCGTTGACCAGCTGCAGCTGCACCTCGGTGGTGCCGGGATGGGTGGACAGCACCTCGCGCAGCCGCTCCACCACCGGCGGCGTGCACCGGGCCGCCTGCAGGTTGACCACCACCGGCCCGCGCGGCCCCTCGGACAGGTCCGGCACCGACAGGTCGGACGCGATGATCTTGGCCACGTCCTCGCGCCGGTCGACCCGGCCCTTGACCACGACGATCGCGTCCTCGGCCACCGACACCGCCACCTGCGCATACGTCTGCGGGAAGAACAGGACCTCGACCGACCCCTCCAGGTCCTCCAGCACCGCGGACGCCCAGGGCGCGCCGGCCTTGTTGACCCGGCGCAGCACCGAGGACAGGATCCCGGCCAGCACGATCTGCTGCCCGTCACCGACCTGGTCGGTGTGCAGCGCGCCGATGGTCAGCTCCGAGTGGGCGGCGAGCACGTGTTCGACGCCGAGCAGCGGGTGGTCGGACACGTAGAGCCCGAGCATTTCCCGCTCGAATGCGAGCTTGCCCATCTTGTCCCACTCACCGGTCGGCACGGTGACCGAGAACACGGCGTCCAAAACGTCGTCGCCGCCGCCCCCGGCATCCCCGAACAGGTCGAACTGCCCGGTCGCCTCGACCTTCTTCGCGGCCAGGAAGCTGTCCACGGCCTGGTCGAAGACCTGCATGAGGCCCTTGCGGTCGTGCCCGAGGGAGTCGAACGCGCCCGCCTTGATCAGCGACTCGACCACCTTTTTGTTGCAGGCGACCGGGTCGACCTTCTTGAGGAAGTCGGAGAAGTCGGCGTAGTCGCCCTTGGCCCTGCGGGAGGCGACGATCGAGGCGACCACGTTTTCCCCGACGTTGCGGACGGCGGTCAGCCCGAACCGGATGTCGGTGCCGACGGTGGTGAAGTTGGCCTCGGACGAGTTGACGTCCGGCGGCAGCACCTTGATCCCGCGCCGGCGGCACTCGTTGAGGTAGACCGCGCTCTTGTCCTTGTCGTCCTTGACCGAGGTGAGCAGCGCGGCCATGTATTCGGCCGGGTAGTTGGCCTTGAGGTAGGCCGTCCAGTAGGACACCAGCCCGTAGCCGGCGGTGTGGGCCCGGTTGAACGCGTAGTCGGAGAACGGGACGAGGATGTCCCACAGCGTCTTGATCGCCGCGTCGGAGTAGCCGTTTTCCTTCATGCCGCCGGAGAACGGCACGTATTCCTTGTCGAGGATCTCCTTCTTCTTCTTGCCCATGGCCCGGCGCAGCAGGTCGGCGGCGCCGAGCGAGTAGCCCGCGACTTTCTGCGCGATCGCCATGACCTGCTCTTGATAGACGATCAGCCCGTACGTCTCGCCGAGGATCTCCTCCAGCGGCTCGGCCAGCTCCGGGTGGATCGGGATGACCGGCTTGCGGTTGTTCTTGCGGTCCGCGTATTCGTTGTGGGCGTTGGCGCCCATCGGACCGGGCCGGTAGAGCGCGAGCACGGCCGAGATGTCCTCGAAGCCGGTCGGGCGCATCGAGCGCAGCAGCGCCCGCATCGGCCCGCCGTCGAGCTGGAACACCCCGAGCGTGTCGCCCCGGGCCAGCAGCTCGTACGCCGCCTTGTCGTCCAGCGGCAGCGCCTCCAGGACCACGTCCTGGCCGCGGTTGCGCTTGATGTTGAGCAGGCAGTCGTCGAGCACGGTCAGGTTGCGCAGGCCGAGGAAGTCCATCTTCAGCAGCCCGAGCGACTCGCACGCGCCCATGTCGAACTGCGTGATGATCGCGCCGTCCTGCTCCCGGCGCTGGATCGGGATGACGTCCAGCAGCGGGTCCTTGGACAGGATCACGCCGGCCGCGTGCACGCCCCACTGCCGCTTGAGGCCCTCCAGCCCGCGCGCGGTGTCGACGACCTTCTTGACCTCGGCGTCGGAGTCGTAGAGCGCGCGGAACTCGGTCGCTTCCTTGTAGCGCGGGTGGGCCGGGTCGAAGATCCCGTGCAGCGGGACGTCCTTGCCCATCACGGGCGGCGGCATGACCTTGGTGATCCGGTCGCCGGTGGAGAACGGGAAGCCCAGCACCCGGGAGGCGTCCTTGACCGCCTGCTTCGCCTTGATCGTGCCGTACGTGATGATCTGGGAGACGCGGTCCTCGCCGTACTTCTCCGTCGCGTAGCGGATCATGTCGCCGCGCCGGCGCTCGTCGAAGTCCAGGTCGATGTCAGGCATCGAGACCCGCTCGGGGTTGAGGAACCGCTCGAACAGCAGCCGGTGCTCGACCGGGTCGAGCTCGGTGATGCCCATCGCGTACGCCACCAGGGAACCGGCGGCGGAGCCGCGGCCGGGGCCGACCCGGATGCCGGCCTCCCGCGCGTGCCGGCACAGGTCGCCGACGACCAGGAAGTAGCCGGGGAAGCCCATCTGGATGATGACGCCGAGCTCGTACTCGGCCTGCTTGCGGTGGGTGTCGGGGATCCCGCCCGGGAACCGGCGCTCCAGCCCGCGGAAGACCTCCTCGGTCAGGAAGCTGGCCTCGGTCATGCCCTCCGGCACGTCGAAGCGCGGCATCAGGTCCTGGTGATCGAGGACGTCGCCGTAGCCGGTGACCTGCTCGGCCACGACCAGGGTGTTGTCGCAGGCCTCGGGCAGGTCCTTCCAGAGCCGGCGCATGCCCTCCGGCGACTTGAGGAAGTAGTCGGAGCCGTCGAACTTGAAGCGCTTGGGGTCGGCCATGGTCTTGCCCGACTGCACGCACAGCAGCACGCTGTGGGCCTCGGCGTCGGACTCGAACGTGTAGTGCAGGTCGTGGGTGGCCAGCGGCCGCAGCCCGAGGTCCTTGCTCAGCCGCAGCTGATCGGCCCGCAGCCGGCTCTCGATGGCGATGCCGTGGTCCATCAGCTCGAGGTAGAAGTTGTCCGGGCCGAAGATGTCGCGGAACTCGGCCGCCGACGCCCGCGCGTTGTCGTAGTTGCCGATCCGCATCCACGTCGCGACCTCGCCGCCGGGGCAGCCGGTGGTGCCGATCAGGCCCTCGCTGTAGCGGGAGAGCAGCTCCCGGTCGATGCGGGGCTTGTAGAAGTAGCCCTCCAGCGAGGCCAAGCTGGCCAGCCGGAACAGGTTGCGGATGCCGACCTCGTCCTTGGCCAGCAGCGTCATGTGCGTGTACGCCCCGCCGCCGGAGACGTCGTCCTCGCCGCCGTCGGCCCAGCGCACGCGGGTGCGGTCGAACCGGGACGTGCCCGGCGTCACGTAGGCCTCCATGCCCACGATCGGCTTGACCCCGGCCCCCTTGGCCTGCTTGACGAAGTCGTACGCCCCGAAGACGTTGCCGTGGTCGGTCATCGCCAGCGCCGGCATGCCCATCCGGGCGGTCTCGGCGAACAGGTCCTTCAGCCGCGCGGCCCCGTCGAGCATGGAGTATTCGGTGTGCACGTGCAGGTGCGCGAAGGACTCACTGGCTGGC
>DATDKW010000076.1:0-11993 GCA_036519715.1 Mycobacteriales bacterium
TCGACCGCGGGCGGCGACGCCGACCCGATCAGCGCCATGCCCAGCGCCTCGGCCGCGGCCGCCATCGTGTTGGCCGTGTACATGCCGGCGCAGGAGCCCTCGGTCGGGCAGGCGTGCCGCTCGATGTCGTCCAGCTCGGCCTGGGTGATCTTGCCGACCGCGCAGGCGCCGACGCCCTCGAACGCGTCCAGGATGGACAGGTCCTTGTCCCCCAGCCGCCCGGGCAGGATGGTGCCGCCGTAGAGGAAGCAGGCCGCCAGGTCCATCCGGGCCGCGGCCATCAGCATGCCCGGCAGCGACTTGTCGCAGCCGGCCAGCAGGACCATGCCGTCCATCCGCTCGGCGTGCACCATCAGCTCGACCGAGTCGGCGATGACCTCGCGGGACACCAGCGAGGCCCGCATCCCCTCATGGCCCATGGAGATGCCGTCGGACACCGCGATGGTGGTGAACTCCATCGGGTAGCCGCCCGCCGCGCGGACGCCCTCCTTGGCCCGCTTGGCCAGCCGGTCCAGCGGCAGGTTGCACGGGGTCACCTCGTTCCAGGACGAGGCGACGGCGATCTGCGGCTTGGCGAAGTCGGAGTCGTCCATGCCGACGGCCCGCAGCATGGCCCGGGCCGGGGCCCGCTCCATGCCGTCGGTGACCTCGTGACTGCGCGGCTTGGGGTGCCGGGGGCTCTCGCTCACGAGTCCGGAGGCTACCCCCGCGAGTTCTCAGGATCGGTGCGGGAGGATGTGGTTCATGAGCGAGTCCGAGTGCCCGCAGGGCGAGCGGAGAGTGACGAGGGCCGGACGGCCGGCGCTCGCGCCCGCCGTCCTGTCCGAGGAGCGGGCACAGTGAGTGAGTATGTGGCACCGGTGGGATACGCGGTGGTCGCCCCGGACTGGGACCGGGAGCTGCGCCGCCCGCTGTTGTTGCGCTGTGACCGGTGCGCCGCGCTGGTGCTCGGTGCCGGCGACTGCGGGACCCACGACGCCTGGCACGCCACCCTGGTGCCGAAGCCCCGGGTGACCCCGGCATGACCGACCAACTCCGGGTACGGATCCCGCGCGTCAACCTGTTCGCGGTCGTGGTGGCCGCGATCTGCACGCTCCCGCTGGCGTTCGCGTCACCGTGGCTGGCGATCGTGTGGCTCGTGCCGCTGACCGGCTTGCTGTACGTCCTGCGTACCGGCGTGGACGCGGACTCCGACGGGGTGACGGCGCGGACGATGCTGCGCTCGCGCCGGCTGTCCTGGGACGATATCGCCGGGCTGCGGATCCGCCGGGCCCGGATCGCGGCCGTGCTGCGCGACGGGTCGGCGGTCCGGCTGCCGGTGCTGCGGCCCCGGCACCTGTCGCTGCTGGCGTCGGCCAGCGGGGGCCGGCTGCCGGACCCGACCGCGAGCGCGCCGGTTCAGTAGCCGGCCGGCAGCCGGCACGGCTCAGTAGCCGTCTTCGACCACGTTGATCAGCGGCTCGCCCGCGGCCCAGCGGACCAGCTGGTCCCGTACGAGGGCGTAGGCGCGGGCCGGGAAGCCCTCCACCGCCCCGCCGACGTGCGGGGTGAGCAGCAGGTTGGGCGCGTCCCAGAGCGGGTGGTCCGTCGGCAGCGGCTCGGGGTCGGTGACGTCGACCGCGGCCCGCAACCGGCCGGACATCAGCTCGGCGGTCAGCGCGTCGGTGACCGTGACCGGCCCGCGGGCGGCGTTGACGAACAGCGCCCCGTCGGCCATGCGGGCCAGGAAGGCCGCGTCGACCATGCCCCGGGTCGCGTCGGTCAGCGGCACGACGACGACCACGACGTCGTGCCGGCCCAGCAGCTCGGGCAGCTCGTCCACCCCGTGGGCGCCGTCCCGGGCCCGGCGGGCGACCATCGTCACGGTCGTGTCGAACGGCAGCATCCGGCGCCGGATCGACTCGCCCACGTCGCCGGCCCCGATGATGAGCACCCGCTTGCCGGCCAGCTCGCCGGTGAACTTCTGGTCCCACTGCTTGCGCTCCTGCAGCCGGACGAACTCCGGGAAGTTGCGCAGTGAGGCCAGCACCGCGGTCAGCACCCACTCCGAGGTCGACCCGCCGTGCACGCCGCGGGCGTCGCACAGGGTCACGCCGGCGGGCAGCCGGCCCACGAACGCGTCGGCGCCGGCGGTGGTCAGCTGCACCACCTCAAGCTTCGGCAACGCCTCGATCTGCCGCTCCAGCCCGTCCCGGCCCAGATACTGCGGGACCCAGAAGCCGGCCTCGGCCGCCTCCTCCGGCGGCGGGTCGGCCGGCGGCCAGACGACGACGGTGACCCCGTCCGGCGGCGGTCCGAGCAACTGGCGGCCCTGCTCGGTGGGCAGGACGGCGACACGGGTCGGCACGGGGCGAGCGTAGATCGTCGCGGGGCGCGACCGGGAGAGGCCGTTCCGCCGCCGTTGCCGCTGGACGGCCTGCCGCATCCTGGACCCGGCCGGCACGGTTCACCGGGGGCTCACAGTGGGCCGGGGACACTGGACCGCATGAGGCGTCTCTGGCGTGCGCTGGCGGTGGTGGTCGCGCTGCTGCTGCTGTCCGGCTGCAGCGCCGCCGCCGACGCGCTGCGCCCGGACCCGACCTGGGTGCCGCAGCCGGAGGGACCGCCGCCGGCCGACCTGCCCCAGCCGGAGCAGACCCAGGCCGCCCCGACGCCCGGCCAGCCGGGCGCGCCGGGCGGGCCCGAGGCCGGCACCGCCGACGACCCCAGCGTGGTCGCGACCGGGCTGACCCTGCCCTGGGGGCTGGCGGTGCTGCCGGACGGCACCGCGCTGGTCGGCGAGCGCACCAGCGGGCGGCTGCTGGTGGTGCAGCCGCAGCGGGCGCCGGCCAAGCCGGTGCGCACCCTCACCGGCCTGGACACGACCGGGGACGGCGGCCTGCTCGGGCTGGCGCTGTCGCCCGACTTCGCCCGCGACGGCCTGGTGTACGCGTACCTGACCACGAAGACCGACAACCGGGTCGTGCGGTTCGCGCTGCGCGGGGCGGTCACCCCGGTGCTCACCGGCATCCCCAAGGGCCGCACGGGCAACGGTGGCCGGATCAGCTTCGGCACCGACGGGCTGCTCTACGTCGGCACCGGCGACGCCGGCAAGCCGGCCCTGGCCGCCGACCGGAAGAGCCTGGCCGGCAAGGTGCTGCGGGTGACCGCGTTCGGCCGGCCGGCCGGCCAGAACCCGGACCCGGCCTCGCCGGTCTACTCGATCGGCCACGGCGCGATCGCCGGCCTCTGCCTCACCGGCGCCGACCAGGTCTACACGACCGAGCCGGCCTCGGCCGCCCAGGACGAAGTGAACCGGGTCGAGCCCGGCCGCGACTACGGCTTCCCCGGGACCCGGGCCGGTGCCGCCGGGCCGGCCCGGACGGTGCCGGCCGCGACCGGCGGGCTGGGCGGCTGTGCGGTCATCGAGCGCGGGCTGTTCGTCGCCTCCACCACCGGCAAGCGCATGTACGCGCTGCCGCTGGACGGCAGCGGCGAGGTCGGCACGCCCACGCCGTTCCTGGCCGGCGCGTACGGACGGCTGCGGACGGTGGTGGCCGGGTCGGACGGCGCGCTCTGGCTGACCACGTCGAACAAGGACGGCGCGGGCAAGCCGACCGCGCAGGACGACCGCGTGATCCGCATCCTCCCCCCGACCGGATCGACCAACTCCCCCGCGTGAGGTGCGCCCCGTGACTCCGCACATCCCCACCACCCGGTCCCGCCGGCTGGCCCGGGCGCTGCCGAAGACCGGGGTGGCGCCGTTCGCGGCGGTCCGGGGCAAGGGGCGGGGAGTGGCCGTGTTCGTGGCGGCGCTGAGCGCGGCCGGGCTGACGGCGTGCTCCTCGGATCAGCCGGCGGCGTCCGCGCCACCGGCCGGCGGTCCCGTGACATCGTCGAGCCCGGCGCCGACCGGTTCGGCCACCGGCACCGCGCCGGCCGGGCAGGTGAGCGTGCTCGCGTCCGGACTGGAGGTGCCCTGGGGGATCGCGTTCCTGCCGACCGGCGAGGCCCTGGTGACCGAACGGGACTCGGCCCGGATCCTGCGGGTGCCGGCCCGCGGCGGCGCCCCGGCCGAGGTGCAGCGACTGTCCGAGGTGGACGGTGACGGCGAGGGCGGCCTGCTCGGCATCGCCGTCTCCCCCTCGTACGCGAAGGACCAGCTGGTCTACGTCTACTACTCGACCGGCGAGGACAACCGGATCGCCCGGATGCGGCTCGGTCAGGCGCCGCAGCCGATCGTCACCGGCATCCCGCGGTCGGGGATCCACAACGGCGGCCGGCTGGTGTTCGGCCCGGACGGCTTCCTCTACGCCGGCACCGGCGACGCGTCCTCCACCGGCCGGTCCCAGGACCGGTCCTCGCTCGGCGGCAAGATCCTGCGGATGACCGCGGACGGCAAGCCCGCCCCGGGCAACCCGTTCCCGGGCTCGCTGGTCTGGACGTACGGGCACCGCAACGTGCAGGGCCTCGCCTTCGACTCGGCCGGGCGGCTGTGGGCGAGCGAGTTCGGGCAGAACCGGTTCGACGAGATCAACCTCATCCGGGCCGGCAAGGACTACGGCTGGCCCACCGTCGAGGGCTCCTCCGACGACTCCCGGTTCCAGGCCCCGCTGGTCACCTGGCCGACGTCGGAGGCGTCCCCCAGCGGCGTCACCATCGCCGGCTCCACCCTGTACGTGGCGGCGCTGCGGGGCCGGCGGCTGTGGCAGGTGCCGCTGGAGGGCGACCGCACCGGCACGCCCACGGCCGCCCTGCAGGGCGAGTACGGCCGGCTGCGGGCGGCCCAGGTCGCGCCGGACGGCTCGATCTGGATCCTCACGTCCAACCGGGACGGCCGCGGCGACCCGGCCGGCGACGACGACCGGATCCTGCGGCTGACGGTCCGGCTGCCGGCTAGCTGAGCTTCTGCAGGATCAGCTCGCGGACGGTGGCGGCGTCGGCCTGGCCGCGGGTGGCCTTCATGACCGCGCCGACCAGGGCCCCGGCCGCCGCGACCTTGCCGCCGCGGATCTTCGCCGCCACGTCCGGCTGGGCCGCGATGGCCGCGTCCACGGCCGCGCCCAGCGCGTCCACATCGGACACCCGGACCAGCCCGCGCTCGGCCACCACCGCGTCGACGTCGGCGCCGGTCTCCAGCACCCCGTCCACGGCCTGTCGGGCCAGCCCGGTCGACAGCGTCCCGTCCTCGACCAGCGCGATCACCCGGGCCACCTGCGCCGGCGTGATGGCGAGGTCGGCCGCCTCGACGGCGGCCTCGTTGGCCTTCTGGGCCAGGTAGCCCAGCCACCAGTTGCGGGCCTCCGCGGCCGGCGCGCCGGCGGCCGCGGTCGCCGCCACCAGCTCCAGCACCCCGGCGTTGGCCATCGACTCCAGCTCGAAGTCGGTCGCGCCCAGCTCGGCCGCGAGCCGGACCCGGCGCTGGGCCGGCAGCTCCGGCAGGGTCGCCCGCAGCCGCTCCACCCAGTCCGCGTCCGGCGCCAGCGGCACCAGGTCGGGCTCCGGGAAGTAGCGGTAGTCGGTCGCCTCCTCCTTGCTGCGGCCGGGCGTGGTCACCCCGGTGTCCTCGTGGAAGTGGCGGGTCTCCTGCACGATCCGCTCGCCCGCGTCCAGCCGCTGGGCCTGCCGGCCCATCTCGAACCGGATCGCCCGCTCCACCGACCGCAGCGAGTTGACGTTCTTGGTCTCGCTGCGGGTGCCGAGCACGCCCGAGCCGGCCGGCGACAGCGACAGGTTCACGTCGCAGCGCAGCGAGCCCTGCTCCATCCGGACGTCGCTGACACCGAGCCCGCGCAGCACCTCGCGCAGCTCGGTCACGTAGGCCCGGCCGACCGCCGGGGCGAGCGCGCCGGTGCCGAAGACCGGGCGGGTGACGATCTCCACCAGCGGGATGCCGGCCCGGTTGTAGTCGACCAGCGAGTGGTCGGCGCCGTGGATCCGCCCGGTGGCCCCGCCGACGTGCAGCGTCTTGCCGGTGTCCTCCTCGAGGTGGACCCGCTCGATCTCGACCCGGAAGGTCTTCCCCTCGACCAGCACGTCGAGGTAGCCGTCGGTGCACAGCGGCTCGTCGTACTGGCTGATCTGGAAGTCCTTCGGCATGTCCGGGTAGAAGTAGTTCTTCCGGGCGAACCGGCACCAGGACGCGATGTCGCAGTGCAGGGCCAGGCCGATCCGGATGGTCGACTCGATCGCGGCCGCGTTGGCGACCGGCAGCGCGCCGGGCAGGCCCAGGCAGACCGGGCAGACCTGGGTGTTCGGCTCGGCCCCGAACGTGGTCGGGCAGCCGCAGAACATCTTCGACGCGGTGCCCAGCTCGACGTGCGTCTCCAGCCCGATGACCGGGTCGTACCGCTCGGCGATGCCGGCGGCGTCCTCTGTGGACAGTGCAGTGGTCACAGCGCCGGAGCCTCCTGGGTGAGCGGGTGGCCGTGGTCGGCCTCCAGCGCGGCGGCGACCCGGTAGCAGCGGTCGTCGGCCAGCGCCGGCGCCATCACCTGCAGCCCGACCGGCAGCCCCTCGGACAGTCCACTGGGGACGGAGATGGCCGGGACGCCGGCCAGCGAGGCCGGCAGGGTGCACAGGTCGGCCGCGTACATGGCCAGCGGGTCGTTGGCGCGCTCGCCGATCGGGAAGGCCACGGTCGGCGTGGACGGCGACACCAGCACGTCGGCGTGCTCGAACGCGGCCGCGAAGTCGCGCCCGATCAGCGTCCGCACCTTCTGGGCCTGGCCGTAGTAGGCGTCGTAGTAGCCGGAGGACAGCGCGTACGTCCCCAGGATGATGCGGCGCTTGACCTCGGCGCCGAAGCCGGCCTCCCGGGTCAGCGACATGACCTCCTCCAGCGAGCGGACCCCGTCGTCGCCGACGCGCAGCCCGTAGCGGACGGAGTCGAAGCGGGCCAGGTTGGAGGAGCACTCGCTCGGCGCGATGAGGTAATACGCCGGCAGCGCGTACGCGAAGGACGGGCAGGAGACCTCGTGCACGGTCGCGCCCAGCTTCTCCAGCCGGGCCAGGGCGTCGCGGGTGGCGGCCTCGACGCCGGGCTCGTAGCCCTCGCCGGACAGCTCCTTGACCACCGCGACCCGCAGGCCGGTCAGGTCGCCGCCCGCGCCCTGCCGGGCGGCCGCGACCACCGGCGGCACCGGCGCGTCGATGGAGGTCGAGTCGCACGGGTCGTGCCCGGCCATGGCCTCGTGCAGCAGCGCCGCGTCCAGCACGGTCCGGGCGAACGGGCCGGCCTGGTCGAGGGAGGAGGAGAAGGCGACCAGCCCGTAGCGCGAGACGCCGCCGTAGGTGGGCTTGTGGCCGACCAGGCCGGTGACCGCGGCCGGCTGCCGGATCGAGCCACCGGTGTCGGTGCCGATGCCGAGCGGCGCGGTGAACGCGGCCACCGCCGCCGCCGAGCCGCCGGACGAGCCGCCGGGGATCCGGTCCAGCTCCCAGGGGTTGTGACTCGGCCCGTACGCGCTGTTCTCGGTGGAGGAGCCCATCGCGAACTCGTCCATGTTGGTCTTGCCCAGGATGACGATGCCGGCAGCCTTCAGCTTCCTGGTCACCGTGGCGTCGTACGGCGGGATCCAGCCCTCGAGGATCTTGGAGCCGACCGTGGTCGGCACGCCCCGGGTGACGATGACGTCCTTGAGCGCCAGCGGCACGCCGGCCAGCGGGCCCTTCGGTCCGTCGGCGGCGTCGACCGCGCGGGCCGCGGCCAGCGCGCCCTCGGTGTCGACGTGCAGGTAGGCGTGCAGCCGGTCGTCGACCGCGGCGATCCGGTCCAGGTGGGCCTGGGTGACCTCGACCGCGGAGGTCTGCCCGTCCGCGATCGCCCTGGCCAGCTCGGCCCCGGTCAGTCTGGTGAGCTCGGACATCAAACTTCCTCGTCCAGGATGCGCGGGACCCGGAAGCGGCCGTCCTCGGCGGCGGGGGCGGCCGCGAGGACCTCGTCCCGGTCCAGGCAGGGCCTCAGCACGTCGGGGCGCAGCACGTTGGTCAGCGGCACGGCGTGCGACGTGGGCGGGATGTCGGCGGCCGCGACCTGCTGGACCCGCGCCACCGCTCCCAGGATCACGTCGAGCTGGCCGGCGAAGACGTCGAGCTCGTCGTCGGACACGGCAAGACGGGCCAGCCGGGCGAGGTGCGCGACCTCGTCCCGGGTGATCCCGGCAGGGGCATCGGGCATGCGGGCGAGTGTACGGCGACCGGCACCTCCGGCCCGACCCGGTTACGGCCCGGCCCGCACCGCCCGACCCGGCGCCGTCACGGGCAGAGCCCGGGACCCAGGGGTTCGTGCCGGCGGCGGCGGGCAGGCCCGGGTCATGGAGCCGGAGCAGCCGCATCCCGATCCGGAACACGGGCCCGCGCACGGCCGGCTGCGGGCCCGCCCGGTGACGGCCGACGCCGACACCGGCCCGACCGGGATCTCCTCGACCGGGGCCGCGGCCGTGTACGTGCCGCCGGGCACGGCCGCGCCGCGCCGGCTGGTGGTCGCCCTGCACGGCGCCGGCGGCACCGCCGAGCAGGGGCTGCGGATCCTGCACCCGGTCGCCGACGCGGCCAACCTGCTGGTCCTGGCGCCGAAGTCGGCCGGCCGGACCTGGGACGTGATCACCGGCGGGTACGGCCCCGACGTGGCCGCGATCGACCGGGCCGTGGCCGCGGTCTCGGCCCGCTACCGGGTCCGCCCGGGTCCGTACGCGATCGCCGGCTTCTCCGACGGCGCCTCGTACGCGCTCTCGCTGGGAGTGACCAACGGCGACCTGATCGACGCCGTCCTCGCGTTCTCCCCCGGCTTCCTGGCCCCGCTGCTGCGGGTCGGCCGGCCGCGGGTGTACGTCTCGCACGGGACCGCCGACCGGGTGCTGCCGGTCGACCGCTGCGGCCGGCGGGTGGTCGCGGAGCTGCGCCGGGACGGCTACGACGTGACGTACGACGAGTTCCCCGGTGGGCACGAGGTCCCCGCCGGCGTGCTCGACCGCGCCGTGGCCTGGCTCGACTGACCGGGCCTCGGCGCGTCAGGAGCCGAACTCGATCGAGCCGTCCCGGCGGCCGGACTCGGCCAGCCGCCGGAAGGTGAGCGCCGCGACCAGCAACGGACGAGCGGATTCGGTCGCGCCGGGTGCCGGCCGGAGCCCGGCCGCGGGTCAGACGGCGGACTCGACGACGGCCTCGGCCCGGGGGCGGATCTGGCCGGAGTCGATCTGCTCGGTCCAGTGGCAGGCGACCACGTGGCCGGGCCGGACCTCGCGCAGCAGCGGGACCTCGTCCGCGCACCGGGTCTCCTGCACCCACGGGCAGCGGGTGCGGAACCGGCAGCCCGACGGCGGGTTGGCCGGCGAGGGCAGGTCGCCGGAGAGCAGGATCCGCTGCCGCGAGTCCTCCACGTCCGGGTCCGGGATCGGCACGGCCGACATCAGCGCCCGCGTGTACGGGTGCAGCGGCTCGGTGTAGAGCAGGTGGGACGAGGTCTGCTCGACGACCACGCCGAGATACATCACCCCGACCACGTCGCTGATGTGCCGGACCACGGCCAGGTCGTGGGCGATGACCAGGTAGGTCAGGCCGAGCCGATGCTGCAGCTCCTCCAGCAGGTTGACGATCTGGGCCTGGATCGACACGTCCAGCGCCGACACCGGCTCGTCGGCGACGATCAGCTCCGGCTCCAGTGCGATGGCCCGGGCGATGCCGATCCGCTGCCGCTGGCCGCCGGAGAACTCGTGCGGGTAGCGGGCCAGCGCGCTGGTCGGCAGCCCGACCGTGTCCAGCAGCTCGCGGACCCGGGTCGAGCGGGCGGCGCTGCCCGAGACGACGTCGTGGGTACGCAGCGGCTCGGTCAGGATCGACTCGATGCTCTGCCGCGGATCGAGCGAGGACAGCGGGTCCTGGAAGACCATCTGCATCTTGCGGCGCTGCCGGCGCAGGTCCTCGCCCTTGAGCGCGAGCACGTCGACGCCGTCGACGACCACGCTGCCGGCGGTCGGCTCGACCAGCCGCAGCAGGGCCCGGCCGAGGGTCGACTTGCCGCAGCCCGACTCCCCCACCAGCCCGTACGTCCCGCCGCGGGGCAGGTCGAGGTCGACGCCGTCCACGGCCCGGACGTGCCCGACCGTACGGTCGAAGACGATGCCGCGGCGGATCGGGAAGTGCACCTGCAGGCCGCGGGCGGACAGCAGCACGTCGCCGGTCTCGCCGGCCCCGGCCGCGCCCTCGGCGACGGTGGACCCGACCGGGCCCTCCGTCGCCGGGTCGGCCCCGCGGCTCCGGTCCGCTCCCCGGGCGCCGGCCCGGTCGATCGCCCCCCCGGCGGCGTCGCCGAGCCAGTCGCGGTCCCCGTCGCCGACCGGGACGTCGGTGCCGCCG
The DNA here is from genome assembly GCA_036519715.1 of Mycobacteriales bacterium. Taxonomy (GTDB): domain Bacteria; phylum Actinomycetota; class Actinomycetes; order Mycobacteriales; family CADCTP01; genus CADCTP01. The sequence continues at coordinate 10,336 of DATDKW010000076.1, forward strand.
GCCGTCCGCTCCACCGTCCGTCCCCGTTCGCCGTCGCCCGTCCCGGGCTCGTCCGGCGGGCCGGCGGGGCTACTCACGGCGGCCCTCCGCCCCGATCGCGGCGGCCTCCTCGGCCGGCACCGGGTTGTGGCAACGCAGCCAGCGTGGTCCGTCCGGCTCCAGGTCGGGTGTCACGGTCCGGCACACCTCCAGGGCGCGGGGGCAGCGCGGCGCGAACGCGCAGGCCGACGTCCACGGCAGGGTGTCCGTGGGCGAGCCCGGGATCGGCCGCAGCGGCGATCCTTCCACGGAGTCCAGCCGCGGGATCGACCCGAGCAGCCCGGCCGTGTACGGGTGCCGCGGGGAGACGAACAGCGTCCGCCGGTCGGCCCGCTCGACGATGCGGCCCGAATACATGACGTTGACCCGGTCGCACAGCCCGGCGACCACGCCGAGGTCGTGGGTGATCAGCATCATCGCGGTGCCCTGCTCCCGGACCAGCCCCTTGAGCAGCTCCAGGATCTGGGCCTGGATGGTGACGTCGAGCGCGGTGGTGGGCTCGTCGGCGATGAGCACCTTCGGCCGGCAGGCCACCGCCATCGCGATCAGCGCCCGCTGCCGCATCCCGCCGGAGAGCTGGTGCGGATACTCCCGCAGCCGCCGGTCCGGGTCGGGAATGCCGACCAGGTCCAGCAGGTCGGCCGCCTCCTTGCGGGCGGCCGGGCCCTTGAGCCCCCGGTGCCGGGTGAGCACCTCGGTCACCTGGGTGCCGATCGGGACCACCGGGTTGAGCGAGGACAGCGGGTCCTGGAAGACCATTGCGATGTCCTTGCCCCGCAGGTCGCGCAAGTCGTCCTGGCGCAGCGTGAGCAGTTGCCGGCCCTCGAACAGGACCTCGCCGCCGACCTTCGCGCCCCGGCGCGGCAGCAGGCCCATGATCGCCAGCGACGTCACCGACTTGCCCGAGCCGGACTCCCCGACCAGGCCGAGCGTCTCGCCGGCGTCCACGGCGAAGGAGACGCCGTCGACGGCGTTCACGTCCCGCCGGCCGCGCCGGCTGAACGTGACGGTCAGGTCGGTGACCTCCAACAGCGCCATGGGGTTACCGCCGGAACTTGGGGTCGAGGGCCTCGCGCAGGGACTCGCCCAGCAGCGTGAACCCGAGCGCGGCCAGCACGATCGCGATGCAGGGGTAGAACGCCAGCGCGGGCCGGGTGCTGAGCAGGTTCTGCGCGTCGGAGAGCATCTGCCCCCACTCGGGCTGGTTGGCGTCGGGGTTGCCCAGCCCGAGGAAGGACAGCGCGGCCGCGTCGATGATCGAGGTCGCCAGCGTGAGCGTGGCCTGCACGATCACCGGGCCGAGGGAGTTGGGCACGATGTGCGAGAGCACCACGGTCCGGCGCCGGAGCCCGATGCTCCGGGCCGCCAGCACGTAGTCGGCCTCGCGCTGGGCCAGCATCGACCCGCGCAGCAGCCGGGCGAAGATCGGGATGTTGACGACCGCGATCGCGATCATCACCGAGGTCAGCGACTGGCCCAGGATGACCGAGATGGTGATCGCGGTGAGCAGGCCCGGGATCGACAGCAGCAGGTCGGTGACCCGCATCAGCACGTTGTCGACCCGGCCGCCGAACGCGCCGGCCAGCCCACCCAGGATCAGCCCGACGGTCAGCCCCAGC
>DATDKW010000077.1:0-9397 GCA_036519715.1 Mycobacteriales bacterium
TAGCGGCCCCATGGCCAGGTCGAACACCTCGACCCGGGTGCCGGTCTCGCCGACGTCGACGCCGACCACGTACGCGTAGCCGGGGTTGACCCGCAGCAGCGTGCGCGGCCGGCCGCCGTCGGAGTCGACCAGGCCGGCCTCGACGACCAGGCCCTCCTCGATCAGCTCGCCGACGACGTTGCTGACCGTGCCCTGGCTCAGCCCGCTGGACCGCCCGAGATCCTGCCGGCTCTGCGGTTCGCCCAGGTAGAGGCTGGACAGCAGGACCGAGCGGTTGTGCCGCCGCAGATCCCGGACCGTTCGTCTGACCTGCACGTCGTCCCCCTCGTCGGCCCGCCCCGGTGCCCGGGCGCCTTGACCGCGACCATGCCTCACCGCTTGAATGCTAGCCATAATTAAAGCATCGAATTAACTCGCGTACCCCGCTCGTCCCGATGCTACGGAGATTCGACCGGGTCGTGGCCGCGATGGCGGCAACCGTCCACTGAGGAGCGTCATGGACCACCTGCAGGACCTGCCCCCCGACTTCGCCTGGGGCACGGCCACCGCCGCCTACCAGATCGAGGGCGCGGCGGCCGAGGACGGGCGCTCGGAGTCCATCTGGGACACGTTCTGCCGGGCCCCCGGCGCGATCGACAACGGCGACACCGGCGACGTGGCCTGCGACCACTACCACCGGTGGCGCGAGGACGTCGCGCTGATGACGGAGCTGGGCACGGGGGCCTACCGGTTCTCGGTGTCCTGGCCCCGGGTGCTGCCGGACGGCACCGGGACGGTCAACCCGGCCGGACTGGCCTTCTACGACCGGCTGGTGGACGAGCTGCTGGCGGCCGGGATCCGGCCGTTCGTCACCGTCTACCACTGGGACCTGCCGCAGGCGCTGCAGGACCGGGGCGGCTGGCCGTGCCGCGACACCGCGTACGCGCTGGCCGACTACGCCGGCGTGCTGGGCCAGGCGCTGGGAGACCGGGTGGCCGACTGGTTCACCGTGAACGAGCCGCTGTGCTCGGCCTGGATCGGCCACCTGGAGGGCCGGATGGCGCCGGGCGAGCGGGACATCACCCGGGCCGTGCCGGCCTCCCACCACCTTCTGCTCGGGCACGGGCTGGCCACCCAGGCCCTGCGGGCCGCGGTGCCGGGGGCCCGGGTCGGCGCGGTGGTCAACCTCAGCCCCTGCGAGCCCGCCTCCGACGACCCGGCCGACGTGGCCGCGGCCCGGCGCGCCGACGGGCACACCAACCGCTGGTGGCTGGACCCGCTGCACGGCCGCGGCTACCCGGCCGACATGGTCGAGGTGTACGGGGTGGAGCCGCCGGTCCGGCCGGGCGACCTGGAGACGATCGCCACCCCCACCGACCACCTCGGGCTCAACTACTACTTCCGCGAGGTCGTCACCGACGACCCGGACGGCCCGCCGCCGCACTCCCGGATGGTGCCGGTGCCCAACGCCGTCCGCACCGACATGGACTGGGAGGTCCACCCGGCCGGGCTGGAGCAGCTGCTGACGCGGGTCGCCGACGACTACGGGGTGCCGCGGGTGTTCGTCACCGAGAACGGCTCGGCCTGGCCGGACGAGGTCGTCGACGGCACCGTGGCCGACCTGGAGCGGGCCGACTACCTCGAGTCGCACGTGGCCGCGGCGCTGCGGGCGGCCGGGCGCGGGGTGCCGCTGGCCGGCTACTTCGTCTGGTCCCTGCTGGACAACTTCGAGTGGTCGTACGGGTATGCCAAGCGGTTCGGGCTGGTGCACGTCGACTACGCGACCCAGGTCCGTACGGTGAAGGACTCGGGCCGGCGGTACGCGAAGCTGATCTCCGCGCACCGGGCGCTGACCGCGGGCGAATAGGACAGACGGGCCCGGGTAACCCCGGGCCCATGACCGAGACCTCCTCCAAGCTGCTGGCCCTGGTGACCGGTGCCTCGAGCGGCATCGGCTTCGAGCTGGCCAAGCAGTTCGCCGAGCACGACTTCGACCTCTTCCTGTGCGCCGAGGACGACGGCCTGGACAGCGCCGCGGCGCAGCTGCGCGCGAGCTCCGGGGCCGACGTCCGTACCGTGCAGGCCGACCTCAGTACCTACGACGGCGTCGAGCAGCTGTACGCCGCGGTCAGGGCCGACGGCCGGCCGGTGGGCGCCGCCGCGCTGAACGCCGGGGTCGGGCTGGGCGGCGCGTTCCTCGAGACCGACCTGGCCGCCGAGATCAAGATGATCGACCTGAACATCACCGGTACCGTCCACCTGGCCAAGCGGCTGCTGCCGGACATGGTGGCCCAGGGCGCCGGCAAGGTGCTGATCACCTCGTCGATCGCCTCGACGATGCCGGGCTCGTTCCAGTCCGTCTACAACGCGACCAAGTCCTTCCTGCAGTCCTGGGCCGAGGCGCTGCAGAACGAGCTGAAGGACTCCGGCGCCCAGGTCACGATCACCTCGCTGATGCCGGGGCCGACCGACACCAACTTCTTCCACCGGGCCGGGATGGACGACACCCCGGTCGGGCAGTCCTCGTCCAAGGACGACCCGGCCAAGGTGGCCGAGCAGGGCTTCACGGCCCTGTTCGACGAGGAGGACAAGGTGGTCGCGGCCTCGGCCTCGACCAAGCTCACCGGCGCGATGAACAAGGTCCTGCCGGACAAGCTCAAGGCCGCCGCCCACCGGCAGATGGCCGAGCCCAAGGACTGACCCCCGGATCGCACCGGCCCGGCCGAGGACCTCCCCGGCCGGGCCGCCGTTCCCTCAGGGGGCGCGGTAGCGCAGGCCCATCGTGTCCCTGTACGGGCCCCAGTGCAGCTCCAGCTGCCAGCAGCCGGCCCGGGGCAGGTCCACGATGGACGGTCCGGGCGCGAGCCCGATGTCCCGCCGCACGGACAGGCCGGTGCCCTCCAGCCGGGCCTCGACCCAGAACTGACCCGGGGCCGATTCCACCGTCGCCCCGGTGACCGGCGCGACCACCCAGAGGATCTTGTTGGAGCGGTCCGGTGCCGGCGGGGCGCTGAGCGGGTTGCCGAACACGATGGCCAGGAACCGGCCGTCCCGGCTGCGGGCGAACGGGATGCCGGGGTCCGCGCTGGAGAACCCGGTCCGGGCCCAGTCCGGCAGTGGACCGGTCTCCAGCGGCGCGCAGCCCGCGGCCGTCGACGCCGGGGACGGTGGCGTGCCGGCGATCGTCGGCTCGTCCGTCCGGAGCCGGCCGGCCATCGCGGCGCCGCCGGCGAGGACCACGACCGCCAGCGCCGAGGCCATCACCGCGACCTGCCGCCGGGCCCGCCGGCGCACGGTGCCCGCCAGTTCGGCGTCGTGCGGCGCCTGCTCGCCCAGGCCGGCCAGCTCCTCTTCCAGCAGCCGTTCGACGTCGGTCATCGCGAACCTCCGGGCAGGGTCGTCGGGTCGAGGGACTCGCGCAGCCGCTGGAGTCCCCGGCTCGCGTGGCTGCGCACGGACACCTCGCCGCAGCGCAGCAGGGCCGCGATCGCCCGGTCGTCCAGCCCCTCGTAGTGGCGCAGCACCAGCACCGCGCGCTGCCGGGGCGTCAGGGTCGCGAGCGCCCGCCGCAGCTGGTCCCGGTCGGCCACGCCCTCGGCCAGATCCGGACCGGCCCGGTCCGGCAGCGGGTCCGACGGCGCCTCGGCGTTGCTGCGCCGGCGACGCCAGTCCAGGAACGAGGTGGTGATGATGCGGCGCACGTACGCGTCCGGGTGGTCGGCGCGGGACACCCACCGCCACCGCCGGTAGGCCTTGAGCAGCGCGGTCTGCACCAGGTCCTGGGCCAGGTCGGCGTCCCCGGCCAGCACGAAGGCGAAGCGCTCCAGGGCTACGCCCCGGGCCGCCACGTAGTCGGTGAAGTCCACGTCGCCCCCAACCTGCCGGTCTGGTCCTCTTCAGACGAGGTGGGCGCCGCCGATGTTGTGATGGTGCCCGGCGGCCCGGCACCGGCGCCGCGACGGCGGGACGAGCCGGGCCAACCCGGCCCGGGGCCCGGTACGCGTAGTGGGCCGTGACCGATCCGCCGCCGACGGCACCGTGGTCTACGGCGACCGCGCCTCCGACCCGACCTGCACCCCCGCCACCCGCTGGCCCTAGCGGCCGGGCCGGACACGCCGCCGCGGCGGGTACGGGGAGCCCGCCGCGGCGACGTGGGTCTAGTGCCCGTGCGTCGTACCGGACGAGTAGTCCGTGTACTGGTACGGGTTGTCGAGCAGCGCGGTCTCGGGGACGTCGGGGTTCATGCCCTTGACCCACTCCTCCTCGCCCAGGGTCGAGCGCAGGTGGTCCACAGTGGACGCCACCGCGGCCCGGGCCGCGCCCAGGTCGACGCCGACCAGCTCGTGCTCGTGCTTCACCACCCGCCCGTTGACCAGGACCGTGTGCACGTCCCCGCGCTGGGCCTGGAAGACCACGTGCCCGTACGGGTTGAGCAGCGGGAACATGGCCGGCGAGCGGTCGTTCTTGATCAGCACCACGTCCGCCTTCAGGCCCGGCTTGAGCTGCCCGACCACGCCGTCCAGGCCGAGCGCCCTGGCCCCGCCCCGGGTCGCCCAGTGGACCACCTGGTCCGCCCGGAGGTGGCAGTTGGTCACCGTGTCGCCCTTGGCGTGGGCCTCGAAGTGCTCCCGAGACCGGTCCGCGCCGATCGTGGTGCGCATGGCGGAGAACAGGTCGCCGCTCCACCACACGCTGGTGTCCATGGACAGCGACACCGGGATGTCGTGCGAGCGGAGGTTCCAGGTCGGCGGGTAGCCCTGGCCCGCGCTCTGCTCGCTCTCGGTGGAGACCGAGACGGTGCCGCCGCTGGCCGCGATCCGCTGGTACGAGTCCTCCGACAGGGTGGCGGCGTGCACGTAGACGGTGCCGGGGACGGCGAAGCCGTTGTCGTACATGAGCCGGATGCCGTCGTCGTTGGTGGCGCCCCAGACGCCGGCGTGGGTGGTGACGGGGACGCCGAGGTCGCGGGCGACCTCGAACGCGGCCTTCTCCGGGAAGGACGGGTCGCCGGTCACGTCGAAGGCCATCTGGAAGCCGAGCATGTCGTCGCCGGGGGTGATCCGGCGGCTGACGAAGTCGCGGAACTCCGGCGCGGCCGACCACTCCCACGGCCCGGCCTGGATGTTGCCGTAGGCCAGCACGAACCGGCCGGGCACGGCCTGCAGCGCGTCCACCGCGGCGTCGGCGTGCTCCGGGGTCTGCAGCCCGTGCGACCAGTCGACGGTGGTGGTCACACCCGCGTCGAGGGACTCGATGACGGACAGCAGGTTGCCGGCGTGGATGTCCTCGGGCCGGAAGGAGCGGCCGTGCTCCAGGTAGTACCAGACGAAGTACTGCGTCAGGGTCCAGTCGGCGCCGTAGCCGCGCATCGCGGTCTGCCACATGTGCCGGTGGGTGTCGATCATGCCCGGCATCACGATGCCGCCGGAGGCGTCGATCTCCAGCGTGCCGTCCGGCACCGGCAGGTCCGGCCCCACGGCCTCGATCCGCTCGCCCACCACCAGCACGTCGGCGCCGGTCAGCACGCTGCGCTGGTCGTCCATCGGCAGGACGGTCCCGCCGCGGAACACCACCGGCCGGCCGGGTACGGGCTCGTCCATGCGTCCTCCTTGACGTACAGGCGTCCGCTGCGCGGACAGCGGCAGTTGAGCGTCACTGTGGCGTTCCGGTGCGGCCAGCGTCAAGGACGGCCGCCCGTTTCTGTTCGAGTGCCCGTATTCAGGTGTCCGCAGAGCGGACATGACGGGTTACGCTGCCCCCGTGGTCCGCCGAACCGATGCCCCCGACTTCGTGGAGGCGATCGCGCGCGGGTTCGACGTGATCAAGGCGTTCGGGCCGCACCGGCCGGTGCTCACGCTCAGCGAGGTGGCCGCGGCGGCCGGGCTGGCCCGCCCGACCGCCCGCCGGATCCTGCTGACCCTGGAGGAGCTGGGCTACGCGCGCAGCGGCCCGGGCGGGTTCCGGCTGACCCCGCGGGTGCTCGAGCTGGGCATGGTCTACGTGCAGTCGCTGGGGCTGTGGGACGTGGCCCGGCCGCACCTGGAGCGGCTGGTCGCGCGGACCGGCGAGTCCAGCTCGATCGCCCAGCTCGACGGTTCCGACATCGTCTACACGGCCCGGGTCGCGGTGCCCAAGATCATCGCGCTGCGGGTCGAGATCGGCACCCGGTTCCCGGCCGCGTCCACGTCGCTGGGCAAGGTGCTGCTGGCCGGGCTGCAGCCGGCCGAGCTGGACGCGGCGCTGGCCGAGCCGTCCCGGTCCGGGGTGACGGCCCGGCACCTGCCCGGCCGGGCCGAGCTGGACGGGCTGCTGCGCGACGTCCGGGCCAAGGGCTGGGCCCTGACCGACGAGGCGCTGGCGCCGGGCATCCGGTCGGTGGCGGCACCGCTGCGGGACGGGACCGGCCGGGTCATCGCGGCCATGAATGTCACCGTGCACGCGGCCGAGACGTCGGTGGACACGCTGACCGGCGACTACCTGCCGCTGCTGCTGCAGGCCGCGGGCGACGTCAGCGCCGACTTCGCCCGCTACCAGTCCGTGCCGGTGGCCCTCCCCCTGGCCCTGCCGGCCGGGTGAGTGCGAGACTCGGATCCCGGACGATCGTCCGGTGCACGGACGAGGAGGCGCTGTGGACGCGAACGGCGACGGCCCGCTGAGCGGGTTGCTGGTGGCCGACTTCTCCCGCATCCTCGCCGGGCCGTACGCGTCCATGCTGCTGGCCGACCTGGGCGCCGAGGTGGTCAAGGTCGAGGGCCCCGGTGGCGACGACACCCGCACCTGGATGCCGCCGGTCCGCGACGGCGAGTCGACCTACTACCTGTCGATCAACCGCAACAAGCGGTCGGTCGCGCTCGACCTCAAGGACCCCGGCGACCTGGCGCTGGCCAAGGAGCTCGCGGCCCGGGCCGACATCGTCATCGAGAACTTCCGGGTCGGCGGGCTGAAGCGGTTCGGGCTGGACTACGACGCGGTCGCCGCGGCCAACCCGGCCGTGATCTACGCGTCGATCACCGGCTTCGGCACCGGCGGCGGCGCCGCGCTGCCCGGCTACGACCTCATCGTGCAGGCCATTGCCGGGCTGATGAGCCTGACCGGCGCGGCCGACGGCCCGCCCTACCGGGCCGGCATCTCGGTCTTCGACGTGATGTCCGGGCTGCACGCGACGATCGGGGTGCTGGCCGCGCTCCACTCGCGACAGTCCACCGGCCGCGGCCAGCACGTCGAGGTCAACCTGCTGTCCTCGGCGCTGTCGGGGCTGGTCAACCACTCCGGCTCGGTCGTGTCGGCCGGGGTCACGCCGACCCGGATGGGCAACGCCCACCCCAGCCTCTTCCCGTACGACCTGCTGCCGACGGCCGACGGCGAGCTGATCATCACCGCCGGCAACGACCGCCAGTTCCGCAAGCTGTGCGAGGTGCTCGGCGTGCCCGAGCTGGCCGACGACCCGCGGTTCGTGCTCAACAAGGACCGCACGGCCAACCGGGACGAGCTGCGCCCACTGCTGGTGGAGCGGCTGATGACCAAGGGCAAGGACGAGTGGTTCCGGGAGATCATCGCCGCCGGTGTCCCGTGTGGACCGATCAACACGGTCAATCAGGGCGTCGAGTTCGCGACCGAGCTCGGCCTGGAGCCGGTGGTCGAGGTCGGCGGGGTGCCGTCGATCCGCAACCCGATCACGTTCTCCGGCACCCCGGCGACCTACCGGCTCCCCCCTCCGGGCCTGGACGAGCACGGCGCCGAGATCCGGGCCTGGCTGGAGGAGAAGGCATGAGCCGTACGTTCCCGTCCTCGCTGGGGACCTCCGACGCCGACCACATCCGGCTGCTGGGACACGACCTGGCCGAGGACCTGATGGGCACGGTCGGGTTCGGCGAGCTGGCGTTCTGGCTGCTGGCCCGGCGGCGGCCGACCAAGGGCGAGTCCCGGGTGTTCGAGTCGGTGCTGGTGGCGCTGGCCGACCACGGGTTCACGCCGACCGCGATCGCGGCCCGGGTCACCTACCTGTCCGCGCCTGACTCGCTGCAGGGGGCGCTGGCGGCAGGGCTGCTCGGCGGCGGGTCGCGGTTCCTGGGCGTGACCGAGGACGCCGGCACCTACCTGCACCGGGCGCTGTCCGAAGTGGACGGTCCGCTGCCGGATGACGACGCCGGCTGGGACGCGCTGGCGCTGCCGCTGGTCGAGAAGGCCCGGGCCGAGAAGAAGTTCGTGCCCGGTCTCGGCCACCCCGTCCACAAGGTCCGGGACCCGCGGACGCCGCGGCTGCTGGCCATCGCCGAGGAGGAGGGCCTGCGCGGCCCGCACCTGCGGCTCTACGAGGCGATCGGCCGCGTCCACCCGCAGGTGCTGGGCCGGACCCTGCCGCTGAACGGCGCCGGCGTCTGCGGCGCCGCGCTGGCCGACCTGGACCTGCCGGTCGAGCTGCTGCGCGGGGTCGCGCTGCTGGCCCGCGCGGCCGGGCTGCTCGGGCAGCTGGCCGAGGAGCGGCAGCACCCGATCGCGATGGACATGTACCTGGAGATCGACCGGAACGCGGTCGAGGTGCCCGTGACCGAGGGAGAGACCGATGGCTGAGATCACCGCGGTGATCGCGTCGACCCACCATCCCTTCTACTACAAGGCCAGCACCGCGCCGCCCGAGGAGGCGCCGCCGTTCGCGGCCGAGTGGGTGCGCAAGGTCGAGGCGTTCCGGGAGACCCTGACCAAGGCCGCGCCGGACGTGCTGGTGATGGTCGGCTCCGACCACTTCCACCAGTTCTGGCTGGACAACATGCCGCAGTTCCTGGTGGGGCACGCCGAGGAGTACGACGCCAACTGGTACAACGAGGAGCGCGAGTTCGGCCTGCCCCGGATGCACATGGCCGGGGACAAGGAGCTGTCCGGGCACCTGCTGCGCACCGGCCTGGACGCCGGCTTCGACCTCGCGTTCTCCAACGAGCTGCGGATCGACCACAGCGTGACCTGCCCGATCATCACGCTGCGCCCGCAGAACGACCTGCCGATCGTGCCCGTCTACACCAACATCTTCGCCCCGCCGCTGCCCCAGCCGAAGCGGTTCGTCCAGCTGGGCAAGGCGATCCGGGAGATGGTCGAGGCCTGGCCCAGCGACAAGAAGGTCGCGATCATCGGTACCGGGCACCTGTCGCTGGAGCTGGGCGGGCCCCGCCAGTTCGGCCCGCACGGGCCCGACCCGGAGTTCGACGCCCGCGCGGTCGAGTGGATCGCCAACGGCGACCTGGACGGCTGCCTGTCCGAGGTGACACTGGACAGCCTGCACGCGCCCGGCAACGCCACCCACGGCTTCATGGACTTCATGCTGATGATGGGCGTCGCGGGCGAGAACGCGAAGGCCGACTACGTCGACACGTACGACCTCTTCCACACCATGGAGGCGTACTTCACCTGGTACCCGAACGGAGCG
>DATDKW010000078.1:0-4013 GCA_036519715.1 Mycobacteriales bacterium
AGACGTCCACGTACGGGTGGCCGACGACGAGCACCTGCGGGTCGGTGACCGCGGCGACGATCCGGCTCTCCTTGGACCCGGGCACCAGGTGGTCGACGAGCACGCCGAGCCGCCGGGCCCGGTCGGGGCGGAAGGCGCGGACGGCGCCGGCCAGGTCGTCGATGCCGTCCAGCGGCTCGACCACCACCGCCTCGATCCGGAGGTCGTCGCCCCAGACCCGCTCCACCAGCGCCGCGTCGTGCACGCCCTCGACCCAGATCCGGGAGCCGCGGGCGACCTGGGCCTTGACGCCGGGCACGGCGACCGAGCCGGAGGCGGTCCGGCCGGGCTTCCTCGCCACCGGCGCGGCGACCGGCCGGGTCAGCGTGACCGGCTGCCCGTCCAGCAGAAAGCCGGCCGGCCCGAGCGGGAACATCCGCCGCTTGCCGTGCCGGTCCTCCAGCGTGACCGCGTCCTTCTCGCAGGCGACGACCGCGCCGCAGAAGCCGGTGCCGGCCTCCTCCACGACCAGGTCGCGGTCGGCCGGGACGGTGGGGATCGTCTTCTTCTTCCGCCAGTCGCCAGCCAGCACGTCGGTGCCGTAGTCGTTGCTGCGCACGTCCGCGACCGTACGGGCCGGGAACGCCGGGTCCGGGGTGGCACGCCGGGTTCGGATGGGCCGTGTCGAACGGACCACGTAGGGTTGCCGGCGTGAGGGTGCGCTCCGGGGTGTTCGCCGCCTGGACGTCGGCCTGGCTGGCCGGCGAGGCGGCGTACGACGACGTGATCGCCCGGGTGACCGGCGACGACGAGCCGCACCGGGTGGCCGGGCTGCCCGGCGTCGAGGGCGACAGGCCGCTGGGCTGGGCGCTGCCGGTGCTGCGGGACCGCTCCCCCGACGGCGTCCGGACCGTCCTGCCGGCCGCCGGCGACCCGCGCGGGCTGCCCGGGCCGGGGCCGTTCACGACCGCGGCGCTGGCCGCGGGCGAAGCCGTGATCGGCCGCGGCGTCGGCCTGGTGCCGCACGTCACGTCGCACGGGTCCGTGCAGGACCGGACCGAGTGCGTGCTGTGGACCGCCTACGAGGTGCCGGAGCCGGCCCCGGACCCGCTCACCGTGGCCGAGGCCGAGCACGACCTGACCGCCGCCACCCGGGACGCGGCGTCCGCGCTGGCCGCGCTGGACGTGGCCAGCTGGCGGCCGGAGGTGGCCGACGGGCTGGCCCGGATGCGCCGGGGCGTGACTCCGGACCTGCCGCCCGGGCACGAGGCCCGGGCGGTCCGGCTGCTGGCGTCGGCCGACCGGCTGGCGGCGGTGCTGGACCTGGCCCGGGCCGACTCGCCCGGCGGGGCCGTCAACGGGACCGAGGCCCGGGCCCGCGACGAGGCGTTGCGCCCGCTGGTCACGGCCGTGCGCCGCGCCCGCCTGGCCGCCTACAACGCCGTCCCCTCCCGCCACCGCTGACCCCTGCGCCGCCCACACCCGGCACCCCACCCTCGTGGCCCGGGACTGCCGCGGGCGATCGTGCCGACCGCTCGGCGGCCGACACTTGGGCGGCGACCGGCCGTCGCAGCGGGGCGTGCCCACTCGGCGGTGCCCCGCGGGCGGTCAAGACCGCGGGCGATCAAGCCGGCGGGCGGTCCTTCGGCTGCGGGGGTGCCTCGACTCGGAGCGGGACCCGCCGGCGGTCAGGCCCGGCGGGCGGTCAGGACGAGGTACTCCCAGTCCATGGGGTGCTGGCCGGCGCCGGCGGAGCGGGCCAGCTCGGTCAGGTCGCGGTCGAGGGCGGCGGCGCGGTCCGGGTCGTCGGCCAGGCCGCGGTAGGCCGCGATCGTGGGTCCGTACCGGGACTTGAAGTAGTCGCGGAAGTCCTCCGGCGTGCCGAAGCGGTCCACCCGCAGGGTGTCCGTGCGGGCCGACACTCCGGTGACCCGGTCGCCGAGCAGCTCCCGGACGTGGTCCTCGCTGCCCCACAGCGGCGGCGGCTGCGCGCCCGGCGGCGGCGCCGGCACGTACGGCTTCATGGCCGCGAACATCCGCCCGATGAACCCGCCCGGCGTCCAGCTCAGCAACGCGATCGTGCCGCCCGGCCGGCACACCCGGACCAGCTCGTCCGCGGTGGCCTGGTGGTGCGGCGCGAACATGGCCCCGATGCAGGACAGCACCACGTCGAACTCGCCGTCGCCGAACGGCAGCGCCTCCGCGTCCGCCTCCCGCCACTCCAGGTCGGCCCCGGCCGCCGCGGCCCGGCGCCGCCCGTCGGCGAACAGCTCCGGCGTCAGGTCGGAGGCGACCACCCGGCCGCCGGCCAGCGCCGCCGCGATCGCCGCGTTGCCGGTGCCGGCGGCCACGTCGAGCACCCGGTCGCCCGTGCCGACACCGGCCGCGCCGACGAGGGTGGGCCCGAGCGGGGCCACCAGCTCGGTGGCGACGGCCGGGTAGTCGCCGGACGCCCACACGGCCCGGTGCCGGCCCTTGAGCGTGGTCGTGTCGATGGTGCTGGTCATGATGTCCCTCCGCGTACGGGATCCGGGTCGGATCCCCTCGGGTCAGGACGCTAGGAGCGGGCGGCGCGGCCGTACCAGTCCTCGATCTGTACCAGCGGGCCCCCGACCCCTAACCTCAGGCCATGGGGGCCTCGTACGGGCAGTTCTGCCCGGTCGCCAAGGCGATGGAGCTGCTCGACGAGCGCTGGACCCTGCTCGTGGTCCGGGAGCTGGTGGTCGGCAGCCGCACGTTCAGCGACCTGCGCCGCGGGGTGCCGCGGATGTCGCCGACGCTGCTGTCCAAGCGGCTGCAGCAGCTGACCCGGGCCGGGGTGATCGGCCGCGACGGCGACGGCCGCTACCAGCTGACCCAGGCCGGGCAGGAGCTGCGGCCGGTGGTGGAGGCGATCGGCACCTGGGGCACCCGCTGGATCGGCGAGCTGGGCGACGCCGACCTGGACCCCAAGCTGCTGCTGTGGGACATGCACCGCAACGTCGACCACGACGCGATCCCGCCCGGCCGCACCGTGATCCGGTTCTGGTTCCCGGAGCTGGCCCCGCGCATCCGGGAGTGGTGGCTGGTGCTCGACGGGGCCGAGGTCGACGTCTGCGACGCCGACCCCGGGCACCCGGTCGCGGTCACCGTCCGGGCCGGCCTGCGCGACCTGGTCCGGGTCTGGCGCGGCGACCTGGAGTGGCCGGCCGCGGTCCGGTCCGGGCTGATCGAGGTGGACGGGCCGTCGGAGCTGGCCCGGGCCGTGCCGAGCTGGTTCACGCTGTCGCTGTTCGCCGCGGTGCCCCGGCCGGAGCCGGTGGCTTGAGCGCTCACGCGGCCCGCGCCGGCGGGCCGGCTCAGGCCGGGCGGCGTACGGGGGCGGGGCAGCAGCCGACCGGGCAGGTGTCGTGGCTGGGTCCCATCCGGCCCAGCGCCAGCTTCGGCGCACCCGACCGCCGCTCCGCCACCAGCTGCCCGACCATGGCCACGAACCGCGGGTCGGTGCCGACGGTCGCGGCCCGGGCGTAGTCCAGCCCCAGCTTGGCCGCGGTCTCGGCCGCCTCCTCGTCCAGGTCCCAGAGCACCTCGACGTGGTCGGAGACGAAGCCGATCGGCGACACCACCGCCGCGGCCGTGCCCCGGTCGGCCAGCGCGGTGAGGTGGTCGTTGATGTCCGGCTCCAGCCACGGCACCGACGGCGGCCCCGACCGGGACTGCCAGACCAGGTCGAACTCGGCCCCCTCGCCCCGGACCGACTCCGCGACCAGCCGGGACGCCTCCCGCAGCTGCGCGCTGTAGAGGTGGCCGCCGGGTCCGCTGGCGACCTCCATCGACATCGGGATCGAGTGCGCGGTGAAGACCAGCCGGGCCGCGGCCGGGTCGGGCAGCGACGCCAGCGCGGCCCGGACGCCGTCCGCGACCGGCTCCAGGAACCCGGGGTGGTTGAAGTAGTGCCGCAGCTTGTGCAGCTCCGGGGCGCCCTCCCCCACCGCGGCCCGGGCCCGGGCCAGGTCGTCCTGATACTGCCGGCAGCCCGAGTAGGACGTCAGGGC
>DATDKW010000079.1:0-19110 GCA_036519715.1 Mycobacteriales bacterium
GGCTCGAGCGCGACGTCCAGCACCTCACCGATCGACATAACCGGGTGGAAGCGCATCTCCTCGCGCACGTGCTCGGGCACGTCATCCAGGTCGGCGCGGTTGCGCTCGGGCAGGATCACGTCCGTGAGACCCGCCGCGTGCGCGGCCAGCAGCTTCTGCTTGACCCCGCCGATCGGGAGCACCCGGCCGGTGAGGGAGACCTCGCCGGTCATGCCGACCTCGGACCGCACCGGCCGCCCGGTCAGCAGCGACGCGATGGCGGTGATCATCGTGACGCCCGCGGACGGCCCGTCCTTGGGGACCGCACCGGCCGGCACGTGAATGTGGATGCGCTGGTCCTTCAGCGCCTCCGTCGGCACGCCCAGCCGCGGGCCGTTCGCCCGCAGGTAGGACAGCGCGATCTGGGCCGACTCCTTCATCACGTCGCCGAGCTGCCCGGTCAGCACCAGGCCGCCCTCGCCCGGGGCCGCGTTGGCCTCGACGAACAGCACGTCGCCGCCCGCCCCGGTCACCGCCAGCCCGGTGGCGACGCCCGGCACGGCCGTGCGCTCGGCCGACTCCGGCGTGAACCGCGGCCGGCCCAGGTAGCCGACCAGATCCGCGGCCGTGACCGTGACCGGCCCGCCGTCGGACTTGACCGCCAGAGCGGTCGCGACCTTCCGCAGCACCCGCGCGAGCGAGCGCTCCAGCTGCCGCACCCCGGCCTCGTGCGTGTACTCGCCGGCGATCAGGTGCAGCGCGTCGTCGGTGACGGTGACCTCGTCGGCCGTCAGCCCGGCCCGGTCGAGCAGCCGCGGCAACAGGTGGGTGCCCGCGATCGCGACCTTCTCGGCCTCGGTGTAGCCGTCGAGCGTGACCAGCTCCATCCGGTCCAGCAGCGGCTCCGGGATGGTCTCCCGGACGTTGGCCGTGGCCAGGAAGACCACGTCGGACAGGTCCAGCTCGACCTCCAGGTAGTGGTCCCGGAAGGTGTGGTTCTGGGCCGGGTCCAGCACCTCGAGCAGGGCCGCGGACGGGTCGCCGCGGTAGTCCGAGCCGACCTTGTCGATCTCGTCCAGCAGGATCACCGGGTTCATCGACCCGGCCTCGCGGATGGCCCGGACCAGCCGGCCCGGCAGCGCGCCGACGTACGTGCGCCGGTGGCCGCGGATCTCGGCCTCGTCCCGTACGCCGCCCAGCGACACCCGGACGAACTTGCGCCCCAGCGCCCGGGCCACGGACTCGCCCAGCGAGGTCTTGCCCACGCCGGGCGGGCCGACCAGCGCCAGCACCGCGCCGGAACCGCGGCCGCCGACGACCTCGAGGCCGCGGGAGGCGCGCCGGGCCCGGACCGCCAGGTGCTCCACGATCCGCTCCTTCACGTCGTCCAGGCCGTGGTGGTCGGCGTCGAGCACCTCGCGGGCGGCGGTGACGTCGGTGGAGTCGACGGTCCGTACGTTCCACGGGATGTCCAGGACGGTGTCCAGCCAGGACCGCAGATAGCCCGCCTCCGGGCCCTGGTCGCCGGCCCGCTCCAGCTTGCCGACCTCGCGCAGCGCGGCCGTCTTCACGTTCTCGGGCAGGTCGGCCGCCTCCACGCGGGTGCGGTAGTCGTCCTCCTCGCCCTCGCCGGTGGACTCGCCGAGCTCCTTGCGGATCGCGGCCAGCTGCTGCCGCAGCAGGAACTCCCGCTGCGTCTTGTCCATCGACTCGCGCACGTCGTCGCGGATCTTCGCCGACACCTCGGCCTCGGCCAGGTGCTCGCGGCTCCACTCCAGCAGCAGCGTCAGCCGCTCCTCGACGTCGGTCGTCTCCAGCAGCTTCGCCTTCTGCGCCAGGTCCAGGTACGGCGCGTAGCCGGACGTGTCGGCGAGCTGGCCCGGGTCGGTGATGTTGCGGACGGAGTCGATGAGCTGCCAGGCGCCGCGCGCCTGCAGGATCGCCTCCACCACGGTCTTGTACTCCGCCGCCAGCTCGCGGACCTTGTCGGTCACCGGAGCCGTCTCGACCAGGTCGGCCTCGACCCACAGGGCCGCGCCGGGACCGGTCACGCCGTGTCCGACCCGGGCCCGGGCGGTGCCGCGCAGCAGCGCGCCCGGCTCGCCGGTCGGCAGCCGGCCGACCTGGTCCAGGATCGCCACGGTGCCGACCGCGGCGTACTTGCCGTCCAGCCGCGGGACCACCAGGACCCGGGCCTCGCTACGTATCCCGCCCGCTGCCGAGCCCGCCGTACGGGCGGCGTCGACGGCGGCCTGGGCCTCGGAGTCCAGCTCCACCGGGACGACCATGCCCGGCAGGAGCACGCCGTCGGTCAGGGGAAGGACTGGAAGTGTCAGGGCCATGAGTCTTCGCACCTCGATTGGGTTGAGTCTGATGCACTCAACACACGACCCGGCAGAACCTTCCGCCCGTTCGCTGTGAGCGTGCAGGCTGCCGGGGTGACGTCGCACTGGCGGCCGGACTACCACTTCGCAACCCCCGCGGAACTGGATGAGCGACCCCAACGGGCTGGTCCGCCTCGACGAGCGACTGGCGGCCTGGCCGCTAACGGCAACCAAGCCGGGCCGGCCGGCATCGCAGCGGGAGTGAGGAAGAGCACGATGGAAGGAATCTGGTGCTGACACGATTCGCGGCCCGCACGGGCCGCTACCTGGTGCCCGGGATCGCCGCGGCCCTGCTGCTGGCCGCCTGTGGCGGCGACGGCGATGGCACGACGATCGGGACCGCGGCGCCGGCCTCGTCGGACGCGACCGCGCCGACCACCGAGGCGCCCACCAGCGCCCCGGGCACGACCACCGGGGAGACCGGCCCGACCGGCCCGACCTCGTCTGAGGGCAGCGCCCCGGCGACCGACCGCTGCCACACCGGCGAGTTCACCGCGGCCTTCGGCCCGGAGGACGCCGGCGCGGGCAACCGCAACGCCACCGTGGTGCTGACCAACAAGGGCGGCCGGACCTGCACGGTCTTCGGCTACGGCGGGCTGCAGCCGCTGGACGCCGCGGGCAAGCCCATCACCACACTGAAGCTGACCCGGCAGCCGCCGGCGCCGACGCTGCTGCGGGTGGCCCCGGGCGCCAAGGTCTACAAGGGCATTCACTGGACGGTCATGCCGAGCCCGGGCGAGACGTGCTCCATCCCGGCGTCGGCACAGGTGACACCGCCGGACGAGACCGACCACATCACCCTGAAGTGGCCGTTCGGCACCGTCTGCGGCACGATCGACGGGCGGGCGTACACGAAGACCGCACCCTAGATCAACTGCGGGTGCGCCGGTGCGTACGGTTTCCGGGTGGGCACGCCGTTCGTTCCCGGCGCGGAGCTGGGCCGCCGCTTCTACACGGAGGCGGTCCGGCCGCTGCTGGACGACGCGTTCCCCGGCCTGCCGTACGCGGCGGCGCACCTCGGCGCCGGCAGCGACGTGCTCGGCTACGACACGGCCATGTCGCGGGACCACGACTGGGGCCCGGCGGTCACGCTGGTGCTGCCGGAGGCGTCGGCCGACCAGGCCCCGGCGATCCGGGCGGTGCTGGCCGAGCGGCTGCCGGCCACGTTCCTGGGCTACCCGACCGGCTTCGCGCCGCACCCGGACGACCCGACCAGCGACGTGATGACGCCCGGGGCCCGCGGCACCCGGGTCCGGCTCACGACCCTGCGCCCGTACGTCCGGGAGGTGCTGGGCTGGGACCCGGCCGGCCCGATGACCGTGGCCGACTGGCTGGCGTCGCCGAGCCAGCTGCTGCTGAGCCTGACTGCCGGGCCGGTGCACCACGACGGCGTCGGCGAGCTCACCGCGCTGCGCACCAGGCTGGGCTGGTATCCGGGGGACGTCTGGCGCTACCTGCTCGCCTCCGGCTGGGCCCGGCTCGGCCAGGAGGAGCACCTCATGGGCCGGGCCGGCCACGCCGGCGACGAGCTCGGCTCGACCCTGATCGGCGGCCGGCTGGCCCGGGACCTGATGATGCTGGGCTTCCTGCTCGAGCGGCGGTACGCGCCGTACCCCAAGTGGTATGGCACCGCCTTCGCCCGGCTGGCCGTCGCGCCGGCGCTGACCCCGCTGCTCACCGACCTGGTCCGGGCCGGGACCTGGCCGGAGCGGCAGGACGCGTACGCGGCCGGGGCGTCGCTGCTGCTGCAGCGGCAGAACGAGCTGGGGATCGCCGACCCGGTCGACCCGCGGCCGCGGCTGTTCCACAGCCGGCCGTTCTGGGTCATCGACGCCGACCGGGCGGCGGCGGTGCTGGTCGCGGCGGTGACCGACCCGGAGGTGCGGCGGCTGACCGGGCGGCGGCTGATCGGCGAAGTCGACCAGTGGAGCGACAGCACCGACCTCAAGGCGGTCGAGCACCGGCCCGCCATCCGGCGCTTCTACAGCTGATCGACCAGCTCCACGGTCAGCCCGGCCGGGGTGTCGACGGTCGCCCGGGCCAGGGCGAGCGCGTCGGCAGGCGGCGGGAAGTGCGGGTTGGGCACGGCCACCACGGTCATCCCGGCCGCGGCGGCCGACCGCAGCCCGTTGGCCGAGTCCTCGATCGCGACGCACGCCGTCGGGTCGACGCCCAGGCGCTCGGCCGCGGCCAGGTAGACGTCCGGGGCCGGCTTGCCCCGCGCCACCTCCTCGCTGGACACGGTGACGCGGAACCGGTCGGCGACCCCGGCCGCGGCCAGCACGACCCTGATCAGCTCCGGCGGCGACGAGCTCGCCACCGCCAGCGGCCAGCGCCCGGCCAGGGCCCGGACCGCGTCCACCGCGCCCGGCAGCAGCGGCACCTGCTCGCGGTAGCGGTCGGCCATCGCCGCGACGACCTGCTTCGCCAGCTCCTCCGGATCCCCGCCACCGATGAGACCGGCCAGGTAGGCGGCCCACTCCGGGGTGCTCATGCCCTGCATGGCGGTGGTCGCCTCGGCCGGCCAGTGCCCACCTCGGTCGGCGACCACCTGCTGCCGGACGGAGTCCCAGACCCGCTCGGAGTCCACGAGCACGCCGTCGAGGTCGAACACGATCGCCGCGGGGTCCATGGCCACCATCCTGCCAATTACCCGGCTACCGTCGGTCGCGTGGAGCTGGCGAAGGCGAGTGCGGTCGAATCCCTCGGTGGCGGCCGGTACGGCGCCGTGCTCGATCCCGGGTGGGCCATCGGCACCAAGCCCAACGGTGGCTACCTGCTGACCGTGCTGGCCCGGGCCGCGGTGGCCGGGGCCGCCATCGACGCGATCGCCGACCTGCCGCACCCGGCCGCGGTCAGCGCCCACTTCCTGGCCGCCCCCGACCCCGGCCCGGCCGAGGTCGCGGTGGAGGTGCTGCGGCACGGCCGGTCCGCCAGCCAGGTCCGGGCCACGCTGTACGCCGGCGGCACGCGGTCGGTCGAGGCGCTGGTCACCTGTGGCCGGCTCGGCCCGGCGGCCGCGCCGTACTGGTCCTCGGTGCCGGTGCCGGACTTCCCGGCCGAGGCCGACTGCGTGCCGGCGCCGAACGAGGACCCGCGCTTCCCGGTGCCGATGTTCGACGAGGTCGAGCTGCGGGCCGACCCGGCCACGGCCGGGTTCACGGTCGGCCGGCCGGCCATGGCCGGCGAGATCCGCGGCTACGTCCGGGCCTCGGCCGCGCCCCCCGACCCGTACGCGGTCCTCATCGCGCTGGACGCGCTGCCGCCGGCGACCTTCGACCTGGGGCTGCTCGGGTCGTGGGTGCCGACCATGGAGCTGACCGCGTACGTCCGGGCGCTGCCGGCGCCGGGGCCGCTGCGGGTCCGGCAGCGGGCCCGGCTGGTCGCGGACGGGCGGGTCGACGAGGACTGCCACGCGTGGGACTCGACCGGGGCACTGGTCGGCTCTGCCACCCAGCTGGCCGCGGTACGACTGCCCTGACATCTCAGCGGCGCAGAAGCTGACCGGATCGGCCCGGTGTGGCACAGTGTCCGGGTCCGTAAGGCTCGTCGATCAGTGACTCCCATCAGAGGACCTCCGTGCACCGCCTCCGCCCGTCTCGTACCCACCTGTGGCTCGGTCTGGTGATCGTGCTGCTGGCGACGGTTCCGGTGCTGATCCCGCTGCTGTTCACGTCGGACAACGGGGCCACCGGGCCGGAAGGGCTGCAGCCGGTCGTGTCGCCGGCCGTGCCGGCGCTGCCCCGGGGCGACGCTTCGACCGCGACCCCGACCGTGGCGGCGCCCCCGCAGGCGGGCCGGCTGGTGACGGTGCGCCCGACGCCCAGCCCCACCCCGAGCCCGACGACGGCAGCGCCGTCCACCGTGCCGTCCACCGTGCCGTCCACGGCGCGGTCCACGGCGCCGTCCACCGTGCCGTCCACGGTGCCGCCGCCCCCCGCGCCGCCCGCGCCCGCGCCGGCCACGACGACCACGGCGCCGCCCTCACCCACCGACAGCCCGACCGTGCTGGCGGCCGGGGCCGACCTGGTCGTCGTGTCGGTGTCCTGGACGCCCGACCCCACCGCCGGCACGCCGGTGGCCTTCGCCGCGGTGGTCCGCAACGCCGGCACCGACCCGACCCCGGCGGTGACCCACGGGGTTGCCTTCTCCGTCGACGGGACCAAGGTGACCTGGTCGGCCGGCAGCTCCGAGCCGCTCGCCCCGGGCCAGGAGCGGACCTACACCGCCGACGGCGGCGAGGCCGGCACCACCTGGGCCGCGACCAGCGGCGACCACACCGTGACCGTCCAGGCCGACGATCTGGACGTCATCCCGGAGACCGACGAGGCCGACAACACCGCCACGGCCGAGCTGGTCGTCCCCTAGAGGCCCTAGAGGCCCTAGAGGCCGGCCAGCCGGTCGGCCAGCAGCCGGCGGTCCGGGGCGGTCGGGGCCAGCTCGATCGCCGCCACCAGCTCGGCCCGGGCGTCGGCGGTCCAGCCCAGGCCGGTCAGCGCGTCGGCCCGGGCTGCGTGCCAGAGGTGGGTGCGGATCGGGTCGGCGTCCAGCGCCGCCAGCGCCGCCGCCGGCCCGTCCCGGTGGCCGACCGCGACGGCCCGGTTGAGGGCCACGGCCGGGTTGGGGCCGAGGGTGAGCACCAGGTCGTACAGGCCGACGATCCGGTCCCAGTCGGTGTCGGCCCAGCTCGGCGCGGTGGAGTGGCAGGCGGCCAGGTGGGCCTGGAGCTGGTACGGCCCGGCCACCCCGCCGGACCGGCGGACGGCCTCGGCCAGCCGGGCCACGCCCTCCCGGATGGCGGCGCGGTCCCAGCGGGACCGGTCCTGGTCGGCCAGCAGCACCGGCCGGCCCCCGGCGTCGGTCCGGGCCGGCCGCCTGGCCTGGGTCAGCAGCAGCAGCGCCAGCAGCGAGAGCACCTCGGGCTCGCCCGGCATCAGCTCGGCCACCAGCCGGGCCAGCCGCAGCGCCTCGGTCTCCAGGTCGACCCGGACCACGCCGTCACCGGTGCTGGGCGCGTGGCCCTCGGTGGCGATGAGGTGCACGACGGCCAGCACCGCCGGCAGCCGCTCCGGCAGCTCGGCGTCGGACGGCACCCGGTAGGGGATGCGGGCGGCGGCGATCTTCTGCCGGGCCCGGACCAGCCGCTTGGCCATCGTCGCCTCCGGCACCAGGAAGGCCCGGGCGATGGCCGGCACCTCCAGCCCGGCCAGCGTCCGCAGTGCCAGCGCGACCTGGGCCTCCCGGCGCAGCGCCGGGTGGCAGCAGGTGAACAGCAGCCGGAGCAGGTCGTCGCGGACCGCGCTCTCCGGTTCCATCTCGACCACCTCCTCCGCCGGATCCGGGGCCAGCACGGGGAGGTCCTGGCCGGCGGCGACCTCCTTGGCCGGCCGGGCCGCCTCCCGCCGCAGCACGTCGTAGGCCTTGCGCCGGGCCGTGACCGTGAGCCAGGCCCGCGGGTCGTCCGGCACGCCGGTCCGCGGCCAGGACGCCAGCGCGGCCAGCACCGCGTCCTGGACCGCGTCCTCGGCCACGGCCAGGCTGCCGACGGTCCGGATCAGGGTCGCCAGCACCCGGCGACCCTCGACCCGGACCGTCTCGGCCAGCCGTTCCTCCGGGGTCACGCCGGCAGCGTGCCCATCTCGAACACCGGCCGGACCTCGACCTTGCCCCGCCAGGCGGCCGGGATCTGGGCGGCCCACCGGGTCGCCTCGTCCAGGTCGTCGGCCTCGATCAGGTAGAAGCCGCCGAGCACCTCCTTGGCCTCCGCGTACGGCCCGTCGGTGGTGACGACGTCGCCGCCGGGGCCGCCGACCACGGTGATCGTGGTCGCGGTCTCCGGTCCGTGCAGTGCCTTGCCGCCCCGGATGACGTCGGCCGCGGCCTTCCCGAACTCGGTGTACTCCTCGGAGAACCCGATCTGCCCCGGCGTCGTCCAGTATTCGTCGGCCGGGTAGTAGAGCATCATCGCGTACAGGGCCATGGTGGAACCTTTCCCTCCGGCGGCCGGTCGGCCGCGTTCATGCAGAGGACGAACGGGGTCCGGCCTCGAGGACACCGTCCTGGGACCAATTCGGTTCGTCCGTTCCCCACGGGTGCGGCGGGAACCGGAAGTCGTCGGCGTGCAGGGCCGGCCGCGCGTACGTGAGCCTCCCGTGGGTGATGGTCGTCGGCTCGAAAGTGCTGGTCCGCGGCTGGACCGACCGGTCGGCGTGCAGCAGTTCGTGGGCGACCCGGGCCAGCGACGTCGACACCGTCCACCCGCCGCCGCGCCCCAGCAGCACGGCCACGGCCCCGGCCAGCAGGTAGCCCGCGGAGTGGTCCAGCGCCTGCGCCGGCAGCGCCCCGGGCCGGGTGCCGTCGGGCGACTCGATCATCGCGATCCCGCTGGCCGCCTGGACGATGCTGTCGAACCCGCGCCGGCCGGCCCAAGGACCGGCCGCACCCCAGGCCGACAGCGACGCCACGACCAGCGCGGGGTTCGCGTCCAGCACCGCCGCCAGCGGCAGAGCCCCCGGCCGGTATCCGTGCACGAGCACGTCGGCCTGCGCGACCAGCTCGGCGAACCGCGGTGACCGCACGTCCAGCCGCGCGGTCCGCTTCCCGGCCCCGCCGTCGAGGTGCTGCCACTCGATCTCCGGCAGCGCGGGCGGATCGATCCG
The DNA here is from genome assembly GCA_036519715.1 of Mycobacteriales bacterium. GTDB lineage: Bacteria > Actinomycetota > Actinomycetes > Mycobacteriales > CADCTP01 > CADCTP01. The sequence goes on from DATDKW010000079.1 coordinate 9,023, forward strand.
CAGCACGTCCGCGCCCCACAGCGCCAGGGTCCGCGTGGCCACCGGCCCGGCGATCACCCGGGTGAGGTCGACCACCCGGGCCCCGGCCACCGGGCGGGGCGGACCGGGCTGGCCCGGCGACACGGCAAGCAGGGGCAGCGACCCGACGACGGAACCGTGCGGGTGCTCGGCCCACTGCTGCTCGGTCCGGACCGCGGCCGCGATCCCGCCGGCGCCCACGACGAGCTCCTCGGCCTCCAGCGCCGGCAGCTCGGCCAGCCGGGCCCGCAGCGCCGCGGCCGAGTCGGGGATCCCGAGGGCGGCGAGGAGCCGGTCGCGGTGGTGCGGATAGTTGGCGTGGGTCCGTAGCCACCCGTCCCGGGCCGGCCAGAACCCGGACAGCGGCGCCCACACCGGCGGCGGCTCCCCGCTCACCCGGAAGTGGCGCTCACTGGTGTACGCGGTGGCGATCCGGTCCGGCCCGGCCATCGGCGACCCGCCGGCCATCGCGGCGAACGCGACCGCCTCGGCCGCGAGCTTCCCCACCGGCAGCCGGGCGGCCAGCGGGACCGGCTCGACCGGCGCCGGCTCCGCCCGGATCCCGAGATCCCCCAACGCCTGCTCCAGCATGCCGACCTCCTTGCTGTCCGGGCTCAGCCCTCGGCCCAGGCGTCGTCAACCGGCCGATAGCCGAGCGCACGCACGGTCCGCCCCACGTCGGCCCGCGCATACCGGTTGGCCGAGACCCCGTCAGCCACGAGAAACTCGACGCCCTCGGCCTCCACCGCCGCCCGCACCAGCTCGGCCGCATCCCGCGCGCTCAACCACGCCGTCCGCTCCAACGCCGTGACCGCCCCGGCATCGGGCCGCTCCTCCGCGAAGTACCCGATCCGCAACGCCACCACGCTCGTCCCCGACGACGCCGCCACCCACGACCCCAGCGCCTCCGCCCACGCCTTGGTCGCCCCGTACAGGTTCGCCGGCCGCGCCTGATCGTCCCCCCGCACCTGCACCCCAGCCGCCACGGCGGACACCGCCTGCAAACTACTGGCCACCACCAACCGCCGAACCCCGCATTCCATCGCCGCCCGAGCCACCGTGTACGTCCCCACCACATTGCCCGGCCACAACTCATCCCACCCCGACCCCGGATCCGGGTTGGCAGCCAGATGCACCACGGCGTCGGCCCCGGCAAAGACCCGCCGACACGCGTCGAGGTCGGTGATGTCGCACCGCACGACCCCGTCCCCCGCCCGCACGTCGGTAGCCACCAGATCCCACCGCGGGCCCAGCACGGCCCCCACTGCCCGCCCGATCCGCCCGGCAGCCCCGGTCATCACCACCCGCCGCAAACCCCGCTCCACGGCCGGCACTCTAAGCCGCACCAAGCAAGGCCAAGCGCCCCCAACCAGCGAGCGAAGCGAAGCGCCCCCAAGCCACCCAGGGAAGCGAGCGAAGCGAAGCGAAACCCCCACCCGCCGGACCGCCCGCTCCCAACTGACCACCGGAACGCGGGTCCGCGGGGCTCGGCCCCGCGGCAGACAAAAAGTGAGGACCCCGATCCGCGCACTCCGCGGATAGGGGTCCCCTCCGAAACGTGGGCGAGGGGGGAGTTGAACCCCCACGTCCTTACGGACACACGGACCTGAACCGTGCGCGTCTGCCATTCCGCCACTCGCCCAGCGGCCGAGCGAGGATAGCACGCAGAGGAGTGGCTCCCCGGAGCCCTTTGCCCCGGTGGGATATGGGGTAGGGCCCTCGCAGATACCATCGTCGGACGGTCGTGGCGAGGAGGAGAGTCCGGTGGGTGTGCTGCAACGCTTCGAGCGGCGTCTCGAAGGTGCGGTCGGCACTGCCTTCGCGCGCCTCTTCAAGGGCCAGGTGGAGCCGGTCGAGGTGGCCAAGGCGCTTCAGCGGGAAGCGGAGGCGCGCCGGGCCATCGTCGGGCAGGATCGCGTCCTGGTCCCGAACAGGTATGTGGTCGAGCTCGGTCCCACCGATCACGATCGGCTGGCTCCGTGGGAGACCCAACTGACCAACACCCTGGCGGAGATGGTGCAGGAGCACGTGGACGACGAGGGCTGGTCGACGTTCGGGGACATCGAGGTGTCGCTGTCACGCAACGAGGAGCTGGGGACCGGCATGTTCAACGTGACCAGCAGCGTGGACCCCAACGCGGGTCCCCGCCGCCGCCCGTACAACTCGCTGTCGATGCCGGCGGTGCCGGCGGCCGGCGGCCCGGCCGCGGCCGGTGCGGCGGGCGGCGCGGGCGGGATGGTGCCCGGCTTCGCCGCGTCCAGCGGCGGTGGCTACGGCGGTGGTTACGGCGGCGACCAGGGTTACGACCGCGGTTACGGCCAGCCCGACCAGGGCTACGGCCCGCCCGACCGCGGCTACGGCCAGCCGGACCAGGGCTACGGCCAGCCGGACCAGGGCTACGGCCAGCCCGACGGCTACGGCCAGCCGGGTTACGGGCAGCAGCCCGGCTACAGCGACCCGTACGAGCGCGGCGACCAGTATCAGGGCGCCAACGGCTATCCGCAGCCGGCCAGCGGCTACGCGCCGCCGGCGACGGTGCCGCCGCCGGGCTACCAGCAGCGGCTGCGGCACCTGCTCACCGTGGACGGCAGCCAGCAGTGGCTGGAGCTGCAGGTGGGCAGCAACGTGATCGGCCGCGGCCAGGACGCCGACCTGCGGCTGCCGGACACCGGCGTGTCTCGGCGCCACATCGACATCCGCTTCGACGGCGGCGGCGCGGTGCTCCACGACCTCGGCTCCACCAACGGCACCACGGTCAACGGTCACCGGGCGCAGAGCTGGCAGCTTCAGCACGGTGACGTGATAAGGCTCGGTCACACGGTCCTGGTCTACCGGCAGGAGCCGGCGTGATCGGCGCCGTCCCCGCGCCATGAACGCGCCGATCGTCGTCCAGATCCTGCGCTTCGGGTTCCTGGCCCTTCTGTGGATCTTCATCTTCGCTACGCTGCGCGTCGTCCGGGCGGACCTGGCGGGGGCTGGTGCGGCCCGGTCACCCATGCCCACCCGACCGGCCGCGGCCTCGCGACCCAAGCCGAAGCGAAGGGGGAAGGCCCTCACCCACCTGCTCGTCACCGAGGGTGGCCTCGCCGGCACCCGCATCACGCTCGGCGAGCAACCCATCATGATCGGCCGGGCCAACGACTCGACCCTGGTGCTCACCGACGACTACGCGAGCACCCGGCACGCGAGGCTCGTCAGCCGGGACGGCGACTGGTACGTCGAGGATCTCGGCTCCACCAACGGCACCTACCTCGACCGTACGAAGGTCACCAGCCCGATGCTGATCCCGCCCGGAGTCCCCATCCGGATCGGCAAGACGGTTCTCGAGTTGAGGTCATGAACGTTCCCCCCGGCCCAGGTCGCGCCCGGTGACCGTGGCCCTGCGGTACGCGGTCCGCTCCGACCGCGGACTGATGCGCACCAACAACGAGGACTCGGTGTACGCCGGGCCTCGGCTCCTCGCCCTGGCCGACGGCATGGGCGGGCACGCGGCCGGCGAGGTCGCGAGCAACGTCGTCATCTCCACGCTGGCCCACCTGGACGAGGACCGGCCGGTCGACGACCTCATCTCGACCCTGCGGGACGCCACCGCGGCCGCGAACAACAACCTGCGGGCGATGGTCGAGCAGGACTCCAACCTCGACGGCATGGGCACCACCCTGACCGCGCTGCTGTTCGCCGGGTCCCGGGTCGGGCTCGTGCACGTCGGCGACTCCCGGGCCTACCTGGTCCGTGGCGGGCAGCTGACCCAGATCACCCACGACGACACGTTCGTGCAGGCGCTGATCGACGAGGGCCGGCTGACCGAGGAGGAGGCCAGCTCCCACCCGCAGCGGTCGCTGATCCTGCACGCGCTCAACGGCGCCGAGGTCGAGCCCGACCTGTCCATCCGGGAGGCCCGGATCGGCGACCGCTACCTGGTCTGCAGCGACGGCCTGTCCGACGTGGTGTCCCCGGAGACGCTGCTGGAGGCGCTGCAGCTGCCCGATCCGCACGAGTCCGCCGACCGGCTGGTCGAGCTGGCCCTGCGCGCGGGCGGCCCGGACAACGTGACCTGCATCGTCGCGGACGTGATCGACGTGCCGTACGGCGACGACGCCCCGGTGATGGACGGCGCGGTCGGCGGCAACCGGGGCCAGCGCGGGAGCAACCACACCAGCCCGGCCTCCCGGGCGGCCACGCTCACCCCGCGCCCGGAGCCCGAGGACACCGTCCCGGACCCGCCGGCCCGGTCGCGGCGGCGCCGGCTGCGGCCCGCCTTCGGTCTGGCCCTGCTGCTGCTCGTGATCGCCGCCGGCGGCTACGGGCTGTGGCGGTGGACCCAGGCGCAATACTTCGTCGGGGCCGAGGGCGACCACGTCGCCGTCTACCGCGGCATCAACTCCTCGGTCGGCCCGCTGCACCTCTACTCGGTCGTCGAGACCAACCCGATGCGGCTCGACGACCTGGTGCAGGTCGCCCGCCGGCAGGTGCAGGACGGCATCTCGGCCGACAACCGGGGTGAGGCGGACGCGATCCTGGCCCGGCTCAACCTGCAGCAGAAGCAGCCGTGCCCGACGCCGAGCCCCACGCCGTCCCGCTCCGGCGCCCGGCCCACCCCCAAGCCCGTCGTGACCACTCCTCCCGCCACCCCGACCGCGCCGGCGCCGTCCGCGACCGAGCCCCCCGGCGACGAAGGATGCCGGTAACGGTGACCGCTCCTCCCGCCGCCAGGGCATCCGACCCGGCCGACGGCACGAGGCCGGTGCCCCGACGTCGCGGCACCGAGCTGGCCATGCTGGCGTTCGCGGTCATCCTGGTGATCACCGCCGACGCGGTGGTCGACGCGACCTTCAACGACACCGTGAGCTCCGCGGTCTGGACGTACGGGGCCGGCTTCGCCCTCATCTACGCGATCGCCCACCTGGCCGTCCGCTGGCTCGCACCGTACGCGGACCCGCTCATCCTGCCGGCCGTGGCCCTGCTCAACGGGCTGGGCCTGGTGCTGATCCGGCGGCTGGACCTGGCCGAGGCGGCCGACGCGCGCCAGGACGGCCGGCCGATCCCGTCCGGGGACGCCGGCGTCCAGGTGGTGTGGACCTGCATCGGGCTGGCCCTGTTCGTGGCCGTGCTGCTGATCGTGCGCGACCATCGCGCGCTGGCCCGCTACGCCTACACGCTGGCCGCGGCCGGGCTGGCCTTCCTGGCCCTGCCGGCGGTGCTGCCGGGCCGGTTCAGCGAGGTCAACGGGGCCAAGATCTGGATCCGGGTGGCGGGCTTCTCGATCCAGCCGGGCGAGTTCGCGAAGCTGGCCCTGATGGTGTTCTTCGCCGCCTTCCTGGTGCAGAAACGCGACGTCCTGTCGCTGGCCAGCCGCCGGGTGATGGGCATCGACCTGCCCCGCGGCCGCGACCTCGGCCCGGTGCTGGTCGCCTGGGGGGCGTCGCTGCTGGTGCTGGTCGGGGAGAAGGACCTCGGCACCTCGCTGCTGTTCTTCGGCATCTTCATCGTCCTGCTCTACATCGCCACCGAGCGCACGTCCTGGCTGCTCATCGGCATCGGGCTGTTCCTGGTCGGGGCGTACCTGGCCTGGACGGTGTTCGCGCACGTGCAGGAGCGGGTCGAGGTGTGGCTGCGGCCGTTCGACTTCCGCGACGACCAGGGCTACCAGATCGTGCAGTCGCTGTTCGGGCTGGGCACCGGCGGCCTGTTCGGCACCGGGCTGGGCGGCGGCCGGCCGGAGACGGTGCCGTTCGCCAAGACCGACTTCATCGTGGCCACCGTCGGCGAGGAGCTGGGCCTGGTCGGCCTGGTCGCGCTGCTGGTCATCTACGCGCTGATCGTCAGCCGGGGCTTCCGGACCGCACTGACCGTGCGCGACTCCTTCGGCAAGCTGCTGGCCTCGGGCCTGGCCTTCACGCTGGCGTTCCAGGTCTTCATCGTCGTCGGCGGCGTCACCAAGCTGATCCCGCTGACCGGCCTGACCACCCCGTTCCTCTCGTACGGGGGCTCGTCCCTGGTGGCGAACTTCGCCCTGGTCGCGCTGCTGCTGCGGATCTCCGACGCGGCCCGGCGGCCGCCGCCGGCCCCGGCGCCGAAGCCGCCGCCGCTGGCCGAGGCGATGACGGAGGTGGTCCGGTGAACAAGCCGGTCCGCCGGGTCGCGCTGGCCATGCTGGTGCTGTTCGGGCTGCTCATCGCCAACGCCAACTACGTGCAGGTCTTCGAGGGCGACAAGCTGCGCTCCGACCCGGGCAACACCCGGGTGCTGCTGGACGAGTACGAGCGGCAGCGCGGCACCCTGGTGGTCGAGGGTGCGCCGGTCGCCGAGTCGGTGAAGACCGACGACAAGCTGAAGTACCTGCGGCGCTATCCCGGCAAGGCGGCGTACGCGCCGGTCACCGGGTTCTACTCGCTCATCTACGGCGCGACCGGGATGGAGCAGGCCACCAACAGCTTCCTGTCCGGCAGCGACAACCGGCTGTTCACCAGCCGGCTCTCGGCCCTGCTGACCGGGCGCGACCCGGTCGGCGGCAACGTCGTGCTCACCCTCAACCGCAGGGCCCAGGCGGCCGCGGTCGCCGGGCTGGGCAACCGGCGCGGGGCGGTGGTCGCGCTCGACCCGGCCACCGGCGCGATCTTGGCCATGGCCAGCAGCCCCTCCTTCGACCCCAACCCGGTGTCGTCGCACGAGCCCAGCTCGATCCGGGCCGCGTACAAGAAGCTGGCCGACGACGAGAACGACCCGCTGATCAACCGGGCCATCAACGAGCGGTACCCACCGGGGTCGGCGTTCAAGGTGATCGTGGCGGCCGCGGCGCTGGCCAACGGGCGCACCCCGGACTCGCTGCTGGACTGCCCGACGGTCTACACCCCGCCCGGGACCAGCCGCGGGCTGAAGAACTTCGGCGGCGAGTCCTGCGGGGCGACCCGGGTGACCATGCAGCAGGCGCTGACCAAGTCGTTCAACACCGCGTTCGCGAAGCTGGGCGTGGACCTGGGCGAGCCGGCGATCCGGCAGGCCGCCACCGACTTCGGCATCGGCACCGGCCAGCCGCTGGAGACGCCGCTGCGGGTCTCGCCCAGCTCGATCGGCGACGTCCCGGACGACCCGGCGCTGGCCCAGACCTCGATCGGGCAGCGCGACGTCGCGCTGACCCCGCTGCAGGCGGCGGAGATCGCGGCTGCGGTGTCCAACGACGGCGTGCTCATGACGCCGTACCTGGTCTCGGAGCTGCAGGCGCCCGACCTGAGCGTGCTGGACCGGACCAAGCCGGAGCAGCTGTCCACCGCGGTATCGCCGCAGATCGCCGGTCAGCTCACCCAGATGATGCGCAGCGTGGTGGAGAACGGCACCGGCCGGTCGGCCCGCATCCCCGGCGTCCAGGTCGCCGGCAAGACCGGCACCGCCGAGAACGCGCCGGGCGCGCAGCCGCACGCCTGGTTCATCGGCTTCGCCAAGAACGCCGGCCGGCAGGTCGCAGTCTCGGTGATCATCGAGAACGGCGGCACCTCGGGCAGCGAGACCACCGGCGGCGAGGCCGCCGCCCCGGTCGCCAAGGACGTCATGCAGGCGGTCCTCGGCGTGGGGGGCGGGTGAGGTGGACTCCCTCGCCCAGGACACGCTGCTCGGGGACCGCTACCGGCTGGCCCGGCGGATCGCCATCGGCGGCATGGGCGAGGTCTGGCGGGCCGAGGACACCGTGCTGCACCGGACGGTCGCGGTGAAGGTGCTCAAGAGCGAGCTGACCCAGGACCAGACGTTCCTGGAACGGTTCCGGACCGAGGCCCGGACAACGGCGTCGCTGCAGCACAACGGCATCGCCAACGTCTTCGACTACGGCGAGGTGGCCGGCATCGGCGACATCCCGGTGGCCTACCTGGTGATGGAGTTCGTCGACGGGGAGCCGCTGTCGGCGCAGCTGGCCCGGGACGGGCGGCTGCCGGCGGCGCGGGTGCTGGAGATCGTCCGGCAGGCCGCGCTGGCGCTGTCCGAGGCGCACCGGGCCGGGATGGTGCACCGGGACGTGAAGCCGGGCAACCTGCTGGTCCGCCGTACGGACGGGGCGGTGAAGATCACGGACTTCGGCATCGCCCGGGCCGCGGACGCGGTGCCGCTGACCCAGAACGGGATGGTCGTCGGGACGGCGCAGTACTTCTCCCCCGAGCAGGCCGAGGGGCGCCTGGTCGGCCCGCCCTCGGATGTGTACTCGCTGGGCGTGGTCGCATACGAGTGCCTGGCCGGGCGGCTGCCGTTCGTGGCCGACTCGCCGGTCACGGTGGCGATGATGCAGATCCGGGACGTGCCGCCGCCGCTGCCGCCGGACGTGCCCGGGCCGGTGCAGGCGCTGGTGATGCGGACGCTGGCCAAGGACCCGCGGCAGCGGTTCGCACACGGCGGGGAGCTGGCGGACGCGGTGCGGGCGGTGCAGGAGGGGCGGCCGGTGCCGCCTCCGGCGTACGTGCCGTACGGGGTCCCGGCGTTCACGCCGCAGAGCGGCGCGGGTCTGGGAGGACCGCCCGGCCCGGCTGGCCCGGGCGGCGCCCCCAACGGGCCGGGCGCTCCGAACGGCCCGCTCGTGCCGCCGCCCGGAGCGCCACTGGCCGCAGCCCCGCCCACCGGAGCACCACTTCCCGGAGCGCCACCAACCGGAGCGCCACTCTCGGGAGCACCGCCGACCGCTGTGCCACCAACCGGCGCGCCACTTCCCGGTGCGCCGCCGACCGGTGCACCGCCGAGTGGCTCATCGGCACTCGGACATCCCGGTGGGAACGGCCAGCCGGCCGCGTCCGGCCCGAACGGGCTGCCCGGCCTGGCCGGGTCGCCGCCGACCGGCGGGTCCAACCAGGCCGGCTCCAACCCGGCCGGAGCGCACCAGGCCGGAGCGCACTCCGCCGGAGCGCACCCCGCCGGAGCGCACCAGGCCGGCGCCGGCCCCGGTCCCGGCGGCCCGCACCAGTCCGGCACGCAGGCCGGGTTCGGGTCCGGTCCGCGGGGCGGACCGGACGGCGTCGGCGGGACCAACCCGGCCCTGCCGTACCCGCCCTGGTCCCGGACCACCACCGGCTGGACCGCCCCACCCGGCGAACAGACCGGCAACGCCTGGACCGCCCCACCCGGCGACCGGCCGCGCCGCCGCGGCACCCGCCGCCCGGTCTGGATTGCGCTGGTCCTGCTGCTGGCGCTGATCCTGGCCGGCGTCGCCACCGTGCTCCTGTCGGGACGCGATGACGACGACCGGTCGGCCGCCGCACCGGTCGCCGCATCCACTGACAGCCGACACTGGAACACTGAGGTTTCGATGGGTTCGATGACGACGAGGGTTCGATGACGACGCCACGCCTGTTGGGATCCCGGTACGAGATCGGGGAGATCCTCGGCTACGGGGGCATGGCCGAGGTCCACCGCGGCCGTGACGTACGGCTGGGCCGGGAGGTCGCGGTCAAGGTGCTGCGCGCCGACCTGGCCCGCGACCCGTCGTTCCAGGCCCGCTTCCGCCGGGAGGCGCAGGCCGCCGCGTCGCTGAACCACCCGGCGATCGTCGCGGTATACGACACCGGCGAAGAGGACATGCTGGGCAACCAGCCGTACATCGTCATGGAGTACGTCGAGGGGCGCACCCTGCGCGACGTGCTGAAGATCGAGGGCCGGCTGATGCCGCGGCGGGCGATGGAGATCGTCGCCGACGTCTGCGCCGCCCTGGACTTCTCCCACCGCAACGGCATCGTGCACCGCGACGTGAAGCCGGGCAACGTCATGATCACGCCCACCGGCGCGGTCAAGGTGATGGACTTCGGCATCGCCCGCGCCGTCGCCGACAACGCCGCCACCGTGACCCAGACCGCGGCCGTGATCGGCACCGCGCAATACCTCTCTCCGGAGCAGGCCCGGGGCGAGAACGTGGACGCCCGCTCGGACGTCTACTCCACCGGCGTGCTGCTGTTCGAGCTGATCACCGGCTCGCCGCCGTTCACCGGGGACTCTCCGGTCGCGGTCGCCTACCAGCACGTCCGGGAGAACGCCCCGCCGCCGTCGTCGCTCAACCCGGACGTGCCGCCGGAGCTGGACGCCATCGTGCTCAAGGCGATGGC
>DATDKW010000080.1:0-11154 GCA_036519715.1 Mycobacteriales bacterium
CGGGCAGGCCGGCCTTCGCGGCCGCAGCGGCCAGCGTGCCGGTGGCCGGGTCCCGGCCGGCCAGCGCCCGGACCCGGGGGCCGCGGCCGTCGGCCACGCCGCCGCGACCGTCGAGCGCCGCGGGCCGGTCGGTAAGCCGGAACAGGCCGTGGCCGCCGTCGACCGCGGGGTCGGTGGTGGCGCCGAAGCCGGACAGGGTGCCCGCCAGGGCGAGCAGCAGCGGGGCGGGCACGCCGAACTCGGCCGCGGCCGCGGTGATCTCGCGCTGCCGCTGGTCCGACACCCCCGGGCCGGCCGGGGCGTTGCGCGCTCCGGCCACGCCGACGGCGGCGACCAGGACGCCGAGGAACCCGATCACCACGAGCGCGGCACCACGCCGCACCGCCCTGCGCACCGACTGCCTCCCGGACCTGCCACCGACGACCGGGGAAGCCTCGTCCGTCCGGTCGCCGTACGCAAGCTGCGACGCGCCGGGTCAGCCGTCCGGGTCAACCCCGGGATCGGGGCCGCCACTGCCGGCGACCACCACGTCACTCGCACCCGCCGACCCGGGCCCGTCGGCCGTGTCGTCGGAGCCGGCGTCGCCCTGCCCGCCGACCGGTGCGTCGCTCGCCCCGACCGGCGGGTCGGTGGTCGGCGGCGGCGGTGGGGGCGTGGTCGGCGGGACGGTGGTCGGCGGTGCCGGCGGTGTAGTGGTGACCACCACCGGCGGCGGGGTGGGGGAGACGGTGGCGGGCGGCACCTTGGTGGCGCTCGGCTTGGGCGGCAGCACGGCCGTCCCCGTCGGTGTGGGGCTCGGCGTGGCCGTCGGCGCGGGTGTCGGGGTCGCGGTGCCGGTGCCGGCCCGGCGCGACCCGGGGGCGACCTTCACGTACACGATCCGGCCGTCCGGACCACGGGACGGGATCACGACCATGCCGGCCGACTCGCTCGCGGTCAGTCCGGGCGGCGGCGGCGCGACCTGCTCCTTCGGCGGCCCGCCGGTGGCCTTGGCGAGGCCGTAGGTGGCCCCGCCGACGACCGCGAGCAGGCCGGCCGCGGTCAGCGCGGCGGCGACCCAACGGCGGCCGCGCGCGGGCGGGTGCCCGACCAGCACGTCCTTGCCGGCGTCGAGGTCGGCATGCTGGTCGTCGATCATCACGTGCGTCAGCTCGTGTTCGATGACCCGGGCGACGTCGGCCTCGGTCAGCTTGCGGCTGACCAGGATGGTGCGTTCCTCCGGGACCCAGAGCCCATCGGCGCCGTCGAGATCGGCGAAGGCGATGGTGACTCCGCGATCGTTGGCCTGCCGGAGCAGGGACGGATCGACCACGGAACCCCCGGAGGATGCAGGCACGACGAAAGCGTTCGCCCGCCTACGAAACCACACCGGGCGTGCTGCTACCAAGCCCTGCCGGACGGGGGCCTCGTCACTCCGTCGTCCGGCTTACTGCCGCTGGTCGTCCTGCTCGTCCAGGAACACCACCTGACGGCCCGATCGGGCCGCTTCCTCCCGGGCCAGCCGGGCCTGCTCCCGGACCCGGGCCTGCTGCTCCTGGCTCAGCCGGGCCCCGCCGTACGCCGCATAGCGCAACGGCTCCGCGGGCCGGTCCGGCACCGCGACGATGGACTCGACCTGACCCGGGCCGTTCTGCGCGCGCAGGAAGGTGGCGAAGCCGTCGAGCTGGCGGATCTGGTCCGGGGTCAGGCCCTCGGTCGAGATCCCGGTCCGGACCGGCGCCGTCGGCGGCTCCGGCGCGTCCTGCAGCTCGGCCTCCTCCAGGCTGAGGTAGCCGGCCGCGACGATGAGCTCCAGCATCGGCACGCCCAGCACCGGGCGGACCCGGCGCAGGTTGGGCACGTCGGGCTGGTTGAGGCCGCGCAGCCAGCGCGACACCATGGACTCGGCGAGACCGCTGCGCCGGGCCAGCTCGGCCTGGGTCAGGCCCGAGCTGCGCAGCGCGGACTCCAGGTACGCGGCCCACTCGCGCCCTGACTCCGTACGGATGTGGCGAACGATGGCTCGACGCTCCCTAGGACTTCCGGACCGCGGACGGCCCCCGACTGATCGTGCCGCCGTCATTGTGTCGCGAATTGCTTGCGCGCGCGACCCCCTCTGGCTAGTCTTCCATGCGTGCAAGCAAGGTAGCTCTGAGCTGCCGCCCGGCTCGCAGGATGCGACCACCCCTTCGAGCCGGGCGGCGTCGGCGCAGGGTTCCCCGCACCGACACGGTCGACGGACCGTGGGGGGACCCGTCGGCGGCGCCGTTGCTTTCTCGGGCCCTGAGGGGAGGTCCGAGGAGTGCACGACAGACCGCCCCCGCCCAGTCGCATCCGTGACCTCGAGTGGGTGGGGGCGGTCGACAGCACCACCGGGCCCGGGTCCGCTCTGGGGGGAGCGGCCCGGGCCCGTCTCTGTGCCGGCCCGGTGCCCGCTCCCGGGTCGCGCGGCATGGCCCTCCGATCAGCCCGGATCGCTGGTTCACTGATGGGGTGACCCGTACGGAACCGGCGCCGTCGTTGCGGGCCCGGCTCGCGTTCGCGCCGGATCCGCCGCCGCCGAGCACGCTGCCGCCGCGGACCCTGCGGCAGGAGGTCGTGCTGGTCCTGGCCGTCTCGCTCGGCGCGTCGGCGATCTACGCGGTCCTCTCGCTGCTGCGCAAGCTGCTGGCGCCGGTGCCGCTGTCGCAGAGCCAGGCCACCCTCAACGGCTCGGTCGTCGAGCAGCAGTGGCTCGACCTGGCGTACCAGCTGGTCGGCATCGGGCTGGGCGTGGTGCCGGCCTTCCTGGTCCTGCACCTGCTGGCCCGGGACCGGATCCCGGCCCGCTCGCTCGGCATCGACCGCAGCCGGCCCGGCGCCGACCTCCGCCGGGGCGCGGTCCTGGCCGCGGTCATCGGCATCCCCGGCCTGCTGCTGTACGTGGCCGCGCACGCGCTCGGGATCTCGGCCACGATCGTGCCGTCCGGGCTGCCGGACGTGTGGTGGCGAATCCCGGTGCTGATCCTCTCCGCGGTGATGAACGCGACCCTGGAGGAGGTCGTGGTCATCGGCTACCTGCTGACCCGGCTGCGGCAGCTGGGCCGGTCGGTGCCGTGGGCGGTCGGGATCGCCGCCGTGCTGCGCGGGTCTTACCACCTCTACCAGGGGTTCGGCGCGTTCGTGGGCAACGCCGTGATGGGCGTGGCGTTCGGCTGGTTCTACCTGCGCACCCGGCGGGTGATGCCGCTGATCGTCGCGCACACGATCCTCGACACCGTCTCCTTCGTCGGTTACGTGGCGCTGTCCGGCCACGTCTCCTGGCTGCCGTAGCTGCTCCTACTGCTCCTCGGCGTCGGTGCGCTCGGCGTGCCGGCCGCGGCGGACGCCGTCGCGATAGCTGGACAGCCGGCCCCGCACCTCCTGCGGGGACCGGTGCGTCGTGGTCGGCGGCGGCCCCTCGGCACCGGTCGGCCCGCCGACCGCGCCGGGCACCGCCATCGCCTGCGGGCGGCGGCGGGGCAGCCCCGCGGTCGTGGTGCCGGCGGTGGTCGGCTCGGACAGCCGGGCCGCCGCGGCCCAGCCGTCGTCCGCGGCCATCTGCCAGGACGGGTTCTTCGGCGCGGACTCGTCCCGCTGCACGAACCACTCCGACTGCAGGTCCTCGAAGATCGACAGCCGCACGTCCGGGGTGCCGGCCGGGGCCGGCGGCAGAGTGCCCTCGGCCCCGTCGCCGCCGCGGGCGGCCGCCCGGGACCGCCGGGGCGGGGCGTCGCCGGACCGCGGGGCCGGCGGGCCGTCCGGCGGTGCCGGCCGGTGGGAGGCGCTGAACAGCTCGACGCCGCCGAGGGACTCACCCCGGCGGTTCCCGTTGGACCGGTACGGGTTGGGGCCCTGGTCCGGTCCGCCGGCGCGGAACGGGTCCGGGCTCGGGTGCGCCGACTGGTCCGGCCGGTACGGGTTCGGACCCAGCTCGGTGCCGAGCCGCGGCATCTCGGCCGGTGGGAGGTCGCCGGTCGGCGGCGGGGTCCGGTACGGCGAGGAGCCGCCGCGGGACGGGAGGTCGCCGCCGGGCCCCGGCAGGCCCGGGCCTGGCAGGCCCGGTGCGGGCAGGCCGGGCGGCGGCAGCGCCGGGCCGTCGGACGGCGGCGCCTCGAAGCGGGACGCGCCGCGCCCCGGGCCCTCGCCCCGGCCGGCCAGCTCGCCGCCACCCGGCGGCACCGACCCGAAGGCACCGCGCCCGCCCGCCGGCGGCAGGGACCCGAAGTCGTCCCCGCCCAGCCGGTCCGCCCGTCCGAGCTGGTCGCCCGCCGGTGGCAGGGACCCGAAGTCGCTCCGCCCGGACCGGTCACCTGAGCCGGGCCCGCCGCTCGTCGGCGGCAGCGAGCCGAGGTCGCCCCCGCTCGCGGGCGGACGGGACGAGAAGTCGTTGCCGGCCGCGGGTGGGAGCGCGCCGAAGTCCGCCGGCCGCTGACCGGCCGCGGGCGGGAGGGAACCGAAGTCCGCGCCCGGGGCCGGGAGCGCACCCGGACCGGACAGGTCGGCCGGGCCGAAGCTGGAGGCCCCGCCGCGGTGGGAGATGTCGTGCCCGCTGCGCGGCGGCAGGTCACCGGTGTCGGCCGGCCCGCCGAAGCCCGACGGCTCGCCCGGCGCCGGCAGCATCCCGAAGCCGGCGTCCTGCTCCGGCTCCTCCGCCCGCCGCCGCCTGCGTCCGTCCCGCTCCGGCGACCCGGTCGGGCCGAGCCGGGTCGCACCGCCGCGCGGCGGCTGCTCCGGGCCGCCGTACCCGGTGCGGCCGGGCAGGTCGCCGGGGGAGCCCAGCGGGTCGGGCCCGCCGGGCCGGCGCCGCCGGTCGTCCTCGGGCCCCGGGCCGGGCGGCCGGCCGCCGGGGATCCCGTTCTGCCCCGGCACCTCGGCCGGGCCGCCGAAGCCGGCACGCCCGGGGAGGTCCGGAAGGTCCGCGCGCCCCGGTGTCCCGTTGCGGCCGCCGACGTCGGCCGGACCGGCACCGTTGCGCCCGGCCGCGAAGTCCGGCCCGTACGACGTGCCGTTGGTGTCCGGGCGGACCCGGTCCGCCCACGGGTCCCGGCGTCCGTTGCGCGGCGCCGGCGCGTCCGGCAGCGGGTCGAACAGCGGGTCCGGCCGCCGCGCCGGGCCGCCTGGACCGGCCGGGAGGCCGGCCGGAGCGGCGCTCACGCCGGGGACGGCCGCCGCGACCCGCCGGGCCGCCGCCGCCAGGGCCTCCAGCAGCCGCGTCACCCCCGGGTCGGCCACCGCGGACCGCCGCACGGCCGCGACCACGGTACGGCGGAGCCCGCCGTCGAGCACGGTCAGGAAGCGCACGCCGTCCACCGGGACCGGTGCGGCCGAGGCCGGCACCAGCGCCACGCCCAGCCCGGCCGCGACCAGCGTGAGCGCCAGCGCGTCCTCGCCGACCTCGGCGACCAGGCGCGGTGCGAACCCGGCGCCGGCGGCGGCCCGTTCCAGCGCCACCAGCGCGTCGCCGGCCCCGCCGATCCAGGCCTCCCCGGCCAGCTCGGCCAGCCGGACGCTGGCGCCGGTGGCCCGGTGCCGGGACGGCACGGCCAGGAGCAGCGGCTCGGTCAGCAGCTCCCGCCGCTCCACCGCGGCGTCGGCCCGGTGCGGGACCGCCGCGCCGTACTCGCCGACCACGACGACGTCCAGCGTGCTGCCCAGCGCGCCGACCTGCTCGTCGGCCAGCTGCCGCACGTGCACCGACAGCTCCGGCGCGGCCGACCGCAGCGCCGGCAGCGCGTCGGCCAGCAGCACCCGCCCGGCGGCGGCCCCGACCCCGAGCCGCAGCGTGCCGGCCAGCCGCCCGGCGACCGCGGCCGCGTCGGACTCGGCCGCCTCCAGCTGGGCCAGCAGCCGGCCGCCGTGCTCGGCCAGCCGCCGGCCCGCGGGCGTCAGCGCGTCACCGTCGATCAGCGCCAGGCCGATCTCCCGGGACGCGTCCGAGACCTGCCCGGACACCTCAGCGGCGGGGCGACCCAGGGCCCGCGCCGCTCCGGCCGTCCCTCCGTGCTCGGAGATGGCCAGGAGCAGGCGGAGCCGTCCGACATCGAGCATGCAGGGGAGGCTAACGGTCTGCGGCGCCCCTGTGCGCACCACTGCCCATGCCGATGGCCGGATTCGCCCCGGCCGTCACCACCCGTGTACGAGTCGCTGCGGTACGTCAAAAATAGATGTGAGGCGGCTCACACGGCGGATTGCGTGCCTGAGGCGTACATCTCGTCCAGGACGTGCTTGTAGCGCTGCTCGACCACCCGGCGCTTGAGCTTGAGGCTGGGCGTCAGCTCGCCCGACTCGACCGTGAGGTCCTTGTCGAGGATGCGGAAGTCCTTGATGGTTTCCCACCGGTTCAGCCCGGCGTTGAGCTCGGCCACCGCCGCCGCGATCACCGCCCGGACTTCCTCGCGCCGCGCCAGCACGGCCGGGTCGCGCTCGGGCACCGAGTGGGAGCTGGCCCACTGCGCCAGCGCGTCGGGGTCCAGCGTGACCAGCGCGGTCACGTAGTTGCGGCCGTCGCCGTGCACGATGAACTGGCTGGCCAGCCCGCACAGCACCGGGAACGCGACCTCGATCGGCTGCGGCGCGACGTACTTGCCGCCCGAGGTCTTGATCAGGTCCTTCTTGCGGTCGGTGATCCGCAGGAAGCCGTCGGCGTCCAGCTCCCCGATGTCGCCGGTGTGCAGCCAGCCGTCGGCGTCCAGCGTCTCCGCGGTGGCCTCGGGAAGCCGGTGGTAGCCGCGCATCACGCCGGGCCCGCGGACGAGCAGCTCGCCGTCCTCCGCGGTCCGCAGCTCGATGC
Source organism: Mycobacteriales bacterium (assembly GCA_036519715.1). Lineage (GTDB taxonomy): Bacteria > Actinomycetota > Actinomycetes > Mycobacteriales > CADCTP01 > CADCTP01. The sequence goes on from DATDKW010000080.1 coordinate 6,791, forward strand.
CCGGCAGCGCCCGCCCGACCGTGCCGAACCGGAACGCTCCGGGCAGGTTCACCGTGGTCGCGGCGGAGGTCTCGGTCATCCCGTAGCCCTCCACGACCAGCATGCCAGCGGCGTGGAACCACTCGGCCACGTCCCGCGACAGCGGCGCGCTGCCGGACACGAAGACCCGGATCCGGCCGCCGAAGCGCTCCCGCAGCTTGCTCAGCACCAGCTTGTCGGCGCCGGCGTGGGCGACGGTCAGCGCGAGCCCGGGCTTGCCGCCGGCCTGCACGACCGCCGAGTACTTCCGGCCGATGGCGAACGCCCTGGCGAAGAGTTTGGCCTTGATCCCGCCCTCGGCCTCGACCGAGGCGATGACCCGGTTGTGGACCTTCTCGAAGATCCGCGGAGCGCCGGCCATGAAGGTCGGCTTCACCACGGCCAGGTTCTCCACGATCTTGTCGATCCGGCCGTCGACCGCGGTGGCGAAGCCGATCTGCAGCTGGGCCGCCAGCAGCACCTTGCCGAACGAGTGCGACAGCGGCAGCCACAGGTATTGCAGGTCGTCGGGCCGCAGGAAGTCCAGCTCCTCGATCCCGGCGCCCTCGTACGTCCAGTTGTCCTGCACCAGCCGCACGCCCTTGGGCCGGCCGGTGGTCCCGGAGGTGTAGATCAGCGTGGCCAGGTCCTCCGGGCCGATGCCGTCGACGACCTTGGTGACCGCCTCCGGGTCGGTGGCCAGCAGCGCCCGGCCCCGCTCGGCCAGCGCGTCCAGGGACAGCTCCCGGTCGCTGCCGTCGCCGGCCCCGTCCAGCAGCACGACGTGGTGCAGGTCCGGCGTCTTGCCGGCCAGCTCCCGCAGCACCGCGGCCTTGCTCTCGTCGTCGACGAACGCGATGACGGCCTCGGAGTCGGTGACGATGTGCAGGACGTCCTCGGGCAGCGAGGACGGGTACACCGTGGTCGTGGCGCCGGCGGCGGAGTTGATGGCCAGGTCGGCCAGCACCCACTCGACCCGGGTCGGCGCGAACACGATCACCCGCTGCTCCGGCCGCAGTCCCAGGGCCAGCAGCCCGGCTGCCAGCTCGGTCACCCGCGCCCCGGTCTCGGCCCAGGTCATGGACCGCCAGGACTCGGTGCCGTCGGTTCCCGGCACCGGCCAGCGGAACGCCTCGGCGTCCGGCGACGCTGCGACCCGGTCGGTCAGCATCCGGGCCACCGAGGGTGCCCGTCGGATCGCTTCGGTCACCGTTGACCTCCAAGAGCGGCGAGAAGTGTTTGCCGGCTTCTCAGGTTGCCAGATTCCGCGGGCGCTGGGGGGAGGGCGGACCGGTACGCGAAACATGAGGCGGCCAGGAGCCCACGGGGGGAGGCTCCTGGCCGCGGCGCGGATGTTAGCGGTACTGGCGAGTAGGCGCACGCACCGGGGGTCGGGTTGCCGTCCCGGCGTGGCGGGCAGAACGAGACCCATGTGGTTCCTGTTGCGCTCCCGGATCAAGACGTTAATCTTCACGCTCGTGCTCGGCCTGGCCGCGCCCCGCATTGCCCGCGTGCTGCGCGGCTACGGGCAACGCCAGCAGCGGTCCGGCGGCCGCGGCGCCCTCAAGACGAGGGTGCCGCTGACCGCCGCCGACGCGCTGGACAAGGTCGCGGGCTGGGCCCGGCCCCAGAAGCAGAAGCGCCGCCGGCGCTTCTTCTGAGTCCCGCCCGGGCCGGCGGCCCGCCGATCACCCGTCGGCGGTGCCGCCGGTCCGGTCCAGCCGGTCCAGCTCGACCATGTCCTCCTCGGACAGCGCGAAGTCGAAGATCTGCGCGTTCTCGGTGATCCGCCCCTGGTTCGCCGACTTGGGGATCACCGGGATCCCGCGCTGCACGGCCCAGCGCAGCAGCACCTGGGCCGGGGTCCGCCCGGCCCGCCGCGCCACTCCCGCGATGACGTCGTCTCCGAGGTCGTTCCCGCGGGTCAGCGGGCTGTACGCCTCCAGCACCACCCCGTGCTCCTCGCACGCCTCCCACAGCTTCCGGCGGAACTGGAACGGGCTGAACTCGACCTGGTTCACCGCCGGCGGCACGTCCGCGCCGGCCAGTGCCTCGACCTGGGCGGCCGAGAAGTTGCTGACCCCGACCGCCCGGGCCAGCCCCCGCTGCGCGATCCGCTCGAACGCCGGCCAGTGCTTCGTCGCACTGCCCGACGGCCAATGCCACAGATACAGGTCGACGTGGTCGAGCCCGAGCAGCCGCAGGCTGTGCTCGATGGACCGTTCCGGGTCGGGGTCGCGGGGCTGGAACTTGGTCGCGACGAACAGCTCCTCCCGCGGCACCCCGCCGTCGCGGACGGCCTTCCCGACGCTCTCCTCGTTGCGGTAGAGCGCGGCGGTGTCGATGTGCCGGTAGCCGGCCTCCAGCGCCCAGCGCACCGCCTGCTCGGTCCGCGGCCCGTTCGGTATCTGCCAGACCCCCAGCCCGAGCAGCGGCATCTGCACGCCGTTGTTCAGGACCCGGGCCCGGCCGTCCTCGGTCAGCGTCATCCGTCCTCTTCCCGTCGTTGCTCCGGTCCCACCCGGTCGTCCCGGGCGGTCACCGTGATCCCGCCCCGGGACCGGCCCACCCTGGCGCCGGCCCCGACCTCGGTCCGCTCGTCCAGCACGGCCCGGGTCACCCGCGCGCCGGCCCGGACGACCACGTCGCCGTGCAGCACCGAGTCGGTGACCACCGCATCCTCCTCGACCCGCACGCCCGGGCCGAGCACCGAGCCGGTCACCGTCCCGTGCACGACGCAGGCGGGCGAGACCAGGCTGTCGGCGACAGACGATGCCGGCCGGAGCCGGGCCGGTGGCCGCTGGGCGTCGTGGGTGCGCACCGGCCAGCGCGGGTCGTCCAGGTCCAGGCGGGGCTCGTCGCCGAGCAGGTCCCGGTGCGCGGCCCAGTAGGCCTCGATCGTCCCGACGTCCCGCCAGTACGACTCCAGCCGGTGCTGCACCGCGCCGCCGCCGGCGACCAGCCGGGGCAGCAGCGTGTCGCCGAGGTCGGCCAGCTCGCCGTCCTCCACCGCGTCCGGGCCGAGCTCCTCGGCCGCCTCGTCCAGCGCGGCCAGGGCCGCGTCCGGGCGCAGCACGAACACCTCGTTGGCGACGAGACTTGCGGCCGGCTCCTCCGGCTTGTACGCGTAGTCGGTGACCCGGTCCCCGTCCACCTGGACCACCCCGTACCGGCAAGCGTCGTCGGGGTCGACCTCGGTGGTGACGATCGTGAGGTCGGCGTCCCGGTCGAGGTGCCGGGCCGCGATCCGGCCGTAGTCGGCCCGGTAGACCGCGTCGGCGGAGACCAGCACGAGCGCGTCCGGGCCGAACTCGCGCACCAGCCCGGCGTTGCGCCACAGCGCGTCGGCGGTGCCCTGGTGGAAGCCGCCCTTCTCGCCCAGCCGGGGGTGCAGCACCAGCAGCCCGCCGTACGTGCGGTCGAGATCCCAGGGCCGGCCGTTGGCGAGGTGGTCGGTCAGCGACTCCGGGTGGTGCTGCTGCACCACCCAGACGTCGGAGATCCCGCTGTGCAGGCAGTTCGACAGCGGGAAGTCGATCAGCCGGAACGTGCCCGCGAACGGCACCGCGGGCTTGGCCCGCCCGTCGGTCAGCGGACCGAGCCGGCTGCCGGCCCCGCCGGCCAGCACGATCACCAGCGTTCGAGTCATGTCGGGGTCCTGCCCGCCGGGCGCGCGGTCACTCGGCCGGCAGTGTGATCGCGGTGACCAGCAGGCCGCCGCCGACCGCGTACCGACCGGTGATGCTGGTCAGGGTCCGGCCGGCCACGGACGGGAGGTCGGCGACCAGCAGCCGGGCGGTGAAGGCGCCGCGGGCCGGGTCGGGGCCGGGGGAGAAGGTCAGCTCCGCGTCCTCGAAGCCGAGCCAGCGCCCGGCCAGCGGGAACCAGGTCTTGTAGACGCTCTCCTTGGCGCTGAACAGCAGCCGGTCCCAGTGCAGGCCCGGCGGCAGCGACCGCAGGTGCTCGCGCTCGGCCGGCACCGTGACCCGCTCCAGGATCCCGTCCGGCAGCGGCGCGTGCGGCTCGGCGTCGATGCCGAGCGAGGCGACGTCCGCGGCCCGGGCCACCGCCACGGCCCGGTAGCCGTCGCAGTGGGTGATGCTGCCGACGACCCCGGCCGGCCACAGCGGCTCGCGCTTCGGCCCGGACAGCACCGGCACCGGGCCGACGCCCAGCTCCGCCAGCGCGATCCGGGCGCAGGTCCGTACGGTGGTGAACTCGGCCCGGCGCTTGCCGACCGCGGACGCGACCAGCGGCTCCTCCTCCGGCAGCAGCGCCTCGCCCGGCAGCGGCCCGGTCGCGTCCGCGACCACCACCCCGGCCGGGACGAGCGAGCCGATCACCAG
>DATDKW010000081.1:0-33263 GCA_036519715.1 Mycobacteriales bacterium
ATGTCGTACGGGTCGATCTCGATCGAGGCCCACGAGGCCCTGGCGGTCGCCATGAACACCCTGGGCGGCCGGTCCAACTCGGGCGAGGGCGGCGAGGACTCCGACCGGCTGCGCGACCCGCTGCGCCGCAGCGCGGTCAAGCAGGTGGCCAGCGGCCGGTTCGGGGTGACCAGCGAGTACCTGGTCTCCGCCGACGACATCCAGATCAAGATGGCCCAGGGGGCCAAACCCGGTGAGGGCGGCCAGCTGCCGGGCTCGAAGGTCTACCCGTGGATCGCCCGGACCCGGCACTCCACCCCGGGCGTCGGGCTGATCAGCCCGCCGCCGCACCACGACATCTACTCCATCGAGGACCTGGCCCAGCTCATCCACGACCTGAAGAACGCCAACTCCGAGGCCCGGGTGCACGTCAAGCTGGTGGCCGAGGTCGGGGTGGGCACGGTCGCGGCCGGGGTGTCGAAGGCGCACGCGGACGTGGTGCTCATCTCCGGCCACGACGGCGGCACCGGCGCCGCCCCGCTCACCAGCCTCAAGCACGCCGGCATGCCGTGGGAGCTGGGGCTGGCCGAGACCCAGCAGACGCTGCTGCTCAACGGCCTGCGGGACCGGATCACCGTCCAGGTCGACGGGCAGATGAAGACCGGCCGGGACGTCGTGGTCGCGGCCCTGCTCGGCGCGGAGGAGTTCGGCTTCGCCACCGCGCCGCTGGTGGTGTCCGGGTGCGTGATGATGCGGGTCTGCCACCTCGACACCTGCCCGGTCGGCGTGGCCACCCAGAACCCGGAGCTGCGCCGGCGGTTCACCGGCCGGCCCGAGTTCGTGGTGACCTTCTTCGAGTACATCGCCGAGGAGGTCCGGGGGCTGCTGGCCGAGCTGGGCTTCCGGACCCTGGACGAGGCCATCGGGCACACCGAGCTGCTGGACACCCGGCGCGCGGTCGACCACTGGAAGGCGGCCGGGCTGGACCTGTCGCCGCTGCTGCAGGTGCCGGACGTGCCGGTCGGCGCGGCCCGGCGGCGGACCCGCGGCCAGGACCACGAGCTGGAGGCGGCCCTGGACAACACGCTGATCCAGCTGTGCGAGGGCGCGCTGATGGACGCGACCCCGGTGACGCTGGAGCTGCCGGTCCGCAACGTCAACCGGACCGTCGGCGCGATGCTGGGCTCCCTGGTCACCCGGCGGTACGGCGCCGAGGGGCTGCCGGACGACACCATCGACCTGACCTTCACCGGGTCGGCGGGGCAGTCGTTCGGCGCGTTCCTGCCCCGCGGGGTCACGCTGCGGCTGCACGGCGACGCCAACGACCACGTCGGCAAGGGCCTGTCCGGCGGCCGGATCGTGGTCCGGCCCGATCTGGCCGCGCCGTTCCGGGCCGAGGACAACGTCGTCGCCGGCAACGTGCTGGCCTACGGCGCGACCTCCGGCGAGCTGTACGTGCGGGGCACGGTCGGGGAACGGTTCTGCGTCCGCAACTCCGGCGCCACCGCGGTCGTGGAGGGCGTGGGCGACCACGCGCTGGAGTACATGACCGGCGGCCGGGTGGTCATCCTGGGCCGGCACGGGCGCAACCTGGCCGCGGGCATGTCCGGCGGGCTGGCGTACGTGCTGGACCTGGACCCGGGCCGGGTCAACCGGGCCATGGTCGACCTGGAGCCGGTGTCCGCGGACGACGCCGAGCTGCTGTGCGGGATCGTCTCCGCGCACGCGCGGCTGACCGGGTCACCGGTGGCGGCGGCGCTGGTCGCGGACTGGCCGGCCGCGCTGGAGCGGTTCACCGCGGTCGTGCCGCGCGACTACAAGCGGGTGCTGGAGGCGACCCGGCAGGCCGAGCGGGACGGCCGCCCGGTGGACGAGGCGATCATGCAGGCGGCCCGGGGCTGAGTCATCCCGGGGCCGCCCCCCGGAACCTCCGGCGCGACGGGATCGGGCCGGGCGCGCCGGGCCGCGCGCCCGCCCACGGCGACGCGGACCGAGCACCTGTCGGTACCGTCGCGGGATGAGCCGGCGCGCGAAGATCGTCTGCACGGTCGGGCCGGCGACGGCGACGGAAGAACGGCTGACTGCGCTGGTCGAGGCGGGCATGGACGTGGCCCGGCTCAACTTCAGCCACGGCGACCACTCCGAGCACGCCCGCATGTACGACCTGGTCCGGCGGGCGTCGGACCAGGTGGGCCGGGCGGTCGCGGTGCTGGCCGACCTGCAGGGGCCGAAGATCCGGCTGGGCCGGTTCGCGGCCGGACCGGTGGTGTGGCGGACCGGCGACCGGGTCGCCATCACCACCGAGGACGTGCTGGGGACGGCCGACCGGGTCTCCACCACGTACGGGCGGCTGGCCGACGACGTGCGGCCGGGCGACCGGCTGCTGGTCGACGACGGCAACGTCGGCCTGGTCGTGGTGGCGGTCCGGGGCCGGGACGTGCTCTGCGAGGTCACCGAGGGCGGGACGGTCTCCGACCACAAGGGCCTGTCGCTGCCCGGGGTGGCGGTGAGCGTGCCGCCGCTGTCGGACAAGGACACCGCCGACCTGCGGTTCGCGCTGGGGCTGCGGGTGGACCTGGTCGCGCTGTCGTTCGTCCGGTCGCCGTCGGACGCGGCCCTGGTCCGGTCGGTGCTGGACGCGGAGGGCTGCTCGCTGCCGGTGCTGGCAAAGCTGGAGAAGCCGGAGGCGGTCGCCGACCTGGACGCGGTGGTGGAGGCGTTCGACGGGGTGATGGTGGCCCGCGGCGACCTCGGCGTCGAGATGCCGCTGGAGCAGGTGCCGCTGGTGCAGAAGCGGGCCGTGCAGACCTGCCGGGAGCGGGCCAAGCCGGTGATCGTGGCGACCCAGATGCTGGAGTCGATGATCGAGCACTCCCGGCCGACCCGGGCCGAGGCGTCCGACGTGGCCAACGCGGTGCTGGACGGCACCGACGCGGTGATGCTGTCCGGGGAGACCAGCGTGGGCCGCTACCCGGTGCAGGCGGTGGCGACGATGGCCCGGATCATCGACTCGGTCGAGAGCGACGGGGCCACCTCGGTGCCGGCGCTGCGGCACCCGCCCCGCACCCGGGGCGGCGCGATCGCCCTGGCCGCGATCGAGGTCGGGGTCCGGCTGGGCGCGTCCGCGCTGGTGTCCTTCACCCAGACCGGCGACACCGTGCGCCGGCTGGCCCGGCACCGGTGCCGGATCCCGCTGCTGGCGTTCACCCCGGACCCCGCCGTGCGCAGCCAGCTGGCACTGTCCTGGGGGGTCGAGACCTACATCACCGCGACCGTGGCCCACACCGACGAGATGGTCGGCGCGGTGCAGGACTCCATGCTGGCCAACGGGCGGGGCCGGCCCGGCGACCTGGTCGTCGTGGTGGCCGGCAGCCCGCCTGCGACGCCGGGCTCGACCAACATGCTGCGCGTGCACCGGCTGGGCGAGCCGGCCACCTCCTGACCGGTCACCGGGCCCCCGGCGGCGCGATCACCGGCGGGTCACTGGGCCCACGGCGGCGCGATGACCGTGCCGTCGGCCAGGGTCGCGGTGAGGCCGGCGCGGGTGCAGGCGAGCAGCCGGGCCGGTGCGCCGACCGCGCCGACCGACAGCAGCGAGCCGGCCGGAGCCGCCACTGTGTCGCCCGCGGCCAGCTCGACCGACCGGCCGTCGACGGCGACGGTGAGCCGGCCGGACAGCACGTACAGGATCTCCTCGCGGTCGACCCGGTGCGGCGTCGCCGGTGTCCCCGGCGGCACGTCGACGGTCCACATCGCGAGCTCGGTGCCACCCTTGCTCGGCGCGCTGCAGGAGGTGAAGCGGGCGCCGTGCAGCTCGACGGGGTCCGCCGAGCCGGTGCGTACGACGAGCATGAAGCGCTCCTCAGTAGTAAGTTGGACTGACCACTAGGTAAGTTAGGCTGACCATCGTGGGTTCGTCAACACCGGATCTCGTCACACTGCTGAGCCTGGCGCTGGGGCGGCTGACCGACGAGCTCGGCGCCGAGCTGGAGGCGGCCGGGTTCGCCGGCCTGCGCCCGGCCCACGGGTACGCGCTGTCCCGGCTGTCCTTCGGCGGTGCCACCGGGGTGCAGGTGGCCGAGCACCTCGGGATCACCAAGCAGTCGGCCGGGCAGCTGGTGGACGAGCTGGAACGAGCCGGGTACGTGCGGCGAAAGCCGCATCCGACCGACCGCCGGGGCAAGCTGATCGTGCTGACCGACCGGGGCTGGGCCGCGGTCCGGGCCGCGCAGCGGGCGCTGGCCACGATCGACGCCCGGCTGGCCCAGCGGCTGGGCCCGGACCGGCTGGCCGATCTCCGCGCCGGCCTGGCCGAGGCCGCCACCGGCCCGGCCTCCGCCACCACGGCCTGGCGCGGGCTACGACCGCCGTGGTGACCCGCGCTCCTAGGGGGCGAGGCGCTGCAGCAGGGCCCAGAGCGCCTCGAAGTGCCGGCGCTCGGTCAGGGTGGCACCGATCGAGACCCGCAGCACGTACTGCCCGCGCACCCGGGTGTGGGACAGGTAGGCCCGGCCGGACGCGTTGACCGCGGTCAGCAGCGCCTCGGAGGCGGCGTCGCCGTCCTTCAGCCGCAGGCAGACCAGGCCGAGCGGGTGCGGCGCGACGACCTCGAAGCGCGGGTCGGACCGGACCCAGCCGGCCAGCTCCTGGGCCAGGCCGACGCCGGAGCGGATGTGCTCGCGCAGCCCCTCCGCGCCGTACCAGCGCAGCACCGCCCACAGCTTCAGGGCCCGGAACCTTCGCCCCAGCGGCACCTGCCAGTCCCGGTAGTCGATGACCGAGCCGGACTCGGTGGCGGCGTTGCGGAGGAACTCCGGCAGCACCGACAGCGCGCCGACCAGCGCGTCCGGGTCGGCGACCCAGAACGCGTCGCAGTCGAAGTTGGTCAGCAGCCACTTGTGCGGGTTGGTCGCGTACGAGTCGGCCAGCTCCAGCCCGTCGTTGAGCCAGCGCAGCTCCGGGCAGACCGCGGCCACGCCGGCGTAGGCGGCGTCGACGTGCAGCCAGATGCCCCGGTCCCGGCACAGCTGGCCCAGTGCCCGGACCGGGTCGACGGCGGTGGTCGAGGTGGTGCCCACGGTGGCCAGCACGAGCAGCGGAGTGATGCCGGCGGCGACGTCCGCGTCCACGGCCCGGCGCAGCGAGTCGGCCGTCACCGACAGGGCGTCCGGGTCCACGTCGAGGATCCGGATCGCCGCGTCACCCAGCCCGGCGATCCGCACCGCCTTCTCCCCGGCCGAGTGCGTCTCGGGGGAGAGGTACACGGCGTACCGGTCCCGCACCCCGTCCACCCGCACCGACCCGCCGGAGGCCCGGTGCAGCGCGGCCAACAGCGCGCACAGCATGGCCGAGGACGCCGTGTCCTGAATGACGCCGTGCCCCCGGAACCGCTCCGGCAGCCCCAGCAGCTCGGCCAGCCAGTCCATCACCACGGTCTCGAGCTCGGTCACCGCCGGCGACGTCGCCCACAGCATCCCCTGCACCCCGAGCCCCGACGACAGCAGATCCCCCAACACCGCCGGCCCCGAAGCGTTCGCCGGGAAGTACGCAAAGAACGACGGATGCTGCCAGTGCGTCACCCCCGGCAGGATCACCGAGTCGAGGTCCTGCAACAGCGCGCCGAAGGGCTCGCCGGTCTCCGGAGCAGAAGCAGGCAGCGACGAAGAGATCTCTCCGGGCTTCACCTGCGCCCGCACCGGCAGCGACTCCACCCGTTCCCAGTAGTCCGCGATCCAGTCGACAACCTCACGCCCGTACCGACGAAACTCCGAAGGACTCATGTGCGCCACGCACCCACTATCCCAAGGCGACAGGCCGCAGCGCGGGGTCCCGACCCAAGGCGGCAGGTCGGCCCCACCCACTCAAGGTGAGGGGCCGGAACGCGGGGTTCCACGGGGCTCGGCCCCCAGGGCAAGCATGGCGACCGGCCAGAAGCGGCCAGTGGAGCGGCGAAGCGCTCCCGGCACGCTGACGCGTGCCGGGAGCGGGACTCGAACCCGCAAGCCCTCTCGGGCAGATGCTTTTGAGGCACCCGTGTATGCCGATTCCACCATCCCGGCTCGGCGCGCCCCAAGAGTCTAGCCAGGTACGCTGCGGTCTCCGGCTCGCGACGTCGCGTGTCCGTCCCACGCCTTGGAGTAGCCCGTGTCCGACGCACCTCCCCGCCGAGTTCTCATCGCCGAGGACGAGGCGCTGATCCGCCTGGACCTGAAGGAGATGCTCGAGGAGGAGGGCTACGCGGTCGTGGGAGAGGCCGGCGACGGCGAGGAGGCGATCGCGCTGGCCGACTCGCTGCGGCCGGACCTGGTCATCCTGGACGTGAAGATGCCCAAGTTGGACGGCATCGCCGCGGCCGAGCGGATCGCGGGGGACCGGGTGGCCCCGGTGGTCATCCTGACCGCGTTCGGGCAGCGCGACCTGGTCGAGCGGGCCCGGGAGGCCGGCGCGATGGCCTACCTGGTGAAGCCGTTCCAGAAGAAGGACCTGGTCCCGACGATCGAGATGGCGACGTCCCGGTTCGCCGAGATCGTGGCGCTGGAGCAGGAGGTCGGCGGCCTGCAGGAGCGGCTGGAGGCGCGCAAGACGGTCGAGCGGGCCAAGGGCGTGCTGATGACCGAGCACGCGATGACCGAGCCGGAGGCGTTCCGCTGGATCCAGCGTACGGCGATGGACCGGCGCACGACGATGCGCGCGGTGGCCGAGGCCGTGCTGGCGGCCGGCTTCGACCTCACCGCCGACTCCGGGCGCTGACCCGGCCTCCCGTACGCCCCGTCAGCCGCCCGTTCGGGCCAGGTGCATGCGGGGACCGTCCGCCGTCTGCACGACCAGGACGAGCCGGTCGGCGCCGGCGGCCAGCACGACTCCGGTCGCCCCGTCCGCGGGCCCGGGGACGGTCTCGGGCCGCCACTGCCGGCCGTCGGCCGACCGCCACAGCGCCGCCCGGCCCTCGGCCGCCGTGCCGGCCACCAGCCCCGGCCCCACCGCGGCCACCTCGGCCGTCGGGCGATCGGCGCCGGGCAGGGCCCGGGCCAGTGGCAGCGGCCCGCCCGCGGACCAGGTCATCCCGTCCTCGGACAGCGCCGAGCGCAGCTCGAAGCCGCTGTCCGACCGGACCGCGGCGACGGCGGCGTAGCCCGGACCGACCGGGGCGGCGGCCAGGAGCCGCTGGTCGCCGGCTCCGACCAGGCCGGACCGGCTGAGGTCCGCCCGCCGCCACACCCGCTCCCCGCCGGCCGCGTACCAGGCCGCGGCGTCGAAGCTGTCCCGGCCGCCGCCGGCGACCTGGAAGGCGGTGCCGACGATCACCGAGCCGAGCGGCCCGGCGGCCATGTCCCGGGTCAGCAACTGCTCCCCCGGGCTGCTGGTCTGACCGGCGCCGGGCGCCAGCCGGTCCCAGCCGGCGCCGTCCGCGGAGCGCCACACCGTCACCGCGACGTTCTTGTCCCGGGTGATGTACGACCCGACCGCCAGCAGCGCGTCCGGTCCCGACACCAGCGCGTCGACCGAGATCCCGCTCTCCCCGCCGAAGAGCTCGCGCAGCAGCTGGACCTCCCGCAGCGGGCCGCCGCCGGTGGACCGCCACAGGGTGGGCCGGGCGTTGCCGTGCACCTTGCTGTACGACCGGCCCAGGGCGGCGACCACCCGACCCCGCCGCGCCACCGCGGAGAAGCCGGTGCGCCCGCCCTCCGGGGTGATCGCGCGGACCGGCGACCGCGACCAGGCACAACCGTCGGCGGCGGTCCACGCCGCCGGCCGGACCTCGGCGGAGCCGCCGCCCTCCTGGCCGACGGCGGTCCAGGGCACTCCGTCGCCGCCCGGGAGGACCGCCCGGACCACGGCGCCCGGCTCGGCCGGCAGCGCGCACCCGGTCCAGTCGAGGGTGCTATCCGGCGCCGGGACCGTCGCGGGCGGGGGACCGGTCGGCGCCGACCTCGCCGGCTCCCCGGTGCAGGCCGCTGCCGTCGCACCGGCGAGCACCACGACCAGCCACTGCCGCCGTACCCGACCCATCGCTGTACCGTACCGGTGACCGGTTCGGGCGCGGGTGGTCCGGGCCAGGGTCACACCGGCACAGCGCGGCCTCCGGGTCACCGAGGGGCGCGGCGGGATAGCGGTTCCGTTACGACTTGCCGTGCGCCCGTCGTCGGACTCGCTCCGTGCGCTATCTTCCCGCACGTCGCCAGGCCTGCGGGCTGCGGCGACGGCTCTCATCCGTTCTACGGAGGTAACTCGTGCGGCGTGCGTTTCCCCGGGGACTGGTGGCCGCAGCGGCCGCCTCGGCCCTCGTTCTTTCGGCCTGTGGCAACAGCGACGACAACGGCGGCGGCGGCGACTCCGGCGGCAGCCAGCCCGCGTCCGTCAAGCTCGGCTTCATGGGCGACCTCACCGGTGAGAACTCCGGCATCGTCATCCCGCCGAAGAACGGCGCCCAGATGGCGATCGACGAGTACAACGCGACCAATCCGGCGACCAAGATCGAGCTGAAGACCTACGACAGCCAGGGCGTGCCGGAGCAGGCGACCGCGCTGGCCCAGCAGGCGCTCAACACCGACAAGATCGTCGGCCTGATCGGTCCCGCGTTCTCCGGGGAGTCGCAGCAGGTGGGTCCGATCCTGGAGGAGGGCGAGATCCCGAGCATCTCGGCCTCCGCGACCAACGCGACGCTGGCCGAGAAGGGCTGGAAGTACTGGCACCGGATCCTGCCCGGGGACCGCATCCAGGGCACCGGGATCGGGGAGTTCATCTCGCGGGCGTTCACCGCGAAGAAGGTCTTCGTCATCCACGACAACCAGGACTACAGCAAGGGCATCGCCGACTTCGTGACCGCGGCGCTGAAGGACAAGGGCGTCACCGTCGAGACCGACGTCATCGACCCGAAGGCTTCCGACTACTCCTCGACCGTCAACAAGGTGAAGCCGGCCAACGCGGACGCGATCTTCTACGGCGGCTACTACGCGCAGGCCGGCCCCCTGCTCAAGCAGCTCCGCGAGGCCGGGGTGAAGACCCGCTTCCTGTCGGGTGACGGATCGCTCGACGCGGGCCTGGCCAAGGGCGCGGGCGGCACCAACGCCGACGGCGCCGTCGTCGGCTGCCCCTGCCTGGTCGACCCGACCGGCGTGTCGAACGAGGCGAGCAAGAAGTTCTCCGAGGCGTACAAGGCCAAGTACAAGACCGCCCCGGCGATCTACTCGGCCGAGGGGTACGACGCCGCGTCGGCGTTCATCGCGGCGATCAAGGCCGGCAAGACCACGCCGAAGGACATCAACACCTTCCTGTCGACGCTGGACCAGCCGGGCGTGACGAAGCAGATCAAGTTCGGCCCCAACGGCGAGCCGGCCGGCGGCGACGTGTTCGTGTACCTGTTCAAGGGCCCCAACTACACGCTGCTCGGCAACAGCAAGGACGCCAAGGTCGGCTGAGCGCTGACCTCCTCACCGCAAGACGGGGTAGGGAGCGGGAGCGCCTGGGCGCTCCCGCTCCCTCCTGTTCAGGAAGGCGACCACGGTGTTCTCGAACTTCGTCAACCAGTTCTGGCCCGCGACGGTCGACGGGCTGTCGCTGGGCGCGATCTATGCCCTGGTCGCGCTCGGCTACACGATGGTCTACGGCGTCCTGCGGCTGATCAACTTCGCCCACTCCGAGATCTTCATGATCGGCACGGTGGCCGCGCTGTTCACGGTGACCAAGATCGGGGTGTCCGCGCCGCTCGCGGGCTTCTCCCTGCTGGGCATGCTGGTCCTGCTGGCAGTGGTGAGCGCGGTCGTCTCCGGCGGGGCGGCGGTCGTCCTGGAGTACGTCGCGTACCGGCCGCTGCGCCGGCGCGGCGCGTCCCGGCTGGCCGCCCTGATCTCGGCCATCGGGGCGTCGCTGTTCCTGCAGCAGTTGTTCGCGCTGACCGTGATCCCGCGGCTGTTCGACCGGCCGCAGGAGGGCGGCCGGCTCCCGGTGCAGTCGCCGAACTGGGTCGAGCGCAGCGATGCCATCTCGATCGGTGACTTCGTCGTCCGCAACGACAAGCTCCTGATCGTCATCGCCGCCGTGCTGATGATGCTCGGGCTGGACCAGTTCGTCCGCCGGACGAAGCTCGGCCGGGGTATCCGCGCCACCGCCCAGGACCCGGAGACCGCGGTGCTGATGGGCGTCAACATCGACCGGATCGTGACCGCCACCTTCGCCATCGGCGGGGCCATGGCCGGCGTGGCGGCGGCGCTCTACCTGATGCGGTTCGAGTCGACGAATTACTTCGTCGGCTTCCTGCTGGGCATCAAGGCCTTCACGGCGGCGGTGCTCGGCGGCATCGGCAACCTGCGCGGCGCCCTGGTCGGCGGCTTCCTGCTCGGCCTGATCGAGCTGTACGGCTCGGTCCTGTTCGGCTCCGAGTGGCGGGACGTGGTCGCCTTCTCCGTGCTGGTCCTGGTCCTGATGTTCCGGCCGAGCGGCATACTCGGTGAGTCGTTGCAGCGGGCCCGCGCATGAGCGCCGACGGGAGGGACACGCGGATGTCGAGCAAGGTCGGCAACCCGGTCGGCCGAGCCGTGGACCGGACCCGGGACCTGTGGGCGGAGGCGCCGCGATGGGCCCGCTGGGTGGTCTACCTCGTGCTGATCGTCGGCGCGGTGCTGCTTCCGTCCCGGGCGATCGGCAGCATCATGACCCCGGACAGCGACTGGCCCACGGTGCTGTTCTATCCGATCGGGGTCTACATCCTGCTCGCGATCGGCCTCAACGTCGTGGTCGGCCAGGCCGGTCTGCTGGACCTGGGCTACGTGGCGTTCTTCGCCGTCGGCGGCTACATGATGGCTGTGCTGGGCACCCGGTGGGGCTGGAGCTTCTGGGAGATCCTGGTCCTGGGCACCATGGCGGCCGCCCTCTCCGGGGTCCTGCTCGGCGCGCCGACGTTGCGATTGCGCGGGGACTATCTCGCGATCGTCACGCTGGGCTTCGGTGAGATCGTCCGGAAGGTCGCGGAGAACACCGACTACATCGGCGGCCCGCGGGGCATCGCCGGCATCCCGCACCCACCGAACCTGTCCCGCTTCGAAATATTCGGCGTCCGCCCGTTGCGGTACGGCGTGCTGGACCCGAGGCCGTACTACTACCTGCTGCTCGTGCTGATCGTCCTGGTGATCGTCTTCGCCAAGCGGCTGGAGAACAGCCGGGTGGGCCGGTCCTGGGCGGCCATCCGGGAGGACGAGGACGCGGCCGAGCTGATGGGCGTGCCGACGTTCCGCTTCAAGCTCGCCGCCTTCGCGATCGGGGCGTCGATCGGCGGTGCCACCGGTGTGGTGTGGGCCGGCAAGGTCATCTCCATCATCCCGAACAACTTCCCGTTCATCCTGTCCGCGACGATCCTCGCCGCGGTGGTGCTGGGCGGCTCCGGCAACATCCCGGGCGTCATGTTCGGCGCCTTCCTCATCGCCTGGCTGCCCGAGCGGTTCCGCGGCCTGCAGGACTACCGGGTGCTCTCGTTCGGCGCGGTGCTGGTGCTGATGATGATCCTGCGGCCGGAGGGGATCCTGCCGTCCCGGCGGCGGCGGGCGGAGCTGGCCGAGGGCGGCGGCGGGAGCGGCCACCTCGGCGCCGAGGGCGCCGCTCCGGCCGCGAGCCCCGACCCCGGGACGGCGGTGGCGACCCGATGAGCGAGACCACGCCCAGCACGGCGCCGGCGGCGGCCGGTGCCTCGGCGGCCGGTGCCTCGGCGGCCGGTGCGCCGGGCGCTGCCGACGCCCGCCCGCTGCTCGAGCTGCGGACGCTGACGATGCGCTTCGGAGGCGTGGTCGCCCTCAACGGCGTCGAGCTCACCGTCCGGGAAGGCGAGATCTTCGCCCTGATCGGCCCGAACGGCGCCGGCAAGACCACGGTGTTCAACGTGGTCACCGGGGTCTACCAGCCGAGCGAGGGTGAGGTCCGGTTCGACGGCGACCGGATCAGCGGCCGGAAGCGGTACGCGGTCACCAAGACCGGCGTCGCCCGCACGTTCCAGAACGTCCGCCTGTTCCACAACATGACGGTGCTGGAGAACGTGATGGTCGGTGCCGACGCCCACCACCGGACGGGGCTCGTCGGCGCGGCGCTCGGGCTGCCCTGGCACCGGAAGGAGGAGCGGCACGGCCGGGACCGGGCCGCCGAGCTGCTGGAGTTCGTCGGCATCACGGGCCGGATGTCGGAGACGGCGAAGAACCTGCCGTACGGCGACCAGCGGCGGCTGGAGATCGCCCGCGCGCTGGCGACGGACCCGAAGCTGCTGCTGCTGGACGAGCCGGCGGCGGGCATGAACCCGGCGGAGAAGCGCGACCTGCAGGGGCTGATCCGGCGGATCCGGGACTCCGGCCCGACCGTCCTGCTCATCGAGCACGACATGAGCCTGATCATGGGCATCAGCGACCGCATCGCGGTGCTCGACTTCGGCGAGAAGATCGCCGAGGGCCTGCCCGCCGAGATCCAGAACGATCCGAGGGTCATCGAGGCCTACCTGGGGGCACCCGCCGATGCTTCTTGAACTGGACGACGTCCATGTCTACTACGGGAAGATCGCCGCGCTGCGGGGCATCTCCGTCGAGGTCGCCGAGGGCGAGATCGTCACCCTGATCGGTGCGAACGGCGCCGGCAAGAGCACGACGCTGAAGACGATCTCGGGGTTGCGCCCCGTCTCCCGCGGCGCGGTGCGCTTCGCCGGCGCCGATATCACCAAGATGCCGGGCCACAAGCGGGTGCTCGCCGGCATCGGGCAGGCGCCGGAGGGCCGCGGCGTCTTCCCGGGCATGACGGTCGAGGACAACCTCTACATGGGGGCGTACGCCCGCAAGGGCGACCTGTCCCGGGAGATCGCCGAGGTCTACGAGCTCTTCCCGCGGCTGGCCGAGCGCAAGCGCCAGTTCGGCGGGACGATGTCCGGCGGCGAGCAGCAGATGCTGGCGATCGGCCGGGCGCTGATGGCCAAGCCGAAGGTGCTGTTGCTGGACGAGCCGTCGATGGGTCTCGCTCCGATGCTGGTTCAGCAGATCTTCTCGATCATCGTGGAGATCAACCGGCGCGGCACGACGGTGCTGCTGGTCGAGCAGAACGCGCAGCAGGCCCTGCAGATCGCCCACCGCGCGTACGTGCTGGAGACCGGCGAGATCGTCAAGAGCGCGCCGGCGGCCGACCTGCTCGACGATCCGCAGGTCAAGGCGGCATACCTGGGCACCGGCGTCGGCTGAGGCCGCCGCGGCCGGTGCCTCGACACGCCGGCCGGGGTTCCACGGAGGTGGGCCGTCAAACCCCGGGGTCGGGGTCCGCCGTTCGGCCGCTGCCCGGGAAGATCCGCGGCCGGGTAGGGTGAGCGGCCTGCCGACGGACCCGGGACCTCTTTCCCGCCGGAGCCGGCAGGTGTCCTGGCTGGAGGCGGAGTGTCCCGGATCCGGGTGCGGGTGCGTACGGCGACGGTGGACGACGTGGACGCGCTGCTGGCGCTTCTGGGTGAGCTCGGGCCGGTGCGCGGCCGGGCCGTGGCCCGGCTCGGCCCGGACGGCTTCCGGGTGCTCTGCCAGCGGCTGATCACCGACCCGGAGCACCGGGTGGTGGTCGCGGTGGACGAGTCCGACGCGGTCATCGGCGCGGCCGTGCTGGGCGCCGACACCGCGGGCGGCCTGGTCGACCCGCCCTCGGTCTACGTCAGCCACCTGCTCGTCGGCACCGAGCACCGCAAGCGCGGCGCGGGCCGGGCGCTGGTCGCCGCCGCCGCCGGGTACGCGGACGAGCTCGGCGTCGACTCGGTGGTGGTCGGGGTCGCGCCGACCGGCCGGGACGCCAACCGGTTCTTCGCCCGGCTCGGCTTCGCCCCGCAGGTGATCCGCCGCATCGCCCCGGTCACGGCGCTGCGCCGGGCGCTGGTCAGCACCGACCCGGCCGGCGAGACGACCCTGCCGGGCCGGACCGGCCTGGCCCGGGCGCTGCCCCGGCCGCCGCGTTCCCGGCTGCGCCGCACCGGCTGACGCGCGGCGGGAATTGTCGGTGCGCAGTCCTAGACTCCGACCGTGACCGAGGCACCGAGACTGCTCCTGCTGGACGGCCATTCGCTGGCCTACCGGGCGTTCTTCGCGCTGCCGGTGGAAAACTTCCAGACCACGATGGGCATCCCGACCAACGCGGTCTACGGGTTCACCTCGATGCTGATCAACCAGCTCCGGGACGAGAAGCCGACCCACATCGGCGTCGCCTTCGACGTGTCCCGCAAGACCTTCCGCAACGAGACGTACGCGGAATACAAGGCCGGCCGGTCGGAGTCGCCGAGCGACTTCAGGGGCCAGGTCAGCCTCATCCAGGAGGTGCTGCAGGCGCTGCGCATCCCGTGGTTCGGGGTGGAGGGCTTCGAGGCCGACGACGTCATCGCCACGCTGACCACGCAGGCGGTCGAGCAGGGCATGGAGGTGCTCATCGGCTCCGGCGACCGGGACGCGATCCAGCTGGTCGGGCCGCGCGTCACCCTGCTCTACCCCAAGCGCGGCGTGTCCGAGCTGACCCGGTTCACCCCGGAGGAGGTCGAGGCCAAGTACGGCCTGACCCCGGCGCAGTATCCGGACTTCGCCGCCCTGCGCGGCGACCCGTCCGACAACCTGCCCAACATCCCGGGCGTGGGGGAGAAGACCGCGGCCAAGTGGGTCCGCGAGTTCGGCTCCCTGACCGCGCTGGTGGAGCGGGTGGACGAGGTCAAGGGCAAGGCCGGCGACGCCCTGCGGGCCCACCTGGCCAGCGTGCTGCGCAACCGGCAGCTGACCGAGCTGGTCCGCGACGTGCCGGTGCCGGTCGGCCCGCAGGACCTGGTCCGCAGCCAGTGGGACCGCGACGAGGTGCACAAGCTCTTCGACAACCTGCAGTTCCGCGTGCTGCGGGAGCGGCTGTTCGCGGAGCTGACCTCGGCCCAGCCCGAGGCCGAGGGCGGGTTCGAGGTCGACGGGGCGGTGCTCGGGCCCGACGAGGTGCCGGGCTGGCTGGAGGAGCACGCCCGCTCCGGCAAGCGGGTCGGCATCAGCCTGCGCGGCAGCTGGGGCCGCGGCACCGGCGTCGTGCTCGGGCTCGGCCTCGCGGTCGAGGGCGGCCGGCCGGACGACGCCGCCTACATCGACGCCGAGACGCTCACCGACGTCGACGAGCGGGCTCTGGTCGAGTGGCTGCAGGACCCGGCCGTGCCCAAGACCGTGCACGACCTCAAGGGCACCCTGCTGGCGCTGTACGCGCGGGGGTGGGACCTCGCCGGGGTCACCAGCGACACCGCCCTGGCCGCCTACCTCGCCCTGCCCGGCCAGCGCACGTTCGACCTGGCCGACCTGGTGCTGCGCTACCTGCGGCTGGAGCTGCGCGGCGGCAGCGAGCCGGCCGGCGAGGGCCAGCTGACCCTGGACGGCGGGGCCGAGGAGGCCGACGCCGCGGTCGCGGCCGAGCAGGCGGTGCGCGCCCGAGCCGTCGCCGACCTGGCCCGGGCGCTGGACGACGACCTCGACACCCGGGGTGCCACCGTGCTGCTGCGCGACGTCGAGCTGCCACTGTCGCGGGTGCTGGCCGACATGGAACGCACCGGCATCGGCGCCGACCTCGACTACCTGGTCGACCTCCAGTCCGAGTTCGCCAGCCAGGTCAAGGCGGTCGAGCAGGAGGCGTACGCGTCGGTCGGCCGGGAGTTCAACCTCGGCTCGCCCAAGCAGCTGCAGGCGATCCTGTTCGACGAGCTCAAGCTGCCCAAGACGAAGCGGATCAAGTCCGGCTACACCACCGACGCCGACGCGCTGGTCTGGCTGTCCGAGCAGGCGCCGGACGTGCCGCTGCTGGGCGCGCTGCTGCGGCACCGGGACGTGTCCCGGCTCAAGACCGTGGTCGACTCGCTCATCCCGATGGTCGACGACCACGGCCGCATCCACACCACGTTCAACCAGGTGATCGCGGCCACCGGGCGGCTGTCCTCGCAGGACCCCAACCTGCAGAACATCCCGATCCGGACGGCAGAGGGCCGCCGGATCCGGCGCGCGTTCGTGGTGGGCGCCGGCTACGAGTCGCTGCTCACCGCCGACTACAGCCAGATCGAGATGCGGATCATGGCCACGCTGTCCGAGGACGCCGGCCTGATCGAGGCGTTCGTCTCCGGCGAGGACCTGCACACGTTCGTCGCGTCCAAGGCCTTCAACCTGCCGCCGGAGTCGGTCGACCCGGAGCTGCGCCGCCGCATCAAGGCCATGTCGTACGGGCTGGCCTACGGCCTGTCGGCGTACGGGCTGGCCCAGCAGCTGCGGATCCACCCGGACGAGGCCCGGGAGCAGATGGAGGCCTACTTCCAGCGCTTCGGCGGGGTGCGCGACTACCTGCGCGACGTCGTGGACGCGGCCCGCAAGGACGGCTACACCGAGACCATCCTCGGCCGCCGGCGCTACCTGCCCGACCTGACCAGCGACAACCGGCAGCGCCGGGAGATGGCCGAGCGGATGGCGCTCAACGCGCCGATCCAGGGCTCGGCCGCCGACATCATCAAGGTGGCCATGCTCGGCGTCGACCAGGCCCTGCGGGAGAGGGGTCTGAAGTCCCGGCTGCTGCTGCAGGTGCACGACGAGCTGGTGCTGGAGGTGGCGCCGGGGGAGCGGGAGACGGTCGAGGCGCTGGTCCGGTCCCAGATGGGCGGCGCCTACCGGCTCTCGGTCGAGCTCGACGTGTCTGTCGGCGTCGGCCGCACCTGGGACGACGCCGGCCACTGAGCCGCGCGCGAGCGCGCCGGCCGGTGGTGCTTGGGGCCGGGTCGGGTGGCGTCTGGAAGACTGCGGGGATGGTCAGAGGGTCGTGGCGAGGGCGGGCGCTGGCCGCCGTCGCGGTGATGTCGTTGCTCGCGGCGTGCGGGTCGGAGCCGGCGGCCGGGTCCGGGCAGGACGCGGTCCGCGACACCTCCACCGACGTCCCGTTCACCGGCTGCGACAAGATCGCCTGCGCCGGCACGCTGGAGGGCGCGAAGTACGAGATCCAGCTGCCGGAGAAGTGGAACGGCACGCTGCTGCTGTTCTCGCACGGTTACCGGGCGGCGCGGCCGTCACCGCCGGACTTCGCCCCGGTGCAGGCCGACGCCCAGGCCGCGCCGGCCGACGAGGTCGCGACCGCGCTGCTGGCCAAGGGCTACGCGCTGGCCGGGTCGGCGTACAAAACCAACGGGTGGGCGGTCGCGGACGGGGTGGCGGCCGGTGAGCAGCTGCACGACTTCTTCGTGCAGAAGGTCGGCACGCCCAAGCGGACGTACGCCTGGGGCGTCTCGCTCGGCGGCCTGATCACCGAGGAGCTGGCCGAGAAGCACCCGGACTGGATCTCCGGCGCGGCCCCGATGTGCGGGGTGCTGGGCGGCAGCAACCTCAACTTCGACCTCGCGCTGGACGTCGGCTACGCGATCAGGACGCTGGTGGCGCCGGCGTTCAAGGTCGAGGGCTACACGTCCTTCCAGGACGCGCAGGCGAACTTCGAGCTGGCGTACAAGCAGGTGCTGGCGGCGGCGACGACGTCGGCCGGGCTGGCCAAGCTGCTGCTGGTCGGGGCGCTGGCGGACGCGCCCACCCAGACGGGGAGCTTCGACGGCTCGACCCTGCGGTCGCGCGGCTCGGCGCTGGTCGAGTCGCTGGTCACGGCGCTGGTCTTCGGCACGACGGTGCGGCAGGACATCGAGCAGCGGGTCGGCGGCAATCCGTCCGGCAACGTGGACGCCGACTACGGCGCGCGGGTGTCGGCGAGCGAGCGGGCGCTGATCGAGACGGTGGCGGCCGGGTCGACGGACGCCAACCTGGCCACGCTGTCCCGCGGGACCCGGATCACCCCCGACCCGGCGGCGCGGGCGAAGTTCGAGGCGCTGGGCACGCCGGCCGGCGACGTGCAGGTGCCGACGCTGACCGTGCACACCGAGGCCGACCCGCTGGTGCTGGTGCAGAACGAGGGCGTGTTCGCGGCCAAGGTGGCGGCGTCGGACCGCAGGACGGCCGACCTGGTGCAGCTCTACACCAAGGCGCCGGCGACCTACCCGAAGCCCGCGCCGTACGGGGCCGGGCACTGCAACTTCACCGGCGGCGAGCTGACCGGGACGCTGACGCTGCTGGACAACTGGGTGCGGGTCGGGACCTACCCGGCCGGCCGGGCGATCACCACCGCCTTCGGCTCCGACACCGGCCTGGACCTGGCCTACCGCCCGCCGCCCTGGCCGGCCGAAGGCTGAGCGGCCGCCGCCTGACCTACCGCCCGGCGCCCTGACCGGCTTCCTGACCTGTCGCCGGCCGGGCGTCGACGGCCGCCGCGCGAGCTACCGCGCGGCGCCCTGGCCGGGCGGAGGCTGAGCGTCGGCGGCTGCGGCCTACCGCCCGCCCGCCGGCGGCTGAGCGTCGGCGGCCGCGGGCGCGGGCGCGGGCGCGGGCGCCTGAGCGTCGACGGCGGCGGGCTCCGAGCGGGCCTTGGACACGGCCCAGACCAGGCCGAGCACGGCGGCGGTGACGGCGACGGCCAGCGCGGCGGTGACGACGGCGACCAGGCTGCCGTGCGCGACGGTGGCGATGAGCGTGGCCTCGGCCGCGACCACCACCCAGACCGCCAGGGTCCCGTGCGCCCGCGCGGTGAGCTGGGCGTAGAGCAGCAGCTGGACGACGACCAGGGCCGAGCCCACGGCGACGAAGAGCCAGGCGTGCTCGGCCAGGTCCCGGTACGCGGACCCGCCCACGGCGGTCACCGCCAGACCGCCGGCCAGCCGGGTCACCCCGGTGAGGAGCAGCCCCAGGCCGGCCAGCGCGGCCAGCCCGGTCCACAGCGTCCGGCCCGGCCGGGGCGAGGACGCCAGCCTGGGGAACAGCACCAGGACTACGGCCTGGGGCAGGAAGAAGGCGGCCTTGGCCAGCACCGCGCCGGCACCGTAGAGGCCGGCCTCGGCGGCCGGCAGGTAGTGCCGGGCCAGCACCGGGTCGAGGTTGGTGAGCAGGTAGAGGCCGGCCAGCGCCTGGCAGGCCACCAGCAGCTCACGGGTGCGCCAGCCGCCGCGCATCGGCCGGGGCCGGTCGGTGAGCAGCCAGGCGGCAGCGGCCGCGGCGAACGTGCCGACCGCGACGCCGGCCAGCGCGCCCAGCACGTCCCGGGTCAGCAGCAGCCCGGCCACCCCGCCGGCCAGCCGGCAGGCCGCGTACACGACCAGGATCGTGGCCAGCCGGTGGAAGTCCTGCCGGCCCTGCGCGATGCCCTGCAGCACCCCGAGCACGGTGATGGCGCCGACCGTGACCGCGACCCAGAAGACCGCCCCGGGCCCGCCGAGCCGCAGGAACCGGTCCAGCAGCGGGGCGGCGACCAGCCCGGCGGCGATCATCGCGCCCCCGGCGGCCAGCCCGAGCCCGAGCGACTGTCCGGCCACCCGGGCGCGGTCGGCCGGCGCGGAGCGGACCACCCGGACCGCGACCACCGCCTGCACGGCCAGCGACGGCACCGAGGCCACGATGGACACCGCGAGCAGCGCGACGAAGACGCCGTACTCGGCCGGCGGGAGCAGGCGGGCGCCGGCCAGGCTCAGCCCGTACGACAGGACGTTGCCGGCCGTGGTGCCGACGGCGGCGGCGATCCCACCGGCGGCGACGGTCCGGTCGGGGGCGGTCGTGGTGGTCAGGGCGGGACTCTCCGGTTCACTGTCCTCGTGCGGGAACGGGCGGCGCTGGCCGCGGTCAGCGCGCTGGTGCCGGCTGCGGTGCTGGCCCCGGTGCTCGGGCGCGGGTTCGTGCTCAGCTCGGACATGGTGTTCGTACCACGCCAGACCTTACGACCGGCGGACATCGGGCTCGGCAGCGGACTGCCGCGTGCCGTTCCGGTCGACGCGCTGGTCTCGCTGGCCTCGGTGGCGCTGCCGGGGGACGTGCTGCAGCAGCTGGTGCTGGTCCTGACCCTGGGACTGGCCGCGTTCGGCGCCGGGCTGGCGCTGCCGGCGGACCGCCCGCTGGCCCGGTGCGTGGCCGCGGTGGCCTACGCCTGGAACCCGTACGTGGCCGAGCGGCTGGTGCAGGGTCACTGGTCGCTGCTGGTCGGGTACGCGGCGCTGCCGTACGTGCTGCGGGCCGCGGTCGACGTGGGGGCCGGGGTGCCGCGGGCGTGGCCCCGGCTGGTGCTGGCCACCGCGGTCGCCGCGGTCACCCCGACCGGCGGCCTGCTTGCCACCGCACTCGGCGCCGCCGTCCTGCTCGCCGCCCCACCCACCGGCCCCGCCGGCCACTCTGCCCGCGGCGGCGGCGATCGTGCCCCGGGCCGCGGCGGCGGCGACCCCGTCCGTGATCGCGACTCTGCCGGCAGCGGCGATCCCGCCCGCGACCCCGCCCGCGACCCCGCCCGCGGTCGCGACTCTGTCGGGAGCGGCGATCCCGCCCGCGAAGCCGCCCGCGAACCCGCCCGGGATCCCGCCCGCGATCCCGTCCGCGACCCCGCCCGGGGCCTGGCCCGGGCCCGGGACCCCGCTGGGGCGGGTGGGGGCGCCACCGTGGCGGGCCGGCCGGGGTCCCGCGCCCGGGCCGTGGGGGCGTACCTGCTGGCCGCGGTGGTGCTGAACCTGCCCTGGATCGTCCCGGGGGCCCTGCATCCCGGCGCCGGGACCGACCCGGCCGGGGTGGCGGCGTTCGCGGCCCGGGCCGAGAACTGGTCCGGTTCGCTCGGCAGCCTGCTCGGGCTGGGCGGGATCTGGAACGCTGCGGCGGTGCCGGGCTCCCGGGACACGATCCTGGCGCCGCTGCTCAGCGCGCTGGCCCTGGGGCTGGCCGCGGCCGGCTGGCCGGCGCTGCGCCGGCACCTGGGCCCGGCGGCGTGGGGGCTGGCCGCGACCGCCGGCCTCGGGCTGTGGGTGGCCGTGGCCGGGACCACCGGCGGCGGCCGGCACCGGCTGCAGGTGCTGATCCGGCTGGCCGACGGCGCCGGGCTGCTGCGGGACGGGCAGAAGCTACTGGCGCCGCTGGCCCTGCTGCTCGCCCTCGGCGCCGGCCTGGGGGCGCAGCGGCTGGCCGGCCGGATCCGGTCCCGGCCGGCCGCGGCCGCGGTGGCCGCGCTGGCGCTGGCCTTGCCGGTGGTGACCACCCCGGAGCTGGCCGGCGGCGCCGGCCTGCACCGCAGCCACTACCCGGCCGACTGGGCCGCGGTGGACCGGATCCTGCGGGCCGACGACCGCCCGGGCGACGTCGTGGCGCTGCCGTACGAGACGTTCCGGGTGTTCGGCTGGACCCGGGGGCGCACCGTGCTCGACCCGGCCCCGCGCTACTTCGACCGGACCGTGGTCACCGCCGACACGCTGGCCGTGCGCGGTCCGGACGGGCTGGTCGTGGTCCGGGGCGAGGACGCCCGGTCGGCCGCCGTCGGCGCCGCCCTCCGGCGGCCGGACCCCGACCTGGCCCGGCTCGGCATCGGCTGGGTCCTGGTCGAGCACGGCACGCCCGGCGACGCCACCCCGCCGGCCACGGCCGTCCCCGTCTACACCGGCCGCGACCTGTCCCTCTACCGCACCGCGGGCCCGCTCCGGGCCGGCGCGGCCGCCGACCGGCCGCCGGCCGCTCCGGTGCTGGCCGCCGACGCGCTGGCCCTCCTGCTGGTGCTCGGCGCGGCCGGCCTGCTGGTGCTGGGCGCGGCCGGGCCAGTCGGGTACCGGCGCCGCCACCGATCGTTACCGGCTGGTACGGTGTGATTCCCGCGGCGGCGCGGGAGCTACTGGACATCCTGGGAGGGACCGATGCGGACTGTGGTCGGCATGGGACTGGCGTTCGTGCTCGGGCTGGCCGTGGCCGGCGGTGCCGCCGTCGGCGTGGTCCAGCTCGCGAGCCAGACCCCGTCCAACACCGCCCCGGTGAACCAGCCCCTGGTGGAGTACGGGAACCGCTGAGGTCAGCACCGCCCGGAACTCGCGGGTGGTGTCCGCCCAGGTGAAGTCGCCGGCCCGGAGCCGGGCGGCGGCGCCGAGCCGGTCCCGCAGGGCGCCGTCGTCCAGCAGCCGGGCGGTCGCGGCGGCCAGCCCGTCGAGGTCGGCGGCCAGCAGCCCGGTCCGGCCGTGCAGCACCGAGTCGGCCGTCCCGCCGGCGGCCGCGTAGGCGACCGTCGGCACCCCGTGCTGGGCCGCCTCCAGGATCGCCAGCCCCCAGCCCTCCTTGACCGACGGGCACAGGTGCACCCAGCCGGCCGCCAGCAGCCGGTGCTTCTCGGCGTCGCCCACGTGCCCGACCAGCCGGACGGCGCCGGTCACCCCGAGCGCGGCTGCGGCCGCGCGCAGCCGCGGCGCCCAGTAGCCGTCGCCGATCACGGTCAGGGTCAGCTCCGGCCGGGTCACCCGCAGCCGGGCCAGCACGGTCAGCGCGTGCTCGACCTGCTTGTGCGGGACCAGCCGGCTCAGCACCACCAGCGACGGGGCCGGACTGCGCGGACCGGTCGCCGGCACCGGGTCCAGCCCGTTGTGCACCACGGTCACCCGGTCCTGGTCGACGCCGAGGCTGCCCAGCTCGCGCCGGGTGGCGTGCGAGACCGCGACGTACCGGCAGCGGCGGTAGAGCCGGGGCGCGACCCGGGACTCGATCGCCCAGCCGACCCGGCCGGCCAGCGGTCCGACCGCGACCGGCCACTGCTCCCGGTGCACGTGGTGGACCAGCACCACCACCGGCGCCCGGGTGGCCAGGCGGCTGCCGAACGGCATCCCGTTCTGGCAGTCCACGACCACGTCGGGGCGGCCCAGCCGGCCGCCGGCCAGGTCGGCCAGCGCGGTCGGGAAGACGGTGTCGGGGCTGCCCCGGCGCCGGTAGCGGACCCCGTCGACGGTCTCGGCGGCGGGCGCCCCCGGGTAGGCCGCGGTGCGCACGGTGACCTGGTCGCCGCCCGCGGCCAGCCCGGAGGCCACCCGGTGCAGGTAGCGCTCGGATCCGCCGCCGAGCGGATTGCCCAGATCGCGCCAGGACAGCAGCAGCACCCGCACGATTCGTCCCTTCTACCGGCCGGTAACCCGGAACGGTAGCGCACTGTCCTGGCCTCCGGCGTCGCTACGTATCCTGGCGCGGTGCATGAGGCCGCCCCCGGGACACTGCGCCGTTCGGTGGCGCTGCTCGGTGCGTTCCGGGTGGAACAGACCGACCCGGACCGGTTCTACGGACTCCTGGCCCGCGACTCCGTCCGCCAGGTCGGCCAGTACGTGCCGCTGGCCGGCCGGTCGGTGCTCGACGTCGGCGGCGGGCCCGGCTACTTCGCGTCCGCGTTCGCGGCGGCCGGCGCGACGTACCTGGCCGTGGACGCCGACGCCGGCGAGCTGTCCGCCCGCGGCGCCCCCGGTCCGCGCACCGTGCTCGGCAGTGGCACCGCGCTGCCGGTACGCGACGGCGCGGTGGACGTCTGCTACTCCAGCAACGTGCTGGAGCACGTCCGGGAGCCGGAGCGGATGGCGGCCGAGATGCTGCGGGTGACCCGGCCCGGCGGCACCGTGTTCCTGTCGTACACGACCTGGCTGTCGCCGTGGGGCGGGCACGAGACGGCGCCCTGGCACTACCTCGGCGGCGACTACGCGGCCGTCCGCTACCAGCGCCGCTACGGCCGGCCGCCGAAGAACCGGTACGGCCAGAGCCTGTTCCCGCTGTCCGCGGCCCGGATGCTGCGCTGGGCCCGGACCGCCGACGCCGAGCTGGTGGCCGCGCTGCCCCGCTACCACCCGCACTGGGCCCGGTGGCTGGTGCGCGTGCCGGCCGTCCGCGAGGTCGTCCTGTGGAACCTGCTGCTGGTGCTGCGGCGCCGATGAGCACCGCGGCGGCGGGGGCCGGTCTGAGCCGGGTCGTCTGGCGGCTGCGGC
Source organism: Mycobacteriales bacterium (assembly GCA_036519715.1). Classification (GTDB taxonomy): domain Bacteria; phylum Actinomycetota; class Actinomycetes; order Mycobacteriales; family CADCTP01; genus CADCTP01. The sequence goes on from DATDKW010000081.1 coordinate 23,786, forward strand.
TGGCCGCGGTCTGTCTCGGGCTGACCCTGCTCGCGCTGTCCCAGGACGCGGGCGGCGTGATCGCCGACACCAAGCTGGACCTGGTCGTCGACCCGGGCCGGCTGCTCGGCCGCGGGCTGCACCTGTGGGACCCGCTGGCCGCGTTCGGCTCGCTGCAGAACCAGGCGTACGGATACCTGTTCCCGATGGGGCCGTTCTTCCTGCTCGGCCACGACGTCGGGCTGCCGGCCTGGGTGGTGCAGCGGCTCTGGCACGCGGCCCTGCTGGTGGCGGCGTTCCTGGGCGCGACCCGGCTGGCCGGCCGGCTGGGCACCGGGCCGCCCTGGGCGCGGGTGGTGACCGGGCTGGCGTACGCGCTGGCGCCCCGGGTGCTCACCGAGCTGGGCGGGATCTCCTCCGAGCTGATGCCGCTGGCCGCGGCCCCCTGGGTGCTGCTGCCGCTGATCGCGCCGCGCGACCCGCGGACGGCGGCGGCCCGGTCCGGGGTGGCGCTGCTGTTCGCCGGCGGGGTGAACGCCGCGGCCACGCTGGCGATCCTGCCGCTGCCGGTGTGGTGGCTGCTGACCCGGGAGCCGGGGGCGGTGCGCCGCCGGCTGGCCGGCTGGTGGGCGGTCGCGGTGGTGGCCGCCTGTGCCTGGTGGGCGGTGCCGCTGCTGCTGCTGGGCCGCTACAGCCCGCCGTTCCTGGACTGGATCGAGGCGGCGACCACCACCACGTCGGTGACCACGCTGTTCGACACACTGCGGGGCACCGACCACTGGCTGGGCTGGCTGTCCGGGCCGGCCGGGCCGGAGTGGCCGGCCGGGCACGCGCTGGCCGTCACCCGGGTCGGCGTGCTGGCCACCGCCGGGCTGGCCCTGCTCGGGCTGCTCGGCCTGGTCCGGCCGGGCCTGCCGCACCGGAAGTTCCTGGTCGGCGGGGTGCTGATCGGGGTGGCCGCGGTGACCTTCGGGCACGTCGGCCCGCTGGCCGCACCCGGCGCCGGGACGCTGCGGGACGTGCTGGACGGCCCGCTGGCGCCGTTCCGCAACGTGCACAAGTTCGACCCGGTGCTGCGGCTGCCGCTGGCCCTCGGAGTGGGCTGGTTCCTCGGCACCGTACGGCTGCCCCGGCAGGTCCCGTACGGGCGGGTGTTCGTGCCGGCGGTGGCGGTGGCGCTGCTGGCCGTCACCGCCGGCCCGGGGCTGGCCGGGCGGCTCACCCCGGCCCGCAACGACACCGTCGCCGCGTACTGGCCGGAGGCGGCGGCGTGGCTGGCCCGGCAGCCCGGGCACGGCCGGGCGCTGCTGGTCCCCGGTGCCACCACCGGCGCCTACCTGTGGGGCCGGACCGGCGACGACGTGATGCAGCCGCTGGCCCGCTCGCCCTGGGCGGTGCGGGACTCGGTGCCGCTCGGCTCGGCCGGCGCGACCCGGCTGCTGGACGCGGTCGACGCCCGGCTCGACGCCGGCCGTGGCGGCCGCGGGCTGGCCCCGGTGCTGGTCCGCTCGGGCGTCGACTACGTCGTGGTCCGCAACGACCTGGACCAGACGCGGGCGTCGTCCACCTCGCCGGACCTGGTGCACGAGGCGCTGGCCGACTCCGGGCTGACCCGGGCGGCGGCCTTCGGGCCGATGCTGCGGCAGCTGTCCGGGACGGCGTACCCGGCGGTCGAGGTCTTCTACGTCGGCGGCGCCGGCCCGGTCGGGCGGCTGTCCGCCGACGACCCGCTGCGCACCACCGGCGGACCGGAGGACGTGCTGGCGCTGGCCGACCGCGGCCTGCTCGGCAGCCGAGCGCTGCTGCTGCCGGGCGACGATCCCGGCCGGCCGGCCACCCCGGTGGTCAGCGACTCCTACCGGAAGCGCGAGGTGCGCTTCGCCGCGGTCCGGGACGTGGCCGGCCCGGCGCTGGCCGCCGATGAGCCGTACGCGGGCCGGCGGCGGGCGTACGACTACGTGCCGGCCGGGATCGGCCCCCCGGCCGAGGTCCGGTACGGCGGCGGCCTGACCGGCGTGTCGGCGTCCTCGTCCGGCTCCGACGCCGACGCCGTGCTGGCCCGGGGCAACTGGCACCAGCCGTACTCGGCGGTGGACGGGGACGACGACACCAGCTGGGTGTCCGGGTCGTTCACCGGCGCGGTCGGGCAGTGGCTGGAGCTGCGCTTCGCGGGGCCGCTGTCGGTCGCCGGGCTGACCGTGGCCTTCACCGGCGAGCAGTTCGTCGGGCCGCTGCCCAGCCGGCTCACCGTCGTCACCGACCGCGGGTCGGTGACGTCGGAGGTCAGCCCGGACCCGCTGGAGCAGGCGGTGGCCACCCCGCCGGGGACGACCCGGACGCTGCGGCTCCAGGTGGCGGCGGTGGCGGGGGGCGGCCGCGGGTTCGCCGCCGGCATCGCGACCGTACGGGTGCCGCTGCTGTTCCCGGAGCGCACGCTGGCCCTGCCGGGCGCCCCCTCCAGCGCCGCCGCCCCGCTGGTGCTGCTGCAGGCCACCCCGGGCAACCACCCGGCCTGCGTGACCACCCCGGACGGCGCCGCCTGCACGCCGATCGCGCAGCGGCCGGGGGAGGAGGACGGCGGGATCGACCGGACCTTCAGCACCGACGGCACCGACGACTTCGACCTGGCGGTCACCGTCCGGCCCCGGTCCGGCACCGCGCTGGACCGGCTGCTGGCCCCGGCGACCGGGCTGCGGGCGACCGCGTCCAGCCGGCTGGTCACCGACCCGCGCGGGCAGGCCGCGGCCGCGGTGGACGGGGATGCCGGCACCGGCTGGCTGGCCGCGCCCGGCGACCCGCGGCCCACCCTGCGGCTGCGCTGGGACGGCGCCCGGGTCGTGCAGGGGCTGCGGCTGGCCCCGTTCGTGGCGACCTCCTCCACCCTGCCCCGGGCCGTGACCGTCACCACCGGCGGCCGGACCGTGCGGGCCGCCGTCGACCGGGACGGGTACGTGCGGATGGCGCCGGTGCGCACCGACCGGCTCACCGTGGTGGTGACCCGGGCCGCCGGCGACGACGGCGAGCCGGTCGGGATCTCCGAGGTGACCGTGCTGAGCCCGGACGGGGTGCTGCGCGGCCGGCCGGCCGCGACCGTGGCGCTGCCCTGCGGCAGCGGGCCGGACGTCGAGCTCGACGGCACCCGCTACCGGACCTCGGTCCGGGCCACCCGCGCGGACTGGACGGGGGCCGCGGTGCTGGCCGCGTCGCCCTGCACCGGCGCGGCCCCGGGCCGGGTCCGGCTCGGCCCGGGGGAGCACCGGCTGCGGCTCGCCGCCACCGCCACCACCCGGCCCGACACCGTCACGCTGGCCCCCGCGGCCGGGCGGTCCGGGCTGGGCCTGGACGCCGGGACCGCGTCGGCGACGGCCTGGGGCGACACCGAGCGGACGGCGCAGGTGCCGGCCCAGCCGGCGGCGACGTACCTGGTCGTGCACGAGAACGCGAACGCCGGCTGGCACGCGGAGCTGGCCGGCCGGCCGCTGACCGCGGTCCGCATCGACGGCTGGCAGCAGGGCTATCTGGTGCCGGCCGGGGTCGGCGGTGACGTGCGGCTGAGCTACCGGCCGGACGGGCCGTACCGGCTGGGCCTGCTGGCCGGGGCGCTGCTGGCGCTGGTCGTGCTGGTGCTGGCCATCGGCCGGACGACGCCGGAGCCGGAGCTGGCCGAGCGGCGTGGGGGCCGGGTGGGCTGGCTGGTGCTGGCCGCGGCGGCGGTGCTGGCCGCGCCGGTGCTGCTGGCGGTGGCCGTCGCCGGGGCCGCCGTGACCCGGCTGCTGGGCCGGCCGGCGACCGCGGCCGGGACCGCGCTGGTGGCGGCCGGGCTGGGCACGGCGGTGCTGGTGGCCGCGGTCCGGCCGGCCACCGACGGCCCGTTCGGGCAGACCGGCCTGGCTCAGCTCTGCTGCGCGGTGGCGCTGGCCGGGCTGCTGGTACCGCTGCTGGACCGGCTGTCCGTACGCCGCCGGCCCAGCGACAGCAGCGGTCGCTCCAGCAGCCGGTAGCTGGCCGCCGCGACGGCCACGGTCACCGCCAGCGTCGGGACCAGGATCGACCAGAACCCGGCCCCGAAGAACGGCCGGTCCAGCACCCGGAACACCAGCACGATGATCCCCAGGTGCCACAGATAGATCCCGTACGACACCTCGCCCAGCCACCGCAGCGGCCGGGCGCCGAGCAGCCCCCGCAGCCGGCCCGAGGACCGGTCGCCGAGCACGCACGGCAGCATGAAGAAGGCGGCGGCCGTGCCGTACAGGCCGTGCTGCGCGGCCCACTCCCATCCGGTCGGCGGGTCCAGGGTGCGCGGGCCGGCCAGCGGCAGCGTCGCCGTCCACAGCAGCAGCCCGCCGATGACCCAGCAGGTGCCCGTGTCGTCGGCCATCCGCCGGAGCGCGTCCAGGTGGCAGCGCCCGGTCAGCTCCGGCGAGGCCAGCACCACCGACGCCACCGCCAGCGCCATGCCGACCGCGAACCAGTCCAGGTAGGCCGGCAGCCACAGCAGCGGCCGCCGGTCGGCCGGCCACAGCAGCCGCACCGCCGGCACGTACGCGATGGTGCCGGCGACCAGGCCCAGCAGCAGCACCGCCTGCCGGCGCAGCACCGCCATCGGGTCCCGGCCGCGCAGCGAGACCCGGGCGAGCAGCGGCAGCACCAGGTAGAAGGCGAGCTCGACGACCAGCGTCCACATCTGGGTCAGGGCCGGGTCGCCGGGCGCGTGGGTGTAGGTGTGGGTCAGCGTGGCGTACGCGACCAGGTCCCCGGCGTCGAACGGCGCCGTCCCGGCCACGGGCACCAGCACCGCCAGCGCCAGCCAGTACGCCGGGAAGATCCGCAGCGCCCGGCGCAGCCAGAACCGGCCCAGCCCCGGCGCCGGCCGCCCGGTCAGCGCCGCCCGGACGAACGGCCGGTAGAGCAGGAAGCCGGAGAGCAGGAAGAACAGCGTCACCCCGAAGTTCAACCGGGCCAGCAGCGGCGCGAACGGCCCGGTGCTGATCACCTGGCCGGTGAGGAACGCGACGTGGGTGAGCACCACCGACAGCGCCGCGATCGCCCGCAGCCCGTCCAGCTGCGGGAAGGCGTGGCTGCGGGCCGGGGTCGTGACGGCCTGCCCGGAGGCCGGCGCGCTCACGGCCCGCCCGGGAACGGGAAGCCGGCGACGACGTGGGTGACGCACAACCGTACGGCCGAGTTGGCGCTGGTGACCACGAGCCGGTCCACCGCCGCCGGACCCTCCGCCTGCACCACGATGCCATTGAGGCCGGCGTGCAGCTCCACCTGCTGGCCGTGCACCGGCGACCGCAGCTGCGCACCGGAACCCAGCTGCACGATCACCGCCGACCCGCGCTCCAGGATGTAGTCGACCCGGAGGAAGACGTCGCCGGTGCCCGCGGGCCGGTCCAGCGGCACGGTCAGCGAGCCGGCGCCGGTCAGGAGGTGTGAGCAGAACCCGCGGCCCTCCCGGCTCTGCGCGACCGGGACGAACGCGGCGTCGCGCAGCCGGCCGGAGTCGTCGACCACCTTGGGCTCCCCGGCGGTGCGGTCGTTCCAGCGCACGTCCAGGTCGAGCGGGGCGAGCACCTGGGACAGCCGCCGGTCGACGCCGAGCGGCGCGACGACCTCCTGGTTCACCGGCGTGTCGTAGAGCGCCTGGCCCGGCGTCGCCCGCAGCTGCGCCGTCACCGCGGCCAGGTAGGCCCGGGCCGGGTTGTCGATCCAGCGCTGCTCGAACCGGGCCGCGGACACCGACACGCTGAGCACGTACGCGGCCACCAGGACCAGCGCGACCGACCGGGCCCGGCCGGTCAGCCCGGCCGGCAGCCGGACCGGCGCCGCGGCCAGCCCGGCGGCCGACCCGCCGCGGGCCGCCACCTCCACCGGCCGGGGCAGGGCCACCGACAGCGCGACCGCGAGCAGCACCGGGATGGCGGTGTCGCAGAGGTAGTGGAAGGACCGCCCGACGAACCCGCCGAAGAACTGGTAGCGGCCGACGCCGAGCAGCACCGTGTTGCCCAGCAGGTAGGCCGCCGGCAGCAGCCACGGCAGCAGCGCCCGGGCGCCGTGCCGGCGGACCACCACCACGAGCAGCGCCAGCACCGCGGCCTGGCCGGCCAGCACCCCGGCCAGCGGCGGGTTGGCCAGCCCGAAGTAGCTGCCCGGGCTCTCGTACCAGCGCCAGGGGCCGCCGATCAGCGCCGGCGCCACGCCGGCCCGCCAGCTGGTCCAGCCCAGGTCGGCCAGGCCGGACACCGACGGCAGGCTGCCGCGGTCGCCGTAGTGGTGGGTCAGGTAGTAGCCGAAGAACACGACCACCGGTGCCGCGTACGCGGCCAGGCCGGTCCAGCGGGTGCCCCGGATCCGGTCCCGGACGGAGCCGGCGGTGAGCACCAGCAGGCTCAGCAGTGGCGGCAGCAGCACCGCCAGCACGATCTTCTCCCAGAACAGCAGGCCGACCAGCAGCGCGACCGCACCCCAGAGCGCGTCGGCCAGCCGCCCGTTGACCTGATACCGCACGTGCCGGTCGAGCAGCACCAGCGCCGCGATCTGGGCCGGCAGCAGGTTCACCGCGCTGGACAGCACCAGGAACGACGGCATCGTCAGCATCGTGAACGCGAACAGGCCCAGCACGGCCAGCGCGACCGGACCCGGTCCGACCAGCCGGGCCAGCAGCCGGGCGAACAGCAGGGTGACGGCGATCTGCAGCACGACTCGGACCACGAGCGTCACCCAGTGCTCGTACGGCGCCAGGTGCGCCATCAGCCAGTACGCCAGCCGCAGCCCCGGCGTGAGGTGGTCGTTGTTGGGCTCCAGCAGGTAGCCGAGCGTCAGCGGCCGGTCCGCGCCCTGGGCGGTGTAGTCGAAGTCGTCCTGGTAGAAGAAGCCGCGGGCGGCCAGGGCGCCGTACACGAAGGCCTGCACCGCCGCGACGGCCGCCGCCACCGCGCCGTAGGGCACGGTCCGGAGCCGCGGGGGAGTGACGGCGTCCACGCTGGTGGCCACGAAGCGGCACCTTACTGGCCCTTGGCGTGTTTCTAACCGGTCGGTAACATCGCCGTGCCGGATACGGTACGGTTCGCCGCCTCAGGCGATCTTGGGGAGGTTCCGGTGCGTCGCGTCGTCGGTCTCGCGCTGGTTCTGGTTGGCGCTTTCTTGCTGGGTTCGGCCGCCATGTCCCGGTTCTACCTGCCGGACCGGCTGGTGGTCACGCCGATCGACCAGTTCGCGCAGACCGACGCGGTCGGTCCCGGCACCTACCTCGACCTCGGCTCGCTGACCGAGAAGAGCAGCGACCTGGTCGCCCGCCGCACCCTGCGCGGCGACGTCAAGGCCAGCAGCGACGACGTGGCCGTCTGGGACGTGTCGGTGGTCCTGCAGACCGGCACCGGCGAGTTCAACCGGGCGTCGGTGGACCGGGTCGCCACCGACCGCCGCACGGCCGAGGCGGTGGCGTGCTGCGGCGAGGCGGTGGACGGCGAGCCGGTGCGGCACTCCGGCGTGAGCTACAAGTTCCCGTTCAACGCGGAGAAGCGCGACTACGCCTGGTGGGACGCGAACACGCGCCGGGCGGCCCCGGCCAAGTTCGTGTCCGAGGAGAGGGTCAAGGGGCTCACGGTCTACAAGTACATCCAGACCGTGCCGGCGTTCGAGCTGCGCACGCAGGCCCTGCCCGGCTCGCTGCTGGGGGAGACGGCGCCCACCGTCCAGGCCCCGGTCTACTTCCAGACCACCCGCACGGCCTGGGTGGAGCCGCGGACCGGGATCATCATCAAGGCCAACGAGCAGAACCTGACCACCTTCCGCAACAGCGCCGGGCAGGACAAGGTCACCTTCCTGCGCTACGACCTGACCTTCGACGACGCCACCCAGGGCCGCCAGGCCAAACTGGCCAACGACAGCATCAGCCAGATCCGGCTGCTCACCCTGTGGCTGCCGCTGCTCGGCCTGGTGCTGGGGCTGCTGCTCATCGCCGCCGGCATCGTCATCCTGCGCGCCGACCGCCCGGCCGCCCACCGGGCCGCGCGCGACGAGGAGCCGGAGCCGGCCACCAGCTAGCCCGGCTTCACCGCGACGTAGATCGCGGTGCCGGGCAGCAGCGCGCCGCGCAGCGGGGACCACTGGCCCCACTCGCGGGTGTGGCCGGCCGGCCACTCCGGCTCGATCAGGTCGACCAGTTGCAGCCCGGCCCCGACCAGCTCCCGGACCCGGTCGCCGAGGGTCCGGTGGTGCTCCACGTAGGTGGGCTCGCCGGTCTCGTCCACCTCGACGTACGGGGAGCGGTCGAAGTACGGCGTGCGCGCGGTCAGCCCGGCCGGCCCGGGGTCGTCGGGGAAGATCCAGCGCAGCGGGTGGGTGGTGGCGAACACCCAGCGCCCGCCCGGCCGCAGCACCCGGGCCACCTCGCGCATCACCCCGGCCGAGTCGGCCACGAACGGCACCGCCCCGAACGCCGTGCAGGCCACGTCGAAGGCCCCGTCGGCGAACGGCAGCCGGCCGGCGTCGGCCTGCACCAGCGGCACCCGCACCCCGGACCGGGTCGCCGCCGCGGCCGCGTGCCGCAGCATCGCGCCGGACAGGTCGAAGGCCACCGGCACCGCGCCCTGGGTGGCCAGCCAGCGCGAGCACATGGCGGCGCCGCAGCCGACCTCCAGGATCCGCCGGCCCGGCAGCGGCCCGAGCAGGTGCGCGTCGGCCTCCCGCAGCCCCTCCGGGCACCAGACGAAGTCGACCTCGCCCAGGAAGTCGCCGTGCTCGGCCAGGTAGGCGTCCGCGTCGGAGTCCCACCAGGACCGGTTCGCCCGCACGCTCTGGGCCTGGGTCACCGGCTCGTGGGACACTCCGGCCGGGCCACCAGCAGGTCTCGTTTCCGCAACGCCGCTCAGGGTCGTACCTCCCGCATTGCATGTGACTTGGCGGCCTCAGTATCCTGGACAGTGCGCCGTGGGTCTGCGCGCCTCAGTAGGGAGCAGGCCGCGCTCGTCATGCTCGTCATCACGCGTCCCGGGTAGGGCCGCACGATCTCGTCACCGGCGACCCGGGCCCTCCGCGTACCCGTAGACGATCCACAGCCCTCGACCGGAGCGCCCCACCACATGACGTCCACCACCGAGACCCGTCCCGAGCCGACGGCGACCTCAACCACGTCCACGACCCCGCAGGTCGCGGTCAACGACATCGGCTCGGCGGAGGACTTCGCCGCCGCCGTCGACCTCACGATCAAGTACTTCAACGACGGCGACATCGTCGAAGGCACGATCGTCAAGGTCGACAGGGACGAGGTCCTGCTCGACATCGGCTACAAGACCGAGGGCGTCATCCCGTCCCGGGAGCTGTCGATCAAGCACGACGTCGACCCCAACGACGTCGTCAAGCTCGGCGACGAGGTCGAGGCCCTGGTCCTCCAGAAGGAGGACAAGGAGGGCCGGCTCATCCTGTCCAAGAAGCGCGCGCAGTACGAGCGCGCCTGGGGCACGATCGAGCAGAAGAAGGAGAACGACGAGGTCGTCGA